>CALUOV010000184.1 GCA_944322275.1 uncultured Bacteroides sp. | reverse complement strand
AAAGTCTCCAATACATCTTGCTCTTCCACTTTCACGGGGTAGATGGGGTACATCGGATTGGGGTTGTGCATCATGATTTTGGCCGGTTTCTTAGGAAATTCTTCCCCTATCGGATACACCATATTAATAAGACGCGCGTCCGCCAAATATTTGATGTAGTTCATCACCGTAGCTCGTGAGGTCTCAATGTCGTTTGCCAATTGGCTGACGTTTGGTGCCTTGGGGCCATCCACGGCCAGCAGGTAGAGCAGCTTTTTTATTTTCGAGAGGTATTTTAATTCTATTTGTTTGATAAGCAGGATGTCTACTTCCACCATCATGTTCATGGTCTTCAGCAGATTCTCCGAGAAGTTACGCTTTTCCAAGAAGAACGGATAAAAACCATGGTGTAAATAGTCTTGAAAATAATTCAACGGATGCACTTTGGACAAGATGCCTTTGGCTATTTGCTCATGATTCTTTCGGATTTCGTCCAACGGATAAGCGTGGAATTTCATTCCCGTATGTAGGTTGAGGTATTCGCGGAAGGAGAATCCGCGCAAGTTGTAGCTTTTCACGATGTCGTGCAGTTCCAGATTCTCTTCCTTCAGTCGCATGACCGATGAGCCGGTGAATACAATCTTCAGGTTGGGGAAGCGGTCGTAGCACATGCGTAACTCCTTACTCCAGTTGGGAAACTTGAACACTTGGTCTATCAGCAACACCCGTCCGCCCCGGCGTTGGAATTCGTAAGCAAACTCCACGATGCCGTGACCTGAAAAATAGAAGTTGTTCATGTTGATGAAGAGGCAGGAACGGTCGGTGCCGAATTTCTCTTTGGCATATTGCAGCAGGAAGGTTGTCTTGCCTACACCCCGTGTTCCCTTGATGCCGATAAGGCGGTCATTCCAATCGATCTCGTCCATGAGATCGCGTCGGACCGGAGCATTGGTGTGCTCCACCAGGTAGGCGTGTGTGCGGTAAAATGCTTCCATATTATTAAACTGCTTATCAGGGCACAAAGATACAGCTTTTTGACGAATTGCAAAGTAGACATGACAAATTATTTATAGCTTTCATTAAAAAAATGAAAAGAGAATCAATTCTGGAGCCGAATCAATGCAGGAGAGAAATTTCTCCGAAAAAACGGTCCTGTCAGTTGGTACATTCAATTATAAACCGTATCTTTGCCCACGTTTTGTTCCGCATCCCTTGTTCGGGGGATGGGATGAAAAGGGAATCGGGTGCAAATCCCGGACAGTCCCGCTGCTGTGAGTTCCTTAGGAAGCGTGTCAATCTACCAAGGCCACTGTTCGATACATGAATGGGAAGGCGATGCGTTTTGGAGCGAGTCAGAAGACCTGCAAAACAAAGTCAAGAAATCGTCCGTTCGAGGAAAGCGGGGGATGTAACAATGTGGAAATTACCAATTCTTCTTCTGTGTTTATGAGGAAAGAAAAGACGTGGCTGCGTAGAGTAGCGTGCGTAGGGACGTGTATCTCAGTCGTTGTTTCCGGCTTTGCCCAAGTCAGTGTGCCGGATACCATCGGGAGCAAAGTGCATGTGCTCGATGAAGTGGAGGTGAATGCTTCGGCTTCCCGTCGGGGCATGGCGAGTACGGCTCCTGTCCAGATGCTTTCGCGCAAGCAATTGGACAGACAGGGTGTGACAGACCTGGCGGATGCCTTGCGCCGTTTCTCCGGAGTGAACGTGAAGGATTACGGAGGTGCCGGAGGTATAAAGACCGTCTCTGTGCGAAGTTTAGGTTCACAGCATACGTCCGTGGCTTACGATGGGATGACCATTACCGATTGTCAGAGTGGGCAAGTGGACTTGTCGCGCTTTTCGTTGGACAACATTCAGTCACTCTCTCTGACCGTGGGCGATAATGAGGATATCTTTGTTCCTGCCCGTACGGTGGCATCGGCCGCCTCTATCCGTTTGCAGACGGTCATGCCCGACTTGTCCGAACGTCCTTTCCGGGTAAAGGCAGAGGTAAAGACAGGCTCGTTCGGTCTGGTGAATCCTTTTGTACGTTACGACCAGCGTCTGGCCGAACGGGTGTCCATGTCTTTGTCCGGTGACTTCATGCGGGCGGACAACCGTTATCCTTTTACCTTGGTGAACGGGAAATATGTGTCTGAAGAACATCGTAACAATAATTATATAGAAACCTGGCGGGGAGAATGGAATCTCTATGCACGCCCCAGTGAACATGCGGTGCTCAACGGTAAGGTGTATTATTATGATTCTTTCCGCGAATTGCCCGGTCCCGTTATCCTCTATAATAATGTAAGCAATGAGGAACTGACCGAGCGGAATTTCTTTTCCCAACTTCATTACATGAATTATTGGGACAACGGCTTTTCCCTCCAGTTGAATGGAAAGTTCAACTGGGCATCCTCTCATTATCACGATGAAGGGGAGGAATATCCGAACGGGGCGATGAACAACAAGTATTACCAGCGTGAGTATTACGGTTCGGCAGCCTTGCTTTATACACCCCATACGGATTGGGCACTTTCCTATGCGGCCGACTATTCGTTCAATAACCTTACATCGAACGCTACGTTAGGAGTGAGACCCCATCGGCATACCGTGTTGCAGACGTTGGCCGTGCGCTATCGCACTTCACGCCTGACGGCTACTGCCCTTTTGCTCGGCTCGCTCTATCTGAACGGGGCAGAGGGAGGAGAGCCTGCCGGAGATGCCCGTCGGCTATCGCCTTCCGTATCCGTGTCGTGGAAACCTTGGGAGAGACAGAACTTGCGGATACGTGCTTCGTACAAGGACATTTTTCGGGTGGCGACTTTTACCGAGAATTATTTCGGCCGTTGGGGTAGCAGGGACTTGAATCCCGAAGTGGCCCGCCAATACAATGTGGGCTTGACTTATGCGCACACTTCATCCCGCTCTTTGCTGGAGAACTTGAGTTTTTCGGTGGACGGCTATTATAATTATGTAAAGGACAAGATAGTGGCCATGCCTTACAACATGTTCTTTTGGACGATGGTCAATCTGGGGCGTGTGGACATTTGGGGCTTGGATGCGACGCTGGATATGGCTTTCCGACTGGCTTCCCGGCATCGGTTGCTTACCACCTTGTCCTACACCTATCAGAAGGCCGTAGACAAGACAGACCCTTCATCGGTGTATTACGAAGACCAGATACCTTACACGCCGGAACATTCGGGCGCATTTTCTTTGGCCTGGGAGAATCCGTATGTCAATGTGGCTTTTCACGCCACGGGAGTGGACAAGCGTTATGCTTCCGTGCAGAATACCAAGACTAACGAGCTGGACGGTTACATAGAGTGCGGGGTAGCCTTGTATCGTA
>CALUOV010000183.1 GCA_944322275.1 uncultured Bacteroides sp. | reverse complement strand
AGTAATATATATTCTAACCCGGTTGAAGTATATATTACTTTGGGAGCAGGCTTGTCATGTCTGTAGATGCTACCCCGACTTTTGATTTCTACTTACAAGTTTCTTCTTTTATTCCTTGGTCTTCAATCATGGCATTTTCAGAAATTCAAATAAAAATCTTTGGTCAGCTCTTTATACGCCTCTGTGTACGCCCCTTCGGGGGTGCAAATGTAGAGCTCATCTTCCTGAATACTCCGTAACTCCCGGCTGAATGTCATCAATACTCTGCGGGACTTCTTTCCCTCTTTGGTATAGACGTGTGTGCGATGCGCGGGATACAACCCTTGCATCCATGCCGCATCTTCGGCTTGCCCGGCTACATCAGCAGGGACAATGATACTGATCCGCCCGTCCTTTGCCAATATTTCACGGGAGTGACGGAAAAGCGAGGCATAGTTCAGGCCTTCGCTATGGCGTGCCAAGGAGCGTTGTTCGTCAGGACACTTCAGGGCATCGACAAAGTAAGGGGGATTGGATACAATGAGGTCATACTCTATGTCCGGATAGAAATCCATGAAATCCGTGCAGACCACCTTCATTCGGTTTCCCCAAGGGGAAGCGTCTACGTTCTCTTGGGCTTGCAAGGCCGCGTCCGTATCTACTTCCACCCCCGTTACCTGTGCGCAGGCATTGCGCTGGGCCATTTGCAAAGCTATCAATCCTGTACCCGTACCTACATCAAGTACACGGGCGACCCGCTCCACCGGCGCCCAAGCGCCTAAAAGGACTCCATCGGTGCCCACCTTCATGGCGCATTTGTCATGGCGGACGGTAAATTGTTTGAACGTAAAGGATGTATGGGACATGCAAGACGTTTTTTATTCAGACCGCAAAAATAACGAAAGAGCGCCGGAATAGCGCATAAAAGAGTATGTTTTTTGTCTTTTTAAAGAATCAGGTTTCTGTATATACAAATAAATAGCGTAAATTTGCGCCTGCTTTATGGGCTCTGCGGTTAGAGCCTGTTATAAACCATACCAAAATGAAGAAAAGATTTTATATGAGTAGCGGGGAAACGCACGAAGGCAATTCGTTTTCTGTAATTGCAGACTTCGAAGGCAATGAAGAGCAATTAATGGATATCAAAGTGGATGATGTACTTCCAGTGCTCCCCTTGCGCAACATGGTGTTGTTTCCCGGTGTATTTATGCCGGTATCTATAGGAAGAAGATCTTCTCTTAAGTTGATACGTGAAGCAGACAGAAACAATAAATATATCGCCGTGGTATGCCAAAAAGTCACGGAGACGGAATATCCAATGTTCGATGACCTGCATCACATAGGGTCTATCGCTCGCATCGTACGCATACTGGAAATGCCTGATCAGACGACAACCGTCATCCTGCAAGGATCCAAGCGGATGCAGTTGGATGAAATTGTTGAGACTACGCCTTATCTGGAAGGCCGTGTGACCTTGCTTGAAGATGAACTTCCCGATAAGAACGACCGGGAATTCAAGGCGGCCGTAGAGGCTTGTAAAGACGTCACTGTGCGCTATATACGCGCTTCCGAATCCCTACCGCCCGACTCGGCTTTCGCCATTAAGAACATCCTGAATCCAATGTTCATGGTGAACTTCATCTGCGCCAACCTGCCTTTCAAGAAAGACGAGAAAATAGAGCTTCTGGGCATATCTTCCTTGCGCGAACGCACCTATCGGCTACTAGAGAAAGTAAACCGCGAAATGCAGCTGGCCGAGATTAAAGAGTCCATCCAGATACGGACGCGTGAGGACATCGACCAACAGCAGCGTGAATACTTCCTGCAACAGCAGATGAAGACCATACAGAACGAACTGGGCGGAAACTCACACGAACAGGAAGTCAGGGAAATGCGTCAACGGGCCGAAAAAGTGAAATGGAGCAAGGAGGTGAAAGCCACCTTCCTGAAAGAAGTGGACAAGCTGGAGCGGATGCAACCCCAATCGCCCGACTACAGCGTGCAGTTGAACTACTTGGAGACCATGCTGAGCTTGCCTTGGGGTGTCTACACCACGGACAACCTTAACTTAAAGAACGCTGAACGCATCTTGAATAAAGACCATTACGGGCTCGAAAAGGTGAAAGAACGCATTCTGGAACACTTGGCCGTGCTAAAGTTGAAGGGAGATATGAAGGCGCCCATCATCTGCCTCTACGGTCCTCCCGGTGTAGGCAAGACATCGTTGGGACGCTCCATTGCCTCTGCTCTGAAACGTAAATATGTCCGTATGTCCTTAGGAGGCGTACACGATGAGGCTGAAATACGCGGGCATCGCCGAACTTACATCGGAGCCATGCCAGGGCGCGTTATCAAAAGCCTTCAAAAAGCTGGATCGTCCAATCCCGTGTTCATCCTTGATGAGATAGACAAGGTAAGCTCTGACCGTCAGGGAGACCCTTCGTCTGCCCTGCTCGAAGTGCTTGATCCTGAGCAGAATACAACCTTCCACGATAATTATTTGGACGTGGATTACGACCTGTCCAAAGTCATGTTCATCGCCACGGCCAATAATCTGAACACCATCCCAGGCCCCCTGCTCGACCGCATGGAGCTAATTGAGCTGAGCGGATACATCACAGAGGAAAAAGTAGAGATATCACGGCGACACCTCGTACCCAAAGAACTGGAGAACAACGGCCTAAAGAAGAATGACGTAAAGTTCACCAAGGCGGCTCTCGAAGCCATCATAGAAAATTACACGCGCGAAAGCGGTGTGCGCGAACTGGAGAAAAAGATTGGAAAAGTGCTGCGCAAGATAGCCCGTCAGTACGCCACGGACGGCTTCTTAGAGAAGACTGAAATAAAACCTGAGGACTTGTACAGCTATTTGGGGGCTGTGGAATACACGCGTGACAAATATCAGGGTAACGATTATGCAGGCGTGGTGACTGGACTAGCTTGGACGGCCGTAGGCGGAGAAATACTCTTCGTGGAGACCAGCCTGAGCCGCGGAAAGGGCGGACGCCTCACACTAACCGGAAATTTGGGCGATGTCATGAAAGAGTCGGCCATGCTGGCACTGGAATACATTAAAGCCCACGCATCCATGTTCAACCTTACCGAGGACATCTTCGAGAATTGGAACGTACACATCCACGTGCCCGAAGGAGCTATCCCCAAGGACGGCCCCTCGGCAGGCATCACTATGGTGACCTCACTGGCATCGGCCTTCACCCAACGCAAGGTGAAAGCCAACCTGGCCATGACGGGCGAAATCACCCTGCGCGGCAAGGTGCTGCCCGTGGGAGGCATCAAGGAGAAACTCCTTGCCGCCAAATGCGCCGCCATCAAGGAAATCATCC
>CALUOV010000182.1 GCA_944322275.1 uncultured Bacteroides sp. | reverse complement strand
GGCGCTGGCCCTGACCGATGAAAAAGTGGCCGACCCCATCGACTTCACCGTGAAAAAAGAAACAAATGACAAGGAGAAAGAACAATCATGAAGTTCCAACTACAATACACTGATAGTAAGTCCAACGCCCGTGCAGGCCTCTTAACCACCGACCACGGACAGATTGAGACTCCTATCTTTATGCCCGTAGGCACCGTAGGATCCGTCAAGGCTGTACACCTTACTGAGTTGAAGGATGACATCAAGGCGCAAATTATCCTGGGAAACACCTACCACCTCTATCTGCGTCCCGGACTGGACGTGCTGGAGAAGGCCGGAGGATTGCATAAATTCAATGGATTCGATCGCCCTATCCTCACCGACAGCGGAGGCTTCCAAGTGTTTTCCCTCTCCGGCATACGCAAATTGCGTGAGGAAGGTGCCGAATTCCGATCACACATCGACGGAAGCAAACATTTCTTCACCCCCGAACGGGTGATGGACATTGAGCGAAGCATTGGAGCGGACATCATGATGGCTTTCGACGAATGTACGCCAGGCGATGCCGACTATGACTACGCCAAAACCTCCATGGAGCTTACCCACCGCTGGTTGGATCGCTGCCTGACCCGTTTCAAAGAGACCGAGCCCAAATATGGTTACCATCAATCTTTGTTCCCCATCGTACAAGGATGCGTCTACCGTGACCTACGCACTCGGTCGGCGGAATACATTGCCTCGAAAGAGGCCGAAGGAAACGCCATCGGAGGCTTGGCCGTGGGCGAGCCTGTAGAGACGATGTACGAAATGATAGAGCTTGTCAACGGCATTCTGCCGAAAGACAAGCCTCGCTATTTGATGGGAGTGGGCACACCTGTCAACATATTGGAAGGAATCGAACGGGGGGTGGACATGTTCGATTGCGTCATGCCCACCCGCAACGGGCGCAACGGCATGCTCTTCACCAAGCAGGGAATCATGAACATGCGCAACAAGAAGTGGGAAACCGACTTCTCGCCCATCGAGGCGGACGGAGCTTCCTACGTAGACACTCTTTACAGCAAAGCCTACCTGCGCCACCTCTTCCACGCCCAAGAGCTGCTGGCCATGCAGATAGCCTCCATACACAACCTGGCCTTCTACCTGTGGCTGGTGGGGGAAGCTCGCAAGCACATCATTATGGGCGACTTCTCCACCTGGAAGCCCAAGATGGTTCAACAAGTATCGACTCGATTATGAAAAAATTACGCATACGATTACCCCGGCCGAACATCAGCCTGTCCCAACTGACCGGCGGATTCCTGAAACGGCTTGACGGATACATTATCAAGAAGTTTCTGGGCACCTACTTCTTTGCCATCGTGCTCATCATCTCCATCGCCGTAGTGTTCGACTTCAACGAGAAGCAGGACAAGTTCATGGCCCACGAAGCTCCCTGGAGCGCCATCCTCTTCGACTATTACCTGAACTTCATCCCCTACTTCGCCAATCTGTTCAGCCCCCTGTTCGTTTTCATAGCCGTCATATTCTTCACCTCCAAGCTGGCCGAAAATTCCGAAATCATCGCCATGTTCTCTACCGGCATGAGCTTCAAGCGCATGCTCAGGCCCTACATGGTGTCGGCCGCCATCATCGCCGTGGTGACCTTCTGCCTGGGCGCGTTCGTCATTCCAAGGGGCAGCGTCACCCGCATCAACTTCGAAGACAAATACTATAAGCAGCGTAAGGCCAACTCTGCCCGCAACATCCAGCTCGAAGTCGACACAGGTGTCATAGCCTACATCGACCGCTTCGAAAACTATCGGCAGACGGGATACCGATTCTCGCTTGACAAGTTCAAGGACAAGCAGCTCGTCTCCCACCTCACGGCACGCAGCATCACCTACGATACCGCTCAGGTGCACCATTGGATCATTAAGAACTACATGATACGTCAGATGGAAGGCATGAAGGAAAACATCACTCGCGGTGACCGCATTGATACGACTCTCCTCATGGAGCCGGCCGACTTCCTCATCATGAAAAACCAGCAAGAGATGATGACCAGCCCCGAACTGAGCGAATACATCAGCCGCCAGCGCCAGCGTGGTTTTGCCAACATCAAGGAATTCGAGATAGAATATCACAAGCGCATCGCCATGTCCTTCGCCTCGTTCATCCTGACCCTGATAGGTGCCTCACTGTCGGCCCGAAAAGTCAAGGGAGGCATGGGGCTGAACCTGGGCATCGGCCTCGGTCTGGCCTTCTCCTACATTCTGTTTCAGACCATCGCATCCACATTTGCCGTCAATGGCAACATGCCCCCCGCCGTGGCCGTGTGGATTCCCAACATCCTCTACACTTTCATCGCCTTCTACCTCTACACCAAGGCACCGAAATAGCAGAAAAAAACAAACCCCTCACGCTCTTCTTGCACATTCACGCAAGCGGCGGGAGGGGCTTTTTTGTTGTATTCATTTCCTCTTTATCAACTCACTTTCTTCCTCTCCGGACACCTCAGTCCAAATAGGCCGAAAGTTCAGCGGCAGAGATGTTTTTGGCTACTATCACACCAGCATCATCCAATAAATAGTTGGCGAACCCTTTGTGCAGACGGAACTCCTTATAAAGCTCAGAATCCGCGCCTTCCGTTTCCACAAAGCAGGCGGAAGCCACTATTCGGTCCATACGAACGGTTTCATCGAAGACAGAGCGATATTCGTCAAACGATACCGAAACCATTTCCACATTATTATCAGGGGCAGCCTCGCGAAGCGCATTGCTCAAACTTGCGTTCAGCATCCGGGAAGGCGCGTCGTAACTTGCCCAAAAGCTCAGCAACAGATATTTCCCTCGCGGAGCGGTATACTCACGCTGTTGCCAGTCAGACACAGATTGGACGAATACGTCCGGGGCTGTGTCACCCACATTCAAACCTCCGGAAAGTTTGTCTTTTGATACAAAAGATGTCAAGGAACTAACTAGTAATACAACAAAAATCCATTTTACATGTCTCATGCAATACGGTTTTGGTTAATACTATCCGGGCCCGTCCCCCATCGGGCAACGGTGATTTCCTCCCGGAACATTGTCTCTCAGGCCTGTCCCATCCGATAAAGAATCTGACAGTCAAGACCTTCCCATCTGAAATCGGGGGCAAAGGTAAGCATTTCTCAAAACATCTTCCAAATAAACAAGCATTTTTCTCACTTTTTTGAGGCCGGATTTTATGTTATTTAGCATATTTCCCGGCTCCGGCCCCCAAAAAGCGGAGGGATTACTTCAACGATTTGTGCCCAGTCAGGATGCCCGGCTCGGTCTGATGAAGGTCGAACACCACAATCTCGTTGGCGCCCTTGTGAAGCCACACGCCCGGACAATA
>CALUOV010000181.1 GCA_944322275.1 uncultured Bacteroides sp. | reverse complement strand
AGCATCCGGTGGTGGTACAGGCCGTACGCTGCATCCGGATAACATGGCTGCAGGTCCCGCTTCTTACGGTATGACCGATACGATGGGCCGTATGCACAGCGATGCTCAGTTTGCAGGTTCTTCTTCAGTGCCCGCTCACGTAGAAATGATGGGCTTCCTCGGTATCGGTAACAACCCGATGGTAGGATGTACCGTAGCTTGCGCCGTGAATGTGGCTCTGGCATTGAACAAATAAATTCAATTATTTAAAATAGGGAAAAGGAGAGCATGCTTTCACATGTGTGTCTCTCCTTTTTTAAAAAAATATTTTAGGAAAAGCGTTTCCATTCAGGTTCTTATTATAGAAAGATATTTGAGCTTTTAGCTCTTATTCTCTTAAGCTGAAAACCGCCAATTTGAAAGTCCGGAGAATAAGTAGATGAAGGTTCACGTCCTTATGGGCGTGAACCATTCGCACTTATCCGTGGACACGGTGCTTGGCGGTACCTCAGCTTTAAGATAAGTGACGAATGGTTCCGCCTTTTTTGTTTGTATATGGTGCATATCGGAACTTTAATCAAGCAGGAACTCCAACGCCAGGAACGTTCCGTAACGTGGTTCGCCAACAAATTGTGTTGCGAGCGGACCAATGTGTACTCTATTTTCAAGCGTGAAAGCATCGATACCGATTTGTTGCTCCGTATTTCTGATATTCTGCATCATAATTTCTTTCTTTATTACATTAGAGAGTTGCAAGACTGTGATTTAAAATCAACAAAACTGTGATTTATTTTCACGTGCGATGTATCTCCTCTATTTTCGATAAAATTTATCTTTGCCGTGTTGTAGAAAACACAACAAGTGTTGTTTGTTTTGATTAAAAGGTGAAGAGACAGTCGGCTGTGTGAGGATATATAAGATACTTTACCATTTATCTTAAGATGCTTTGCCATTTATCCCAATATACTTGGCCGTTTATCTTAGGATACTTTGCAGCCTCTTTTTCCAGACTGTCTTTCTTCCTCTTTTTTATGGGCAAAGTTAGCATAACTTTGTTGTTAATTAGTCATTTATTGTGATTTTTTTTGAGAGAAATCTATTTGATGGTGAGAAAAACAAAAATTTGAACTATGAAACGTTTTATTTCTATCCTTTTGGTGTGCCTTGCTGTTTCCGTGTCAGCACAGAACGTGGCCTTGAAGACCAATGTGCTGTACGATGCTGCGGCCACTGTGAATTTGGGAGTGGAATTCGGGCTGTCTCCGAAATGGACCATGGATGTGTCAGGGAACCTCAATGCCTGGGATATGTCGCACGACCGGAAGTGGAAGCACTGGCTGGTGCAGCCCGAGGCCCGCTATTGGTTCTGCAATCCTTTCAGCGGACATTTCCTGGGAATTCACGCCCACGGAGGCCAGTATAACATAGGCGGACTGGACAACGACATCAAGTTCCTGGGCAGCGACTTGTCCAAACTGTCCGATTCTCGCTACGAGGGCTGGCTGGTCGGTGCCGGTGTGGCTTACGGTTATACGTGGATTCTCAACAAACACTGGAATTTCGAGCTGGAGATCGGTATCGGCTATGCTTATACTCATTTCGACCGTTACCCGTGCGCCCACTGCGGAAGGAAGTTAGACAGCGGAGACCACCATTACTTCGGTCCTACCAAGGCTGCCATTAATCTGGTTTATGTATTCTAACACGTCTCGATTATGAAAACAAAACTGTTATTCAGCCTTGTGCTGAGCCTATATATAATAGGTGTAAATGCCCAAAGTATTCTGAACGGGCAGATCGAAATCAAAGACATCAATATTGCGAAGAACGAAGGCAGTCTCTTTGTCTCGATGGTGATGGATGTGTCCGCACTGGAGGTGAAGTCCAATGAGGAAATAGTCCTGACACCGGCCTTGAAGAGCGATGAGGAGACGTTTGTCAACCTGCCTTCCGTCCGCATCAACGGGCGAAACAGCTATTACAATCACCTTCGCAACGACAACCTGGCGGACAGCGCTTATTTCTATCGCGCCGGAAAGGTGGAGGAGATACACTATCAGGCCATGACTCCTTATGACGAATGGATGGACAATGCATCGGTGATCATCGGGGAAGACCTGTGCGGATGTACCAGCGAACTGCTGATGAATAATACCGACCTGCTGACACAGCTGGACATGGCTCCCAAGGTGTTCGAGCCGGTCTTTGTGTATGTACAGCCGCAGGTGGAAACCGTCAAGACGCGTGAGGTGCAGGGATCCGCTTTCATCGACTTCCCTGTGAATCAGACAGTCATCTATCCGGAGTATCGGGACAATCCCTCGGAACTTCGTAAGATTCAGCAGACCATTGATGTGGTGAAGAACGCCCCCGATACCAGGATCACGGCCATCAGCATCAAGGGATACGCTTCGCCCGAAGGTTCCTATGCCAACAATACCCGCCTGGCGAAAGGCCGTACCGAAGCCTTGAAGACGTATGTGCAGAATCTGTATCACTTCGAGCCTTCTATCTTCACCACCGACTACGAACCGGAAGACTGGGAAGGGTTGCGGCGTTATGTGGAGAACGCGGAGCTGGCTGACAAGGATGCCATTCTGGAAATCATCGCGAGCGATGAGGAGCCGGACCGCAAGGATGCCGCTATCAAGCGCCGTTTCCCCGACACGTATGCCTTCCTGCTGAAGAACAGCTATCCGGCACTCCGCCATTCCGACTATACCGTGCAGTACATCGTGCGTTCGTACACCGATGTGGAGGAAGCCAAGCGTATCATGAAGACCGCTCCGGGCAAGCTGAGCCTGCAGGAATTCTATACCATAGCGAATACGTATGAGTCGGGTACGCCTGCCTACAACGAAGTGTTTGAGACCGCCGTGCGGATGTATCCCGAGGATGAGACCGCCAACCTGAATGCGACCAATGTGGCTCTGAACAAACGCGACTTGACTGCCGCCCGCAACTATCTGGATAAGGCCGGAACAAGCGGTCAGGCGGAATATGCCCGTGGGGTGCTGGCCGGCCTGGAAGGCAATTATGCCGAGGCACAGACGCATCTGTTGAAAGCCAAAGAATTGGGCGTGACAGAGGCGGATGATTGCCTGAAACAAATAGAAGACATTGCCAAATAATAAAATAACCTGAAAACTATAGACAACAATGAAAACGTTACATACTTTTTATGCCATAAGCGCATTGGCACTTTGCCTTACAGCATGCAATGAGGATTTGAACATCGAAAATGGAACCGGAGAGACTTCTGACTCTGTCTATATGAAGTTTTCTGTAGACCTGCCTACTACTGCAAGTAGCCGGAGTGAGACTAATACAGGAGAGGATGATGACTATGTGACTTCAGAAGATGGCACCGAAGTGGGAAAAGATCGGGAAAACAACATCAGCGAAATCATC
>CALUOV010000180.1 GCA_944322275.1 uncultured Bacteroides sp. | reverse complement strand
CGACGCTCCCCATGAAGTATTGCTCGTGTTGGACGGCTCTACGGGGCAGAATGCCTTTGAACAAGCCAAACAGTTTACTCTGGCTACCGAAGTCAATGCAATGGCTATCACCAAGCTGGACGGAACGGCCAAGGGAGGCGTGGTGATAGGTATCTCAGACCAGTTTAAGATTCCGGTGAAATACATCGGTTTGGGCGAAGGCATGGAAGACTTGCAGGTATTCCGGAAGAAAGAATTTGTGGACTCACTGTTCGGAGAAAATTGATGAAGAGAAAGACCATAGACATTGTGACATTGGGCTGTTCCAAGAATCTGGTAGACTCGGAGCACCTGATGCGGCAGTTGGAAGCGGAAGGCTATCAGGTAACACATGATACGGAGCATCCCCAGGGACAGATTGCGGTGATCAATACCTGCGGCTTCATCGGGGATGCCAAGGAAGAGTCCATCGAAATGATTCTGGAGTTCGCGCAAGCCAAGGAGGAAGGACGTTTGGAGAAACTCTACGTCATGGGATGCCTGTCCGAACGTTATCTGAAAGAGCTTTCCATTGAAATACCTCAGGTGGACAAATTTTACGGGAAATTTAACTGGACAGAGCTGTTGCGCGACTTGGGACATTGCTATCACGAGGAGTTAAAGATGGAGCGCACGTTGACCACTCCCCGTCATTACGCTTACCTGAAAATTTCCGAGGGATGTGACCGCAAATGCGCCTATTGCGCCATCCCGTTGATTACGGGCTCGCACGTGTCACGTCCGATGGAAGACATTCTGGACGAAGTGCGGTATTTAGTGGCAGGCGGTGTGAAGGAATTCCAGGTGATTGCCCAAGAATTGACTTACTACGGAGTGGATTTATATAAGAAGCAGATGATTCCGGAACTGATAGAGCGCATGGCGGACATTCCCGGAGTGGAGTGGATACGACTGCACTACGCCTATCCGACCGGCTTCCCGCGGGAACTGTTGCGGGTGATGCGTGAGCGTCCTAACGTGTGCAAGTATATGGACATCGCCCTACAACATATTACGGACAACATGCTGGAGCGGATGCGGCGTCATGTGACACAGGAGCAGACCCTCAGGCTGATTGAAGACTTTCGTCGGGAGGTGCCCGGCATTCATCTGCGCACTACATTGATGGTAGGTTTCCCCGGTGAGACAGAGGCAGACTTTGAAGCGCTGAAAAACTTCGTAAGGACTGCACGCTTCGATAGAATGGGGGCTTTTGCCTATTCGGAAGAAGAAGGAACCTATGCGGCCTCTCATTATGAAGACAATATCGCTCCCGAAGTGAAACAAGCCCGTCTGGACGAATTGATGGGTATCCAGCAACAGATTTCGGCTGAACTCAATGAAGCCAAAATAGGGAAACAGTTCAAAGTCATTATAGACCGGATAGAGGGGGAGTATTATGTAGGCCGTACGGAATTCGATTCGCCGGAAGTTGATCCCGAGGTCTTGATTGGCCGTGGTGAACAACCGTTGGAAATAGGAAACTGTTACCGGGTAGAAGTGGATAGTTCCGATGATTACGACCTTTTTGGACATGTAGTTGGCTGATTTTTTCATCAAACTCCTTGTATAATTGCGAAAAAATGGCTAATATAGCGGCATCAAAACCAAAATACCCTGGCTTGTGAATAACAAAGAATTTACTTCGGAACTTTCCAAACGATTGGGGTACACGCAAAAAGATACCTCGGAGTTGCTTTCTTCCCTTTTGTCCTGCATGACGGAACAATTGGAAGAGGGCAATGCCATTGCCATTCAGGGATTCGGAACGTTTGAAGTGAAAAAAAAGGTGGAACGTATTTCCGTGAGTCCTACGACCAAACAACGTATGTTGGTGCCACCCAAGTTGGTGCTGACCTACAAGCCGAGTATCGTACTGAAAGAGAAATTCAAAGAAACATCCTCATCTTCTTCTTTAAACCCGATGTGATTCCCGCATGAATGACAAACTGAACATACAGAATCTGATAGACTTGTTCGCGCAGAAGCAAGGCGTCCCACCTAAGGAGGTAGAGGAGTTTGTAAAGACTTTCTTCGCCCTAATAGAGGAAGGGTTGGAGCGGGACCGGTATGTGAAGATAAAGAAATGGGGTACTTTCAAGCTGATAGATGTGGATAGCCGGGAGAGTGTGGATGTCAATACCGGTGAACGGATAGAGATTCAAGGACATACCAAGGTGTCATTTACCCCCGATTCATCGTTGAAAGAAGTGATAAACCGTCCCTTCGCCCATTTCGAAACCGTTATCCTCAATGAAAATACGGTGTTGGAGGACACGCCTTTGGAGGAGGAAAATGAGGGTGATGCCGATAGGATGGCGGAAGGGGAATTTCTTGCAGAGCAAGCCGAATCCGTAGAAACACGGCCGGAGGAAATGAACGGACCGAAAGAGGAGCATCAACCTGAGAAGGAAGGTAAGCTGACAGAGGAAGAAATCAGAACGATAGAAAAGGAATACAAGACCGTAGAAATGGAAGAGGTAAGCAAGCCGAAGGACAATAGCATGAAATATTTCATCACGCTGGCTGTGCTGATAATAGTCATTTGTGGAGGAGTCATACTTTTTATCTACAATCCTGATTTCTTTGTCCGTCCTGTACCTCCGTCCGAAGAGACCCTTCACATCTCTGAGAATCAGGATCAGCCCGCATTGCAATTGGACTCCTTGCTTTTGAAGGCAGATTCCGTGCAGACCGATTCCTTGCCAATGAATACAGTGCGGGATGTATCAGAGGAAACTTCTGTCAGGACGAATACTGCTGATCCTGTACAAGAAGAGGTGAAAAGGCCAGTGGTGGCCTCACGACCCTCAAAGGCATTTAAGACAGACTCGACGAGTTATGAGATTGTGGGAACTGAAACCAAGCACACGATTGTGGCCGGGGAGACTTTGACACGGGTCGCATTGAAGTATTACGGAACCAAGGCATTGTGGCCCTATCTGGTGAAACATAATCCGGACGTTATTAAGAACCCGGACAACGTACCATCGGGCACCGTCATTAAGATACCTCGGCTGAAAAAGAAAAAATAGAGACATAGACTATGACTGTAAAAGAAAGAATAGACTGGCTGCGTGTCGAGCTGCACCGGCATAACTATAATTACTACGTATTGAACGCCCCTGAAATATCCGATAAGGAATTTGATGACCTCATGCGTGAGTTGCAGGATTTGGAAAAAGCCCATCCGGAATATCAGGACGAGAATTCGCCCACCATGCGTGTGGGGAGTGACCTGACGAAAGATTTCCGGCAAGTGGCGCACAAGTATCCGATGCTTTCGCTGGGCAACACTTATTCCGAAGAGGAAGTGGCCGATTTTTACGGGCGGGTGCAGAAAGCGTTGAATGAAGACTTCGAAATATGTTGTGAACTGAAATATGACGGGACATCTATCTCACTGACTTACGAAGACGGCAAACTGGTGCAGGCCGTTACCCGTGGTGATGGTGAAAAAGGAGATGACGTGACAGACAATGTGAAGACGATCCGTACCATTCCGCTGGTGCTGCATGGCGATTATCCCCGTCTGTTCGAAATACGGGGCGAGATACTG
>CALUOV010000179.1 GCA_944322275.1 uncultured Bacteroides sp. | reverse complement strand
GTATCGGTCATACCGTAAGAAGCGGGACCTGCAGCCATATTATCCGGATGCAGCGTACGGCCTGTACCACCACCTGATGCTACAGAGAAGTAAGGCTTACCGGCCAATACACGTTCTTTCTTATAAGTACCGGCTACCGGGTGTTGGAAGCGGGTCGGGTTCGTAGAGTTACCCGTGATGGATACGTCTACATTTTCCTTCCACATGATGGCTACGCCTTCGCGAACGTCATCGGCGCCGTAGCATTTTACCTTGGCACGGGGACCGTCCGAATACGGAGTCTCCTTTACGACTTTCAGCTCACCGGTGAAATAGTCGAACTGAGTCTGTACGTAAGTGAAGCCATTGATACGTGAGATAATCATGGCAGCGTCCTTGCCCAGACCGTTCAGGATGCAACGCAAGGGATTGGTACGTACCTTGTTGGCCATTTCGGCAATCTTGATGGCACCTTCAGCAGCGGCAAATGACTCGTGTCCGGCCAGGAAGGCGAAGCACTGGGTCTCTTCGCGGAGCAGACGGGCAGCCAGATTTCCATGACCCAAGCCTACCTTGCGGTCATCGGCTACAGAGCCGGGAATACAGAAAGCCTGCAAACCAATGCCGATAGCCTCGGCAGCGTCGGCAGCGTTCTTGCAACCTTTCTTCAGGGCGATGGCACAACCTACCACGTAAGCCCACTTGGCGTTCTCGAAGCAGATGCCTTGCGTTTCCTGGCAAGTCATGTAGGGATCGAGACCTGCGGCGTCACAGATTGCGTTAGCTTCTTCGATGTCTTTGATACCGTTCTCGTTCAGTGCGGCCAAAATCTGCTTCATGCGGCGGTCTTGGCTCTCAAATTGTACGGGTCTAATCATAATCTGTTCCTCCTCCTTATTCTTTACGTGGGTCAATATATTTAACTGCGCCTTGCTCGGGTGTGAAGCGTCCGTAAGTACCGGTCACTTTCTTCAACGCCTCGTTGGCGTCAACACCGTTCTTCACTTGCTCCATGAATTTGCCCATGTGGACATATTCGTAACCGATCACTTCATTATCCTTGTCCAAAGCCATGCGGGTAATGTAGCCTTCGGTCAGTTCGAGGTAACGGGTACCCTTGGCCAATGTGCCATACAGTGTACCAACCTGGCTGCGCAAGCCCTTGCCGAGGTCTTCCAGTCCGGCACCGATCATCAAACCGCCTTCAGAGAAAGCAGATTGGGTACGTCCGTAAACGATTTGCAGGAAAAGTTCGCGCATGGCCGTGTTGATGGCATCGCAAACGAGGTCGGTATTCAGGGCCTCGAGGATGGTCTTGCCCGGCAGGATTTCGGATGCCATGGCGGCAGAGTGAGTCATACCGGAGCAACCGATGGTCTCTACCAACGCCTCCTGGATAACGCCTTCTTTTACATTGAGAGTTAATTTACATGCACCTTGCTGGGGAGCACACCAGCCCACGCCGTGTGTCAAGCCAGAGATGTCTACGATTTCTTTTGCTTTTACCCATTTACCTTCTTCGGGAATAGGAGCCGGTCCGTGGTTGGGACCTTTTTTTACAACACACATGTGTTCCACTTCGTGTGAATAAGTCATAATAGCTCTTTTTAGTTAGTTAATTAAAAAAACGTAGTTCCACTTTTAAACTTGCGCAAAGTTAGTCGTTTTCTTCAATTCAGCCAACCTTTCCGTTTTACTTTTTTGCTAAAAATAAGTAACAGGCCGTCTTGTTTCATCCGAATGTAATGTAGACATGGCAAGTCAAAGCCTCTCTGTAATGGTCAGCGTGGCTCCGGCATAAAGGTTCACCAGCGTCTCCACGTCTTCCACGGGGCTCCCATTATCCAGTGTGTAAGGCGGCGTAAACGCCTGTCCGATATCTTCGGGCGTGGTTTGGGTAAACTTGCAATCGGCGAAGCTGATGACGCCCGTGCCCTTATCCGACTTGCATTCGTAGGGCTTCTTCATGCCGATAAAGGCCGAATTCTCCACCCGCACATCCGCCTCCAGGCCAAGGCCGATGCAATAGTTGGCCACGGAACTGTCGTAAAGACAATTCACGATATGCACTTGCCCGTAGCGTATGCGGGGCATACGCTCGCGGCATCCCTCACCCCACCAGCAATATTGGAAGGTGGTGCGCAAATGTCCCCGGTCCTGCGTATGACTGTCGCTTCCACCCCACAGGTTGGTGAACCGGTGGTCATCGCTTCCTCCGCTTCCTCCCGCCTGCGGCTCGATGAGATAATGAAACTTGCACCAAGTCACGGCAATGTTGTCCGAGGCGTTCTTGGCATCAAAATTTCCGTCCACTCCGTCCTGAAAGTCGCAATGGTCCACCCAAATGTTCGTGGTGCCGTCTATGCAAAGATTGTCATTCCCGTCCACGTCATAGGCTCCCGCACTTTTGAAGGTGACATTGCGAAGGATAAGGTTGTCCGATCCTTCGCGGAAATAAAGGATGCCCGAAGCGGAGGCGGTGCGATGCGGATTGGTGAGCGCCGAGCCGGGCAAACCAAGAATCGTCTTGTTCTTCGCCAGCACCTTGAGCATGGAATCGAACTCCACTACACCTTTAATATATATAGTAAGCGCTTCCGCGCTCGTCAGAGCCTCCTTCAGTTCGGAAGATGTCGTAACGGTGCGGTAACTTCCGCCGGCTCCTCCGGTAGGCGTTTTCTCGATGCAGGCAAAGCCGACGGGCGCGTTGGCATCTTGCTCACATGTGCCGTAGTCTTCTTCTACGGGAGGGGTGTCAGGCTCTTCATTGGGAGTGTCAGGCTCTTCGGGCTCTTCGGGGTCTTCACCGTTCGACGGATTTTCAATAGGGTCATCCGGCAGCGGGTCTTCAACGGGGTCGGACGAACATCCATACACAAACAGGGCGCATAGCGCAAGAATAAAAAAACGTTTCATAACAAAGTATCCTAAATAGTTTCTCATATTCAGTTGATAATTTAGCGGGGTATTTATATGGCACACAGATGACACGGATAAGACAGATTTTCACAGATTATTTCATTTACTGATTTCTGATTTATGAAATCTGAATTCTGAAATCTGAAATGAGAAAGATTCGGGCGAAGCCCCTTTAAAAATCTGTGGTCATCTCGTTTAATCTGTGTCATCTGTGTGCCCCGTTAAATTCCCATTTAATAGCAACTAATTTTGTTCACTTACTTATTATTTGCCTGGCAAAGGTAGGTGTTACCTTCATTTTTTGTGTCGATAAATTGTCTTTCCGTGTGGAAAGTTTCGTTCATTTCCTTTTATTTTATAGCTTTGCATCCGAAACCTGTGTACGAATGAACAAAACAATGACAGAAGCAAGAGAATCAGATTACGAGAAAGCACGAAGTCAAGGTATGGACGTGCTTATCAACTGGATGACAGACCTTTTCAGAAAAGAGACGAACGGAGGACTGACGGCTGAGACCATGACGCGTCTGACAGGCGAACAACACACCCTGCTAGCCTACCGGATATTCAGGGACGAATTGATGGAGGGAGGCTTTTGCCAGCTCATCCAAAACGGCTATGGCTCGTACATATTCGACAATCCCTTCGCCAAGGCCATGCGTCTGTGGGGCCTTCCCGGTTTTTCCAAGCTGATTTACGCAGCCAAGAAGATTTACGACGCTCATCGGGAAGACTTGGAACGCGAGCGTACGGACGAGGAGTTTATGGCCATGTATGAGCAATATGAAGCTTTTGACGAGCTGGAAGATGAATTCGTGGAATAT
>CALUOV010000178.1 GCA_944322275.1 uncultured Bacteroides sp. | reverse complement strand
AGCAAGGATATACCGTAGAGGCGATGAACTAAGCCGGATTTTTTCTATCTTTGTCATCAAAAACCAATGATAGAAGAATCATGACACGGAAAAGAAAGACATCCGCTCGAAGCAATAAAAGACGGCCCAACTCCACCAACGGATGGTTGGGCCTCCTTTTGATTATCATGGCTGTTTGCTTAGGCTATGAGCCTGTAAGCAATGCGTTAAAGTCAAAAGGCATCCACCTTCCTTTTCCTGCTACGGAAAAGGAGCAGGCACCAACCGTTGAACCTGCCGGTGCCCTTGAAATGCCTGCGCCTTTAAAAGACCGCCCGGAGAAGCTATTAAAACGTCGCACTTATACTGTATCTTATAACCGGGATTGGAAGGTGCCCAATTGGGTGGCTTGGGAGTTGAACCGCGATAGATTGATGGAGCGGGAAAGCCGTACGGATAAGTTTTTGCCCGATCCTGACCTGCCAGAGAATGAGGCTGTTACCACCGATGACTATAAGCGTTCGGGATGGGACCGCGGGCATATGTACCCGGCTGCGGATAACCGTTGGCATTGGCAAGCCATGCAGGAGAGTTTCTACATGACTAACATTTGCCCACAAAACCATAACTTGAATCGGGGCGATTGGAAAGAGCTGGAGGACGATTGCCGGGAATGGGCCGAAAAAGAAGGACGTATCTACATCGCTTGTGGTCCCATTTTCTACAAAGGAAAACACCGGACCATCGGGCGAGAGCATAAAGTGGCGGTGCCCGATGCCTTCTTCAAGGTAATACTTTGTGCCGATAGTCATCCGCCCCGTGCCATTGGCTTCATTTATAAAAACGCTTCGGGCAATCATCCGTTGGACCATTACGTAAACTCAGTAGATCAGGTGGAGCGCATTACGGGCATTGATTTCTTTCCTGCCCTGCCCGATGAGGTGGAAAAGAAAGTAGAGGCGAGCTATGACTTGGAGCTTTGGCGATAAGAAGAATTTTACTATCTTTGCGTCCGTTATCAGAATATAATAAATATGAGAATAATCAATACATTTGTAACCGTATTAGCTTTATCGGCAATGTTGGTGGCAAACAAAAGCTTTGCCCAACAGCAAAACACAGAGAATATGAAAAAGCATAGTGACGCATTCATGTATGAAAAAGACATGCCATGGGAACCTGCCGGGCAGGGAGCCGTGCGGCAGATAGCCGGCTATAACGAGCAGATTATGATGGTAAAGGTGAAATTTGAAAAAGGAGGTGTAGGCACCCCTCACAGACACAAGCATACGCAGGTGACCTATGTGGCCGGCGGAAAGTTTGAATTTACCATCGGCAATGAAAAGAAAATAGTAAAGGCTGGTGACACGCTTTATATGGAGCCGGACGTGGAGCATGGATGCGTATGCCTTGAAGCCGGGCTGCTCATTGATTGTTTCAGTCCCTGGAGGGATGACTTTTTAATTACTAATGGCCGATAACGGACCATTAGTAGGATACGCTTACGGATAAGCCGGCCTCTTGTACCAACGCTCCAATGCGATCTAACTCTTCATGCGTGGCTTTGCGCAGGTCGTGGTCGGGAGTCTCACGGTCGATGGTGTAAATCATCACCTTTTGCGGGGCAATTTCTTTCACTCGCTCCAACCAAGGGAGTACGTATCTGTCCGATGTATTATTCATGTCTTGGCCTTTGTATCCGCCTTTTAGGAACATGGTTTGGATTATGCACTTGCCTCCGAACGCCTTCATGCCTGCGATGATGTCTTCCACCGAATATTTGCCTGTAGGGCGGTCCAGTGTATGGATGTACGCCTCGTCCACGGTATCCAGTTTCAGGATGTTGTTGTCTACCCGTTTCAAAGCTTCGGACACTGCCGGCTTGTGAATGAAGGTGGAGTTGCTCAGCACACTAACCTTCGCATTGGGGAAGTATTTGTCTCGCAAAGACAGCGTGTCCGCGATGATTTCCGGGAAGTGGGGATGTGCCGTAGGTTCGCCATTGCCAGCAAAGGTCAATACATCGGGAGCTGGACCGTTGGCCTGCATGCTCTGTAGGCGGGATTCCAATGCTTGGCGCACTTCTTCCCGCGTAGGGCGGGGCAGCTTGGGACGGAAGTCTTCGTTGAAACCACATTCGCAATAGATGCAGTTGAATGTACACAGCTTGCCATCGGCAGGCATCAGGTTAATGCCCAGTGACACGCCCAACCGACGGGAATGTACGGGGCCGAAGATAGGAGATGGATAAATGACGGTCATATTTACTATACAGTTTTCTTAGATCATGCGTTAATGTGTGGGCAAAAGTACAAAAAATAATTCGAAGAAGTGGAGTATTATTCGTACCTTTGGCGGCAATTAAAGCAAAAGCAATGAACATCAAAGACTTTGAAATCATGGCACCTGTGGGCTCGCGCGACTCGCTGGCCGCAGCCATACAAGCCGGGGCGGACTCCATCTATTTCGGGATAGAAAACCTGAACATGCGCGCCCGGTCAGCCAATACTTTTACCATCGATGACTTGAAGGAGATTGCTCGTACCTGTGTCGAACATGGCATGAAGAGCTATCTCACGGTGAATACTATCATCTATGACAACGACCTCGCCCTAATGCGCACCATTGTGGATGCGGCGCACGAGGCGGGCATCAGCGCCATCATTGCCGCGGACGTGGCGGTAATGACCTACGCCCGGCAGATAGGGCAGGAGGTGCATCTTAGCACGCAGCTTAACATCAGTAACGTAGAGGCCTTGCGCTTCTACGCCCAGTTTGCCGATGTGGTGGTGCTGGCTCGCGAACTGAATCTCGACCAAGTGGCCGTTATCCACCGCGCCATCGAGGAGGAGCACATCTGCGGGCCTTCCGGACAGCCGGTGCGCATCGAAATGTTTTGTCATGGAGCCTTGTGCATGGCCGTCAGCGGCAAGTGTTACCTCTCGCTCCACCAGATGAACAGTTCGGCCAACCGGGGAGCCTGCATGCAGGTATGCCGTCGGTCGTACATCGTCACGGACAAGGAGACGAATGCCGAACTGGAGGTGGACAACCAATACATCATGTCGCCCAAGGACTTGAAGACCATTCACTTCCTCAACAAGATGATGGACGCGGGCGTGAGGGTGTTCAAGATAGAGGGACGGGCTCGCGGGCCGGAGTACGTGCGCACGGTGACGGAATGCTACAAGGAGGCTGTGCGTGCCTACGTGGAGGGTACGTTTACGGACGAGAAGATAGAGGAATGGAGCCGTCGGCTGGCTACCGTCTTCAACCGGGGCTTCTGGGACGGCTATTATCTGGGCCAGCGCCTGGGCGAATGGACGAAGAACTACGGTTCGGCGGCTACGGAACGCAAGATTTATGTCGGCAAGGGCATCCGTTACTTCAGCAACATCGGTGTGGCGGAGTTCCTGGTGGAAGCGGCGGAAATCAGCGTAGGCGACAAACTGCTCATCACCGGACCTACCACCGGAGCCGAGTACGTCACGCTGGAAGAAGCCCGCGTAGACCTGAAGCCTGTGCAGACCGTACATAAAGGCGAACACTTCTCCATGAAATCCGTCAAGATACGCCCCAGCGACAAACTCTACAAGCTGGTTAGCGTGGAGGAACTGAAACGTTTCAAAGGATTGGACGTAGAACATCAACGAGGATAAGCGATATGAAAACACGGAAACTGATTACGTGCGACGATGCTTTCCGGGCGCATCTCATCCAAGGAGCGCTGGAGAACGAAGGCATCT
>CALUOV010000177.1 GCA_944322275.1 uncultured Bacteroides sp. | reverse complement strand
AAGAATTTGACCTGACAATCGGTTGGCAATTGCCAACCGATTGTGCTTTTGAGTTGCATTTTCTAGTTTAACTTAGGGGTCCAAGTCCACACAGGAGGTCAATGCTAACCCGCATGTCAGAGTCAGTAATATATCGAAGCGATTTAATTTTTTTGTTTTCATGATGCAAGACATTTAGAAGTTAACTTGTAATCCGAATATAACGGACGAAGTGACAGGAACTACCGCAGGACCGGATACTGGATTTTCAGGATCCCATCCTTGCGGATAGCTGTTAATACAAAAGAGATCGTTGCCGGATACGTACAGGCGGACAGATTCCATGTGAATTTTGTCCATCCACGATTCCGGTAGTGTCCATCCTAAGGTAATGTTCTTCATACGGAAGTAACGTCCGTTGAACAACCAGCGGTCAGATAAACTTCCGTTCCATATAGGTTGATCGGCTTTCGAACTGTTGCTGGAAGCTCTCGGGAAGAACGCGGCGGCATTTTGAGCGTCCGTATTGAACGAACTCCAATAGTTGCCATCGTAAATCTGCAAATTCTCGTACATATATTGTTGTAACAGTACGTTCTGTTTGCCAACGCCCTGGAATGCCATCGACAGGTCCACATTTTTATAAGCTAATTGGACATTACCTCCATAAAGGAAACGTGGCAAAGAACCGCCGAGTAATGTGCGGTCGTATTCCGGTGAAATTTTACCATCGGGTACACCGTCCGGACCTGAGATGTCTTTGTATTTCACGCTACCCAGTTGTTGCGTATTGTCTAGTTTGGGATGAGTAGCCAAATCTTCTTCTGTCAAGAAAAGCCCTTCACTAATGTAGCCGTACCATTCGTCAAATTCACTGCCTTTCATTCTTATCTTACGATTGTTGTCTTGATAGAAGATTGTACCTCCTAAATCGGTCATTTTTGATTTGGCATCTGAGAAATTTACGCCTATTGCATAACTAAAGTCACCAATTTGGTCATTCCAATTAATGTCAATTTCAAACCCTTTTGTTTCCATTTTCCCTACGTTGCGTTGCGGATTATCAAAACCTACATAGCGCGGGATTTCTACTGCTAATAACATGTCACTGGTTTTCTTTTGATACCACTCGGCGGTAAAGCGTAAACGGTTATCGAAGAAATTGATGTCGATACCGATGTCGGTTGAAGCTGTTTTTTCCCAAGTCAAATCTTCCACAGCATAGGCCCATTGTGCAGCCGTTTGCACAGGAATTACTGTATTGCCTTGAAATAGTAATCCTTGACTGGTATTGATGGCAGCCTGATAAGGATAATAATTGCTCGAAATGCGCTCGTTACCCAAAATACCCCATGAACCGCGTAATTTCAGGTAGGAGAGCCAATCCAGATTGGCATTTTTCATAAATGGCTCTTCGCTGATGACCCATCCGGCAGAGAACGAGGGGAAGTTACCCCAACGATGGTCTTTGTGGAAACGGGAAGAACCATCGCGTCGGATATTGGCCTGAATCAGATAACGGTCGGCATAGCTGTAAGCAATGCGTCCGAACCACGAACGGTAGGCCTGCTCCGTGGCTCCACCTTCGTTGGTTAATAGACTATTAGGTCCCATGTCTAAATAGGGATAATCGGTCAGTTCATATTGTTCTTTCTTGGCCAACAAATCCTCATACTTGGTGTAATACCCTTCGTAACCACCCATCACATTGATGTCGTGTTTACCAAAGCGTTTCATATAATTGATGATAACTTGCGTTGTGATGTCGTAAAAGTCGTTACGATTTTCTTCCAACCAAGTGCTGTTATATATTCCGGCACGATAGCCTACAATTGTATTGGGATCATCCCAATTGGTATAAGGCATGGCTTTAGCAAATGTCTTTTTCTTAGTAAAGATATAGCGTGGAGCTACTACAGTCGATATTTTCAATCCGTCCAATGGAGTGATATACAATGAGGCGCGTCCGCCTATTGTGGTGTTCCATGCTTGATTGGTGCCACCTTCATAGATGTAAGCTATCGGGTTGTCTCCTCCTCCAGTACGTCCGCTACCGATGCGTCCGTCACTGAACCAAGCAGGATAGATGGGGGACATTCCATACATGGCTTTTTCATAGATATATTGGTCCAAACGTGGTTTATCAATGTTTTCGCGTTTAAAGTTGAAATCCAAGTCGGCGCCTATCCATTTATTAATGGTAAAGGTGTTGTTCACACGCATCATGATGCGTTCGTAGTCGCGGTTGTCATACATGGCATCTATTTTGTCATAAGACAATGTGGCGTTCGTTTTTACAAACTTTGTCCCGCCGGAGAGATTGACTGTATGGCTGTGTCTGGGACCTACCTTGTTGAATACTTCCCTGAACCAGTCTTCTACGATGGGGTATTGGTCGGGATTTTCGCGATTCAGCTGGCGGTAATTGGCAATCAGATCCTCTGCATAAGTCTGGTACATGCCACCACTGGGATTGTCATTATAGCGAATTTCATTCTGTAATTCCATCCACCGTTCAGCACTTAATTGTTTGGGATGTTGGGTTATATAATCTAATCCGAATTCAAAGTTATAGCTTAGTTTCAAATCGTTGCTTTGGGCACGTTTGGTGTTAATCAAAATAACGCCGGCTGCGGCACGGGCACCGTAAATAGAGGCAGAAGCTGCATCTTTAAGTACGGTCATACTTTCTACGTCTTCAGGATTTACATCATCAATATTACCTACCACTCCGTCCACAATCACCAACGGATCATTGCTACTGATGCTTGTGACACCACGGACACGGATGGTAGGATTAGCTTCCGGCTGCCCACCGCTACGGGTCACCTGTACACCGGCTACGGCTCCTTGCAAGGCGGTAGATAAGGTGGTGGTGTAACGCTTCTGCAAATCGTCACCGCCTACCAAGCCTACTGCACCCGTCAAGTCCTTCTTACGCATCGTACCATAACCGATTACCACCACTTCGTCCAACACTTTCGTGTCGCTAACCATGGCGATGGTCAAGTTGCTTTGTCCTTTAACGGCAACTTGCTGCGTGCGATAGCCGATATAGGTCACTTTCAGTGTGGCATTGCTGGCTACGTTCAATTCAAAATTACCGTCTACATCGGTGATAGTTCCATTAGAAGTGGTACCTTCTTCCAAAATGTTGGCGCCGATAATAGGTTCACCATTTTCATCGGTCACGGTACCTTTTATTTTCTTTTTTTGAGTGGATTGCTGTTGGCTGTTTCGTTTCTCTACAAAGTAAATCCGTCCATTGCGAATTTCGTACGTGGTCGATGTGCCTGCCAACAACTTATCCAAGGCTGTACGTAGTTCTACGTTCTGTACCCGGATGGTTACCGTGCGGTCCGTGTTGAGTATCTGGTCACTATAGACCATATCCATACCCGTCTGTTTCTTGATGGAAGACAGCACGGTTTCTACCTTGGTGTCTCTGTAATCCAGAGAAACCTTCTGTGCCCATGCTGATAGAGAGAAGCCTAAACACATGGCTCCGACTAGCAGCGCTTTTCTTGTTCTACCTTTGTTTCTCATGATGTTTTTCCAATTTTAATCAAACAAATACTTTTTAAAGGCCTTTCGTACAAGCTAACACTTGACAGGAGAAAAAGTATGAGTTGAGACTCAGTTTTTTCAAAAAATAATTTTTTTTCTTATTTTTCGGCCGGAATGGAGGGATAAATGGGAATTTAATTGGCACACAGATGACACAGATTAAACGAGATGACCACAGATTTTTAAAGGGGCTTCGCCCG
>CALUOV010000176.1 GCA_944322275.1 uncultured Bacteroides sp. | reverse complement strand
TCCAAGTGTTGAAAGACGCGGCTTCTACCGCCATCTAGGGTGCGCGGGCCAATAGCGGTGTAATCTTGGTGCAGACCAAAAAAGGACGGGAAGGCAAGGCAAGGGTGAACTACAAATTCAAGTTCGGCATGAATTTTGCCCGCACGGGATATGATTACATGAGTGCTGCGGATTATCTGCGTTACGGGCGTATGGGCTATATTTATAGTAAAGGTGAAGACATCAGCGGGTTGGATAACATGCGAGGCTATGGTGCCGTATATGGGCAGAACAATCCGGAACAATTTTCCGTGCGTTATCTGGACGGCAATGAAAACCTGCTGACGCAAGGTTGGAGTCAGATGACCGATCCCGTGACGGGACGCCAGTTGGTTTTCCGTGATTATGGTACGACGCTTCGCGATGCTGTGTACAAAGACCCGGCCTTCACGCAGGACCATTATTTGAGTTTTACAGGAGGAAATGATCGGGGTGCGTTTTCTTCTTCCTTGGGCTATTATAAAGAGGACGGTACGGTGCGCGGCACTCGCTATCGGCGCTTTAGCGGCACGCTGAACGGCAATTACAAGATATTCCCTTTCCTCAACATAAAGGCAGGGCTGAATTTCACGACCTCTGAGTCTCCCGAACTTTATTATGACGACCCGGCGGATCTTTTCGAGCGTATGCAGAGCATCGAGCCTACATGGAATCCTTTCTTGGAAGACGGAACACCCAACTATGGTTACGGCAAGCGCGATGGCAATCCCCTCTATTGGTTGGACAAGCTGACCAACAAAAACAATACGCGACGTACGACCATGAACATCGGTTTCGACCTGGAGATTCTGAAAGACAAACTTTTCCTGCGCGAAAACAGTTCGCTTTATTACTTGGATTATACGAGGGAAACGTTCGAGAAAGAATATCGTGACTATTGGAGCGTAAATTCCACCCGTTACGCCTCATACGACTACCAGCGCACCATCCAACAGCAGCATAGCTTGCAGCTGGAGTACACCGATACGTATGCCGACAGTCATCATCTCTCAGCCATGTTGGGAGGCGAGTATTTTGAAAATCAGGAGACGGAATACAGAGGTAGTGCCGATGGGGCCTCGTTTAACGACATTCCTACGCTGAACGCTTCGAGCAACGATAACATGACGGCTTATTCCTATCGGGAAGGATACCGTATCGCTTCCGCATTTGCCCGTGTCACCTATGACTATCGTCAGCGATATCTTTTTACGGCTGTGGCCCGTTACGATGGCATTTCCAAGCTGAGTGATAACCGATGGGGATTCTTTCCCGGTGTATCTGTTGGGTGGAACATTCACGAGGAATCTTTCTTCAAAAATAGCCGGATGTCCAACATTTTGTCTACTTTGAAGCCCCGTATATCTTATGGCCTCAATGGCAATGTGAACGGCATCGGCAATTACGATGTCTATGGTGTCTATGGCCAGTGGAGCGGGACCAATCTTTATAACGGCCAAGCCGGTTTGCTCAATACGGGTGTCATCAACTCCAGCTTGCGTTGGGAGAAGAGTAAGTCATTCGAGGCCGGTTTGGACATAGGCTTCTTGAACAACCGGTTCAATCTTATTTTGGATTACTATAATCGAACGACCTCCGACCTGCTGACTGATGTCAATCTGCCCGCTTATACGGGATTCGATTCATTCAAGACAAATTTAGGAACATTGCGCAATAGCGGTTTTGAGGTGGAGGGCGACTTGCATCTGTTCACCAATCCCAAAGGATTCAGTTGGGACTTTTCGTTCAACGCCTCGTATGTGTATAACAAAATCATCGAGCTTCCGTACAACGGAAACGAGAATAATCGCCAGGGAGGCTTTCAGGTATGGGATCCTGCGCAAGGCAAGGCTGTTTGGGTAGGTGGTTATCAAGAGGGGCATACGTTAGGTGACATGTATGCCTACAAACAAGTGAAAGTGCTTCGTGATGCTGATGAAGTGTCCCGTTTAGCCGGTGACTATAAGGACTTGATAGCCGGACTTTACGGACCGAACGTGAGCGAGGCCGACAGACAGAAATATGGACTGACAAAGCCCATTGAAGAAGGCGATGTCTTGTGGGCGGATTTGAATGGGGATAACATCATCGACGAGCTGGATCGCGTGAAAGTGGGCAATATGTATCCCAAATGGACGGGAGGTTTCTCCACCACGCTGACCTATAAGAATGTTTCCCTCTACGGACGTTTCGACTATGCCGTGGGACATACTATATTAAATATGGTAGCCATGCGTTCGTTGGGCCAGTCGGTAGGCTTCAAGAATATCATCAGTGAGGGTTTGAAGAGTTGGACGCCCGATAATCGGGACACGGACATTCCCAAACTCTACTACGATGATTCCAGCAACAAGAAGAACATCTACCGAAATTCCACCGGCTCAGACATGACCAGTGCAGACAACCGTAGTTCGCGCTTCTACGAGAAGGGAGACTATTTGGCTTTACGTGAGTTGACGCTGACTTGGCGCATCCCCGCTACGTGGACGGCCAAGGCTGGCATCAGTGCGGCATCGGTCTACGTCACAGGACAAAACCTTTTCTACCTCACGGGCTACTCCGGCTCTTCACCCGAGGCTCCGTTGACCTACAACGGAGGTGTGGACATGGGACGCTATCCCACACCACGTACAGTGTTGTTAGGAATAGACGTAACGTTCTAAATTATCATTTATAATATTATATAATAATGAGAACAAATATATCAGTTTGGGCTCTGGCAGCCATTTCATTTTTCACTTTGTCCGGATGTTTGGACATGGATCCTGTAAGCACCATTACGGACAGCAATATGTGGACGAACGAGGGGCAATATACTTCGTTTGTTTATGGTGTACATAGCATGATGCGTGACAATGATGCGCACACGTTCTTCATTTTGGGTGAATTGCGTTCGGATATCTATTCGCCCGAGTCTTCAGGCTGGACTTCAGAAAGTAATCATGCGGAGGAAATAACGGCTAACCTCTTGAGTGAGCAACGTCCCGGCCTAACGAATTATGGTGACTTGTACACCAATATTAATCAGATAAACCTCTTCATCAGTCGGGCGGAGAATACTTCACTGCTTTCACCCTCCGACCGGAATTATTATTTAGGTATGATGTACGGGCTCCGGGCTTATTATTATTTCCATTTGGTGCGTTCGTGGGGCGATGTTGTGTGGCAGGACCAACCCAGCCTGGGCTTTGAAGTGGGTGATTTGGCCAAAGAAGCTATCCCAGCCTCTGAAGTGCTGGCACATGTCAAGGCCGACATCGCTTCGTCCGAGTCCGCCTTTGCCGATGATTATTCTTTTCGAGAGAATCGTACGTTTTGGTCAAAGCCTGCTACATTGATGTTGAAAGCGGAAGTCTACTTATGGACATCCCGCCAGGCGGGTGGGGGAGTGGCCGATGCGCAAGCCGCTCTTGATGCCTTGAACGATCTGCAAAGCCATACTTCGGACATCGGGCTGATGGAACGCTTTGCTGATGTGTTCGACTATGGTCACAAGGGTAACAGGGAAATCATCTTCGCTCTGCATAACGATGAAAATGAATCCCAACTCTTCAATGGTGATTGGCGCAACAACATGGTGCCCCAGCAAAACACGTTGAACAGTTTCTACGCATCAGCCCAAGGAGACCGGTTCGACCTCGATTTTAATGGCAATATCTATTATCCCACTTCTCCGGTTATCTTCACCTTGTTTGACGAGGAGGACACTCGTCGGGATGCTACGTTGAAAGCCGCTTACG
>CALUOV010000175.1 GCA_944322275.1 uncultured Bacteroides sp. | reverse complement strand
CTCAAGGGAGAGGGCCACCCAGCTGGAAGGCAGCTTCGGCACACAGAAGCGGCATTACTCGCTCTCAAGGATAAAGGAACGGAACAGGAAGACGGAAAACCTGTGGATCTTCTTCGGAATACATACGGCAAATGCCGTACTGATGATTGACAAGATCAAGAACAGGACGGTTAAAGCGGCATGACATGATTCTACAGACAGAATCAGAAGAGGTCATCTGGCTTCTTCAGGAGTGTCATGTTTTGACGGATAGAATTATGTGAGAAAACCACGAAAAACTACAATGAAAATGGCATATGGAAGGGGTTATGGTCTACCAACTTCATATGCCATTATGTTTTTTAGGGACATTTACTGAATATCCCGTATTATTCGAGAGATTACGGAGGAAGACAAGAAGATAAGAAAAAGGGAAAGATGTCGTTTTGCTTATTTAGACACTTTCCCTTTCTTACTTCCTCACGACTTGATATTAATCGGTGATTCGCTTATTGATAGCAATGTAACCAACCATGCCGATAATCATGAGCAAAATAGAACAACCCAAAATGGTGTTGTTGTTAACATTGCCGGTGAGCGAGCAGGCTACAAGAATCACCGCTCCAATTAAGATTAATATCAATCCCAAATTTTTTAATAAACCTTTCATTTGTGTGTATTTTTAATAGATTATTATATTCCACTACAATTCAGACACAAAGAAAAGCATAATTCTTTAACAAGCGAAATAATTTGTGCAAAAAATCTATTAATAAACGAATTTAATTTATTTTCCGGCTTTCTTAAGGTCATCACTATAGTGAAATCCTGTAATTAAGTTCTTATTGTGAATGCGTCAGCATCCTGCCATGCAGGAAAGTGTTGGCGGAAAGCTCGGAGGCTTTCAAGGTCTAGGTGAATGGTAGAGGTTCCTTCGTGTCCATCAGGAATGGAAGTCAAGCGTTCGCCTTTGGGAGAGTAAACCACACTTCCTCCTTCATAGTTAATGCCGTTACCATCCGTTCCTATCCGGTTTACTCCGCAAGTGTAACACTGGTTTTCAATAGCACGTGCACATAACAATGCATCCCATACATGACGGCGTGAAGTTGGCCAGCAGGCTACATAGAGCAGGAGATCGTACTCGCACCCGACGTTGCGGCTCCACACTGGGAAACGGAGGTCATAACACACCTGGGGTAAGATGCGGAATCCTTGATAATGGATAATGGGGCGGTTACGACCTGCAGTGAAGTGTAAATGCTCGTTACCCATACGAAACAAGTGGCGTTTGTCGTAATAAGTAGCTTCACCTTTGGGCGTGAGAAAGAAAAAACGGTTTCGAAAACTGTTTTTGTGGTTTGCAATGAAACTCCCGGCCAAGGCTATGCCATATTTGGAGGCATATTGCTGTAACAGTTCTATGGTAGACCCGTCAATAGGTTCTGCTATTTTGACAACATTCATGCTGAACCCCGTGACGAAGGTTTCGGGCAGAACTACTAGTTGGGTCTTACCTTGTAACTTTTCTAGGTTCATTCTCAATCGTCTGAGGTTTTCCTGCTTGTCTTCCCAAACTATGTTGGCTTGATAGAGGGTGATGTACATGGATTATTCCGTTTCTCCTATTGTAAAATTCCGTGGATGTTTTCCATGAAAAACTTGATAATAACGTTTTATTTCACGCATGTCTGCATCAATATCACCCGATGGGATGAATGAACGGGTACATGCAATGGTACGACTGGGATAGTCTATCCCGAAGAGAAGGATAGGTACATGAGCTTTCAAGGCGATATAGTAGAATCCTTTTTTCCATTCACCTGTCGCTTTCCGGGTTCCTTCGGGAGTTATAGCCAGGTTGAACCAATGGTTTGATGCAAATCGCTCTGCCATTTGGTCTACCAGCGAGTTTTTCCGATTACGGTCTACAGGAATTCCGCCCATGGCTTTGAACAGAATTCCTAACGGGAAAGTAAACCACTCTTTTTTCATCATAAAGCACGCTTTTCGGCCTAGTGTGCCATAAAATAATTTCCCCATGATTAAATCCCAATTGGTGGTATGGGGAGCAACGCAAATAACGCATTTATCATGGAAAGGAACCGTCATGATATACTTCCAACCCAATAAACGATAAAAAATAAAACGGCAGATGTTCTGCTTTATTCCCACGACTGGTTTTATTTAAGTTGGCTTATTTCATCGAATATCTTCTGCACTTCCGCATCGAAGTCTGTGTAGAATTTTTTGTAGAATTCTTTTACATTCCCAGGCTCGGTGTGGTTGATTCGTTTGATGAAATCATCTGTTAACTCAAGGATGGATGTCATTATTTGATAGATTTTTTGCTGGTCAGCATCAGGTACATGGCTGTTGATAACACATTCAGTGAAAAGTTTTCCAGAAATGGCGTTCACTTTCTTTTTTAAAGCTCTTCTACTTGACATAATCGTATTATTTTAATGAAATTAGTCCGTAAAGATACAATTTTTCTTTCTTATATATGGATCTTTGGAGATTTTTTTATCGATAAATCCAGTTTAGCACTCGGTTGAGCCACTTCCAACGGAAGCGGAACCAGCGTCGGGTACTGATCTGTTTTCCACCAAAGCGGAGAACAAACTCCCGGTAACTGTGCTTCTGGAAGGGTAGTCCTACATCAATAAATTCCAGATGCCGATATCCGCGCTCCTTAGCATCCGTAAGGGCTTTCCATACGGCCAATACGCCTGGATAGAGTAGAGCGTGTGTCTTACGCATACCACCGGAAAACCATAGATAGGCATTATCTCCCGAGTAGATGCAGGCGCTTCCACCAATGATTTTATGTTTATATAGCACGATGAAAATTCGGTTTTGCTGTTCGCCGTTGTGTATGGCATGTTTCATGAGTTGATGGAAGAATTCGCGGCTGGGGAAATGGCGCCTTATTTTCCAAGAATAAATATGGTGGAGCATGTGGGCAAAGCGTTCCACTTCTTCCACATTATGAGCTTCGCGTACTTCGGCTCCGTTTTTCAATCCTTTCTTGATTTGCCTGATGCGGGAAGGACTGAAACGGTCTTCCGCACGAGTTACGTTGTGCAGGGAGTTGCGCACGCGCATCCAGCTGATGGGAAAATAGCGGTTGGCTCGGAAACAACGGTAGCCGAAGCGGGCATCGGGCAGATTACGAAACTCAATAAGGAACGCTTTGCGTAGGGCTTCGTCTGTCAGACGTTGCAGCATGTCGCTGAAGACGACTTCGCGGTCGGTGTCTTCGGTGAAATATTCGCCCGTGCCGAAGATTTCGCACCGCTTGATAAGAGCCGGAGGAAACAAGCGTACACTGCTACGGATAGTGGCTAATAATTTGGCTACGGGTTTTCCCTCCAGACTGGCCACGATGAGGATGGGCGCATATCCGGGCGTCGCCTCATAGATGTGGAACAAGGCTGTAGAATGAAACATGTCATTCCCCGGCAAGGGTGGAATGTTGCTTCCGGTGCGGTATGTCGTTAGTTTCAAAGGCATCAACCGCAAATTTATGGAAAATTTGCGGAAAAACCTCTGAAATCCGGCAGATGTTTCACTTTCATTTCTTGATATGGTATGCTTTTATTTCTGTAATCATGTCCTCATTAGTCTTGGGCTGGTTGAAGTATCGGGCTTTTACTGGTACGGATTCCTGCCCCTTGCCTCCCCAGTCCAATTCTCCGGAATATATGACCCTGCTTTTCCAATATAGCGTGCCTTCGATAAAGAACTTATAGTTTCCCGGAGAGACACGATTACCTTTGTCGTCCGTCCCGTCCCATTGATAAGTCAAGAGACCATTCCGGGGTGTCGCCCCCGTTATGGCATCGATTTGTGCGGAAGACAGGGTTTGAGGTTTTGCCTTGCTCGTCCAGACAGGAACGGCATCTTTCCGGTATTCATATCCTC
>CALUOV010000174.1 GCA_944322275.1 uncultured Bacteroides sp. | reverse complement strand
AGTACACCCGCGGTCGTTTATCCGTCCCAGTCCGTCGGCCGGCTCGTTGGGTGGTGTGGCTCGCAAGACGCGTGAGACCATCATCCTGTGTGAGGCCGCCGGCTTTGACAAGCTGTTTGTGGAGACAGTAGGCGTGGGACAGAGCGAGACGGCCGTACACTCCATGGTGGATTTCTTCCTGCTGATACAGTTGGCCGGGACGGGCGACGAGCTGCAGGGCATCAAGCGGGGCATCATGGAGATGGCGGACGGCATCGTCATTAACAAAGCCGATGGGGATAATCTGGAGCGCGCCAAGCTGGCTGCTACGCAGTTCCGTAACGCGCTGCATCTGTTTCCCGCTCCTGAAAGCGGTTGGACGCCACAGGTGCTCACGTATTCCGGCTTCTACAACCTGGGCGTGAAGGAAGTGTGGGACATGGTGTACGAGTACATCCGCTTTGTGAAAGCGAACGGTTACTTCGACTACCGTCGCAACGAACAGAACAAGTACTGGATGTACGAGACCATTAACGAGCACCTGCGCGACAGTTTCTACCGCCATCCGAAGATTGAGGCGATGTTGCCGCAGTGCGAGCGGCAGGTGCTGGAAGGAAGCCTGACCTCATTTGCCGCTGCCAAGACGCTGCTCGACACGTATTTTAATGGTTAATGAACAAGTAACTGCTAACTAATGAAGTCGTTTATGGAAAAGAATGCCAGTTATATCCGTCGCATCGAGATAGAAGGGTTGTGGCACCGCTATAACGTTGCTTGGGATTTGAGGCCCGACGTCAACATCCTGGCAGGAGTGAACGGGGTGGGAAAGACTACGATTCTGAACCGCACGGTGAACTTTTTGGAAGGCCGGGGCGAAACGGGCGTGCATGTCTATTTCGACAATCCGGAGGCCACAACCATTGCTTATGATGTCATTCGCAGCTATGACCGTCCGTTGGTGGCGGGTGACTTTACGGCCCGCATGGCCGACCCGCATGTACGTACCGAGCTGGACTGGCAACTCTACCTGCTGCAACGACGCTACCTGGATTACCAAGTGAACGTGGGTAACCGCATGATAGAAATGCTGAATGGTGACGAAAAGCAGCGGGCAGAGGCATCCCGTTTGTCGCAACCGAAACGTCGGTTTCAGGACATGATGGACGAACTTTTCGGTTATACGCACAAGTGCATCGACCGCAAGAGTAATGACATCGCTTTCTATCAGGACGGTGAGCGGCTGTTGCCTTATAAACTTTCGTCGGGTGAAAAGCAGATGCTCCTGATTCTGCTGACGGTACTGGTGCGCGAAGGTACACACAGCGTGCTGTTCATGGACGAACCGGAAGCCTCGCTCCACATCGAATGGCAGCAGAAACTGATAGGCATGATAAGGAGGCTGAACCCTGACTTGCAACTCATCCTGAGTACGCATTCACCGGCTGTCATCATGGAAGGATGGCTGGATGCGGTTACGGAAGTAAGCGAAATTAATACTCAAATAGTAAATTGATAAATAGTCGATTATAATAACATGTCTCTGACCCTCCGCCATAACCTGACGTCAGCTTACCTGGACGCCGCCACCCGGCTTTCGCCCCGGAAGAAGCGTCGTCGTATCGTGGCCTATGTAGAAAGCTATGATGATGTGGCTTTCTGGCGCACGTTGCTGGCCGAGTTCGAGGATGAGGAACATTACTTCCAGGTGATGCTTCCTTCGCAGACATCGCTGTCGAAAGGAAAGAAAGTGGTGCTGCTCAATACGCTTAACGCCAACGAACTGGGCCGGAGCCTGATTGCCTGCGTGGATAGCGATTACGACTTTCTGATGCAGGGCGCTACGGTGTTGTCTCGGCGTATTAATGGCAACCCCTATGTCTTGCAGACTTATACGTATGCCATCGAGAACTACCTGTGCTACGCGGAAAGTCTGCATGAAGTCTGTGTGCAGGCCACGTTGAACGATCGTCAGATAGTGGATTTCCCTGAATTCATGCGCCGTTATTCGCGTATCGCCTATCCGCTGTTCTTATGGAATATCTGGTTTTACCGTAGGCATGACAACCACACGTTCCCCATGTACGAGTTTAATGCCTGTGTACGTCTGCAGGACATCGACCTGCAACAGCCTTATAAGTGTCTGGAGGAGATGCGGCAGGGGGTGGAAAAGAAACTCTCGGAACTGAACACTCGCTTCCCGCAGACCATCAGCGAGATAGACGCTCTGGGTGATGAATTGCGGGAACTGGGACTGACGCCCGACACGACTTACCTTTACATACAGGGGCACCACATCATGGACAATGTCGTGATGAAGCTACTGATACCCGTATGTACGCAGCTTCGGCGCGAACGGGAAAAGGAAATCAAGCGCCTGGCTGTCCATGCCGAGCAGCTTCAGAACGAATTGACCAGTTATGAGAACAGTCTGGTCGCCGTGCAACTGATGCTGAAGAAAAACGATGCCTACAAATCGCTTTATCTCTACCAATGGATGCGTGAACAAGTAAAACAAATGATATGAACATGGACCTGCTGAAGAATATTGACCAATGGCTGATAGGGTGGGGGATAAGTCCGGATACCGCCTTGCTGATGGATGAAGCGATAGCCCTCGTACTGATCTTGCTGATGGCTTTCGCGGCCGACGCCATCTGTCGTAAAGTGTTGCTGAGAGTCATAGCCCGCATTGTGAAACGGACCAAAGCGACATGGGATGACATCCTTTTCGACCATAGCGTGATGGTGCATCTGAGCCATATGGTGGCGCCGGTTATTATCTACCTGTGCATTCCCGCCGCCTTCGCAGGCTCTGCCGCTATGGCTTTTATCCAGCGGTTGTGCCTGATTCTCATTATTGTCACTTTCCTGTCGTTCGTCAATTCTTTTCTGAAGGCGGCCTATTCCGTCTACAGTGAGATGGAGTCCTTGCGCGGTAAACCGTTGAAAGGCTTGCTCCAGACGCTTCAGGTGCTGTTATGGTTCATGGGGGGAATTGTGGCGGTAAGCGTCCTGATCGGGAAGTCGCCGCTGGCATTGTTGGCCGGGTTGGGTGCTTCGGCCGCTGTCCTGATGCTGGTGTTTAAGGACAGCATCATGGGGGTGGTGAGTGGAGTGCAGTTGTCTGCCAATGACATGCTGAAGGTTGGCGATTGGATTACGATGCCTAAATACGGTGCCAACGGCTATGTCATTGAGGTAACACTCAACACGGTGAAGGTGCGCAACTTTGACAATACAATTACCACGATACCGCCTTATTTGCTGGTGAGCGACTCATTCCAAAACTGGCGCGGCATGCGCGAGAGCGGAGGGAGGCGGGTCAAACGCAGTATCAACATCGACATGACCAGCGTCCGCTTCTGTACGCCCGAGATGCTGGAGAAATACCGTAAGATTAATCTGTTGAAGGATTACATCGACCGGACCGAAGAAGTGGTAAGGGTGTATAATGAAGAAAATCATATTGATAACGAGGTGTTGGTCAACGGGCGGCGCCAGACCAACCTCGGTGTGTTCCGTGCTTACCTGACCGCTTACCTCAAGAGCCTGCCCGTAGTCAATACAGAGCTGAACTGCATGGTGCGCCACTTGCAGCCTACCGACCACGGCTTGCCCGTAGAGTTGTATTTCTTCTCCAACGTGAAGGACTGGATTCCTTACGAAGCGGTGCAGGCGGATGTGTTCGACCATGTGCTGGCCATTATCCCGGAGTTCGGCTTGCGTGTCTTCCAGTCGCCTTCAGGGGCTGATTTTGAGCGGTTGCACGGGACATCGATGAAGCAATCCTGATAAATAAACCGCGGGTGCAATAAAAAAGGAGGCTGTTCCTTCCATCAGAAGTGTCAGCCTCCTTCCTCTTTTCTATTAGCTTGATCAATTGTTCTCCGGACGGAGCTTGCGCACTGTCACGGCCGTTTGCCACATCTCGCTTTCGCGCAGGGCTTTC
>CALUOV010000173.1 GCA_944322275.1 uncultured Bacteroides sp. | reverse complement strand
AGACCGTGTCGGTGCCGGCGATGCTTTTGTAGGCGGAATGATATACGGCTTACTGGCCTATCCGGGCAATGCCAGGCGCGCACTGGATTTTGCCTTGGCTGCCTCCACACTGAAAAATACCATCTACGGCGACTTCAACCTGGTCACGGCCGATGAAGTGGAGAGCTTGATGCAAGGCAATACCTCGGGACGCGTATCGCGATAACGTCCTGTCATTCGATCCGTCTGCACCCGTTCACCTGGAAAAATTCGTCTATCATGGTTTCGTAATTGCCTTGCAACAGGATGTGGTGGTTACCAAGCGGAGTGCGCAAAAAGTAGTCGGCGGGCGAGTTGAGACGAATACGCACCTGCGTGCGGCACATATTGATATAGTTCGTATTCTCGGTCAGTGTGCCCGTTGTCAGGTAGTATTCATCCAGGCTTTCGCCTCCGCACTTGATCAGAGTGACATCCCCTGTGGGCAAGATGCCTTGTATGCCGATACTGAGATTGGTTTCAAAATGGCTGCGCAGAATGAACTGTTCCGTTTGTTGCAGTCCCACGGTACAATGGCTGAGCACCACCTCGTTGGTACGCGCGTTTATCACCGACGGGTTGCCCATGAACACCGATTTCCCCGTCAGAGAATGGGCGGAGAGCATGGTGAAAATGGATTGCAGATCGCCTTCGCAACCGGCTACGATTCCCTCATCATTGAGCAGTGCCAGTGCCAGACAGCCTGTGACTCCAGTCAGTTCAGTCAGCCGGAAACAGCTGACGGTGAGTGCCGTCAGCTTGTATTCATCCACCACCTTTCTCAAGGCGTTGTACAGTCGCATGGCCTTTATAAGGTCTTCAGGCTGGGCTTCGCGGCAGGCCAGAGCCCGGGCTGCCAGTTCTACACTCCGTTCGCCCACCTCGTCATCACCGATTTTCTCATAACAGGCGATGACATGCTCGATGGGGATGTCTATATACTCAATGCCCCATCGGCGCTTAGCCAGTAAGTAGTCCACATTGCTTGCGATGAGCCAAGGAGCGGGAGCTCCTATCACACCGACACGCGAACCGAAGAGCCGGCGTTGTGCCTTGAAGTTATTGTAAAGTACAAAGATGCGTTTCACCACCTCGGTCAGTTCACCATGCAATATCTCGCTTTTCATACCCCGGTCACGCAGCCAGGAGGATATTTCCAATGCGGCGGCCAAGGAGTTCTGCATGCCGTCGGCCAGCATGACGGTAGGCCGCGGCAACTGTTCGAAGTGCTGTATGACCATTCGTTCCACACCACCGCTGGCGATGAATACCAAACTGAAGTCATCGGGTTTCAGGCTGTTCATCTCTTCATAAGGAACGAAGCGAAGACTAAAATATTTCTCCAGTTCCGTAAGGATCACTTCGTGCGAACTGTAAATGGTAGACTGCTTGTGCAGATGGGAAGCAAAAGTTATCAGATTGATCGTCATCATAGCATTTTGAACTTGTCGGCCCAAAGATAGGAGATTATTTCCGATCAGCGTATTTTTTTTAACTTCAATAAGGATTTTAAAGTTTTTATGCTCTTAGAGCCTTACTTTTTGAAATAATTGTGCTACTTTTGCTTCCCGAATCATTTGTCTAACAGTAAACACAGAAGAATTATTCATGCCTAAAATATCCATCCGGGGTACAGAGATGCCCGCTTCGCCCATCCGGAAGCTGAGCCCTTTGGCTGACGCTGCCAAGCAGAGAGGCATAAAAGTGTACCATCTGAACATCGGTCAGCCTGACTTGCCCACCCCGCAGGTAGCGCTTGACGCCATCCGTAACATCGACCGCAAAGTGTTGGAGTACAGTCCCAGCGCGGGCTACCGCAGTTACCGGGAAAAGCTGGTAGGCTATTACGAGAAATACAACATTCACCTGACAGCGGATGATATCATTATCACGGCTGGCGGTTCGGAAGCCGTGCTGTTCTCCTTCTTGGCCTGTCTGAATCCGGGGGATGAAATCATTGTACCCGAACCGGCTTATGCCAACTACATGGCCTTTGCCATCTCGGCCGGAGCGAAAATCCGTACCATCGCCACGACCATCGAGGAAGGTTTTTCCCTGCCCAAGGTAGAAAAATTTGAAGAGCTGATCAACGACCGTACACGTGCCATACTCATTTGCAATCCCAATAACCCTACCGGTTACTTGTACACCCGCCGGGAGATGAATCAGATACGCGACCTGGTGAAGAAGTACGACCTTTTTCTCTTCTCGGACGAGGTCTACCGTGAGTTTATCTATACCGGATCGCCCTACATCTCGGCCTGCCATCTGGAAGGCATCGAGCAGAATGTGGTTCTTATCGACTCGGTGTCAAAGCGCTATTCGGAGTGCGGCATCCGCATCGGGGCGTTGATTACGAAAAACAAGGAGATACGCGATGCGGTCATGAAGTTTTGCCAGGCGCGCCTCAGTCCTCCTTTGATAGGCCAGATAGCCGCCGAAGCCTCGCTGGATGCGGGCGAAGATTACCTGCGCGATACGTATGACGAGTATGTAGAGCGTCGTAAATGCCTGATTGACGGACTGAACCGCATACCGGGTGTCTATTCGCCTATCCCCATGGGTGCCTTCTACACAGTGGCCAAATTGCCGGTGGACGATTCCGACAAATTCTGTGCCTGGTGCCTGTCCGAGTTTGAGTATGAAGGTCAGACAGTATTCATGGCACCCGCTTCGGGCTTCTACACCACACCGGGAGCAGGCCGCAACGAAGTGCGCATTGCCTACGTACTGAAGAAAGAAGATCTGACCCGCGCCTTGTTTGTCCTGCAAAAAGCATTGGAAGCTTATCCGGGAAGAACCGAGTAACAGAGAACAAATGAGTCTGGCACTGTTCATAGCCCGCCGCATGTACAAAGGGAGCGATGCTGCCGGAGCACAGGCATCGCATCCGGCTGTATGGATAGCCATGCTGGGTATAGCGATCGGACTGGCCGTCATGATGATTGCCGTCTTTGTCATCGTAGGATTCAAAAGCGAGATACGCGACAAGATTGCCGGTTTCGGTGCCCACCTGCAAGTGAGCAATCTGAACGCTACGACTTTCTACGAGTCGCGGCCCGTCCGGACAGACAGTGCGCTGTGGCACACGCTGACGACCGATGCCGACATCAGCCACGTACAGCGTTACTCCAACAAAGCGGGAATGATAAAGACGGCCGATGCTTTTCAAGGCATCCTGCTGAAGGGCATCGGACCGGAATATGACACCGGCTTTCTGAAGGCCCATCTGCTGGAAGGGGAGTTTCCACTCTTCAGCGACACGGCATCCTCCAACAAAGTGGTGCTTTCCCGCGCGTTGGCCGACAAGCTGAAGCTGAAGACGGGCGACAAAATAGACACGTATTTTTTCCAAGACAACATCCGCGCCCGCCGTCTGCTCGTAGCGGGCATCTATGAGACCAACCTCTCGGAATACGACAATCTGTTTCTGATAACCGACCTATACACCGTAAACCGCCTGAACCAATGGACAAGCGGACAGGTGGGCGGACTGGAACTGACGCTGCACGACTACAGCCGCCTGGACGAGGCCACTTGGCGCATAGGCGACTACCTGGCACAAAGAGACGTCCCCGCAGGCGAAGAACTGTGCGTACGCAACATCGAGCAGCTCAACCCCGGCATCTTTGCCTGGCTCGGCATTCTGGATGTCAATATCTGGGTCATACTGGTGCTGATGATTGGCGTATCGGGCTTCACGATGATTTCGGGCTTGCTGATCCTCATCATCGAACGTACGTCCATGATCGGGGTACTGAAGTCGCTGGGAGCCGACAACCGCACGATCCGTCACCTGTTTCTTTGGTTCTCGGCGTTTCTCATCGGCAAAGGCATGCTGTGGGGAAACGTCATCGGCCTGGCTTTCTACTTCGTGCAGCGTTACGGCGATGTCTTCAAGCTCGATCCTTCCACTTATTACATGGATACGGTACCCGTCTCTT
>CALUOV010000172.1 GCA_944322275.1 uncultured Bacteroides sp. | reverse complement strand
CTTAAAAATAATCATTTCCCAAGAAAGAAGAAACACTCTTTCTATATTAAACTTTAAAATTTAAACAGGCTCTAAATTGCATTTTGCGAGCAAAAATCAAGTGGAAAATCAAAAGTAACCGCTGTCGCATTTGAATTCCGTCTATAAATATGATAAAAAGAAACACCGAAAACATCGTTTCCAATATCGCTGTGCGCAAAAATAATGATTCCCCAGGCAAAAAAATGGCTCATTTGCTCTTTCTTAAATGAAAGAGTTGTAGTTGAATATTTATTTTCTCTTCCAATATTTTGTAATCGAACAGATTATTTATATCTTTGCACACGAATTGGATGATAAGGTGGAGGGGCAATCAAAGCTCCTTTTTTTGTTCCTGTTAAAGTAAGACTATGATAGAAAAAACTACCGTTTGCCAGATAGTAGACGAATGGCTGCAAGGGAAAGATTATTTTTTAGTGGAAGTGACCGTTAGTCCGGACGACCGCATCGTGGTGGAAATAGACCATAAGGATGGCGTGTGGATAGAAGACTGTGTGGAACTGAGCCGCTACATAGAAAGCCGGCTGAACCGCGACAAGGAGGATTACGAACTGGAAGTAGGCTCGGCTGGAATAGGTCAACCCTTCAAAGTGCTGCAACAGTACATCAACCATGTGGGAAGTGAAGTGGAAGTATTGACACGCGACGGGCGTAAATTGCAAGGCACATTGAAAGAGGCTGCGGAGGATTATTTTACAGTGACGGTGATGAAGAAAGTGAAACCTGAAGGCGCCAAGCGTCCGCACATGGAACCGGAGGACATCACTTTAAGGTATGAAGACATCAACTATACGAAATATTTAATCAGCTTTAAATAAAGAGACAGACGAATATGGCCAAGAAAGAAGATGCCATCAGCATGGTGGACACGTTTACGGAGTTTAAGGAACTGAAGAACATTGATCGTACCACGATGGTAAGCGTGTTGGAAGAATCCTTCCGAAGCGTGATAGCGAAAATGTTTGGGTCGGACGAGAATTATGACGTGATTGTAAACCCTGACAAGGGGGATTTTGAGATTTGGCGCAACCGGGAAGTAGTGGCTGATGAGGACCTGACGGACTCCAACAAGCAGATTCCGTTGAGCGAGGCGCAGAAGATTGACGCTTCTTATGAAGTGGGTGAGGAGGTGACGGATGAGGTGGACTTTGCCAAATTTGGGCGCCGTGCCATCTTGAATTTGCGCCAGACATTGGCCTCGAAGATACTGGAGCTGGAGAAAGACAGCCTATATAATAAGTATATAGATAAGGTAGGTACCATTGTCAGTGCCGAAGTTTATCAGATATGGAAAAAAGAGATCCTGTTGCTGGACGATGATGGCAATGAATTGTTGTTGCCCAAAACCGAGCAGATCCCTTCTGATTTCTATCGCAAGGGAGAGGCGGCACGCGCTGTGGTGGCTCGCGTAGACAACAAGAACAACAATCCTAAGATTATCTTGAGTCGCACCTCCCCCCTCTTCCTGCAGCGCCTGTTGGAACAGGAGGTCCCGGAGATAAACGATGGACTTATTACTATCAAAAAAATAGCCCGCATCCCCGGCGAACGTGCCAAGATCGCAGTAGAAAGCTATGACGAACGCATCGACCCTGTAGGAGCGTGTGTGGGTGTGAAGGGTAGCCGCATACATGGTATTGTACGCGAATTGCGCAATGAGAATATTGATGTTATCAACTATACCGCCAATACGCAACTCTTCATCCAGCGCGCGTTGAGCCCGGCCAAGATTTCGTCTATCCGCCTGAATGAGGAAGAGCATAAAGCGGAAGTTTTTCTGAAGCCTGAAGAAGTATCCTTGGCTATTGGTAAGAGCGGACAGAACATCAAATTGGCCAGCATGTTGACGGAATATACCATTGATGTCTTCCGTGAATTGCCTGAAGGTGCCGCCGAAGACGAGGATATCTATCTGGACGAGTTCCGCGATGAGATTGAAGGATGGGTCATCGACGCTATTAAGGGCATAGGCATTGATACGGCAAAGGCTGTGCTGAATGCTCCGCGTGAAATGTTGATTGAAAAGGCGGACTTGGAGGAAGAAACCGTAGACGATGTGCTGCGCATCCTCCGCAAGGAATTTGAAGAATAAAATGAACGACAATTAAATTATAAATTATAGGTTATAAATTATAATCCCAAAGCCATGCTCCTTATTGTATTATGTTGTATACACATGGCTGAAAGAACGGTTCATAATTCATAATTTATAATTTATAGCTTATAACTTATAAACTATCATAGATGACGATTAGGTTAAACAAAGTAACGAGAGATTTAAATGTAGGTATTACGACTGCCGTCGAATTCCTGCAAAAGAAAGGGTTTGTCGTGGAGGCAAACCCCAATACCAAGATAACGGATGAACAGTTCGACTTGTTGAAGAAAGAATTCAGTACGGATAAAGACTTGAAATTGAAGTCGGAGCGTTTCTTGCAGGAACGCCAGACAAAGGAGCGAAATAAGACTTCTGTAGCAATTGAGGGATATGGCTCGGGAGAAGGTAAAAACAAGACTGGCGAGCAGAAAGCGGTCGTACCGGGTGACTTGCGCCAAAAATTTACCCCGTTAGGCAAGATAGACTTGAATCATCCGGGTAAATTTAAACCGATTGTAGAGTCTGTAGAGGAAGCTGAAGAAGTAGTAGAGAAGGCTATCGAACCTGTTCAGGATCCGACTCCGGACCCGGTAACACCCATTGAGGAAGTAGTTGAAGAAGAACCGATACAAGACGAAAAGCCGGTACGGGAGCCGGAAAATGATAACGTAGTGGTTGAAGAACCCCTTATTGCAGAAGAAAAAGCAAACACTGAAATTGAAACCGAAGAAGAAAACATAGAAGAACAAAGCTCTGAGTCTATGAAAGAGGGAGAAAAAGAAGAAGAAATATTCCAACTGCGCAAACCGGAATTTGTGTCGAAGATAAACGTCATCGGACAGATAGACCTCGCTGCATTGAATCAGTCCACTCGTCCACGTAAGAAGTCGAAAGAAGAAAAACGGCGTGAACGTGAAGAGAAAGAAAAGCAACGCCAGGACCAGAAACGCCAGATGAAGGAAGCCATCATGAAGGAAATACGGCGTGAGGACAGCAAGCTGAAGGATGATCGGGACAACGAATTGAACAGCAAGAAAAAGCGCGTACGCATCAATAAAGAGAAGGTTGACATAAACAGTGCCGCCGATAACTTTAAGAAAGGTGGCGGAGACCATGGTAAAGGCGGAAACTCACAAGGCGCCGGTAAGAAAAACAAGGACCGCTTTAAGAAGCCTGCCGTCAAGCAGGAAGTAAGTGAGGAAGATGTTGCCAAACAAGTAAAGGAAACCTTGGCACGCCTCACCGCTAAAGGCAAGAACAAGGCGGCTAAATACCGCAAGGAGAAACGTGAGCAGGATGCCGAGCGACGCCACGAGTTGGAAAGCCAGGAAATGGCAGAAAGCAAAGTGTTGAAGTTGACGGAGTTTGTAACGGCAAACGAATTGGCCAGTATGATGAATGTACCTGTTACGCAGGTCATTGCTACGTGTATGAGCGTGGGTATCATGGTGTCCATCAACCAACGCCTAGATGCGGAGACCATTAATCTGGTGGCAGAAGAGTTTGGCTTCAAGACTGAATATGTCAGTGCCGAAGTGGCTCAGGCCATTGTGGAAGAGGCCGATGCCGAAGAAGACCTGCAGCCACGCGCTCCTATTGTCACGGTGATGGGACACGTAGACCACGGTAAGACTTCGTTGCTGGACTACATTCGCAAGTCGAACGTCATTGCAGGTGAGGCCGGTGGTATCACGCAGCACATCGGTGCTTACCACGTGACACTGGAAGACGGACGCAAGATAACCTTCCTCGATACGCCGGGGCACGAAGCCTTTACCGCCATGCGTGCCCGTGGCGCCAAGGTGACGGATGTAGTCATCGTCATTGTGGCTGCCGATGATAACGTCATGCCGCAGACCAAGGAAGCCATCAACCATGCCATGGCTGCCGGCGTGCCCATCGTCTTTGCCATCAACAA
>CALUOV010000171.1 GCA_944322275.1 uncultured Bacteroides sp. | reverse complement strand
TAGGGTGGTATCGCACCACCTTCGACACTGAGCCGGGCAAGCAGGTCACTTTGTTGTTCGATGGAGCCATGAGCGAGGCCCGCGTGTACGTCAACGGACAGGAAGTGTGCTTCTGGCCTTTCGGTTACAATGCGTTTCATGTCGATGTCACTCCCTATCTGAATAAAGACGGAAAGGATAACACTTTGGCCGTGCGTTTGGAGAATCGTCCTCAGTCTTCCCGCTGGTATCCCGGTGCGGGGTTGTATCGTAACGTGCGTTTGATTCAGACTTCTCCCGTCCATGTGCCTGTATGGGGGACGCACCTCACCACGCCTTACGTCTCCGAAGCCTACGCTTCCGTGCGCTTGAGCACCACGATTGACGGGGCTGAAGGCAAGGACGTGCGCATACACACCGAGATTATCAGTCCCGAAGGCAAGGTGGTGGCTACGAAAGACCATCTGCGGCGGGTAAATTCAGGCATTCCTTTCGAGCAGAATCTTTTGGTTGAGCAACCCAAACTTTGGTCGCCCGAGACACCTTATTTATATAAGGCCGTTTCCAGACTCTACCTCGATGGACAGCAGGTGGACGAGTACGTCACCCGCTTTGGTATCCGTAGCATCGCCATCGTGGCCGACAAAGGCTTTTTGCTGAACGGCAAGTTGCGTAAGTTTCAGGGCGTGTGCAATCATCACGACCTCGGTCCCTTGGGAGCCGCTGTTAACGTGGCTGCCTTGCGCCGCCAGCTCACCTTGTTGAAGGACATGGGATGCGATGCCATCCGCACTTCGCACAACATGCCCGCCCCCGAGTTGGTGGAACTTTGTGACGAAATGGGGTTTATGATGATGGTAGAACCTTTTGATGAATGGGACATCGCCAAGTGTGAGAACGGTTACCACCGCTTCTTCAACGAGTGGGCCGAGCGCGATATGGTGAACATGTTGCGGCATTTCCGCAACAATCCCAGTGTAGTGATGTGGAGCATCGGCAACGAGGTGCCCACCCAGTGCAGCGCCGAGGGGTATAAAGTGGCGGCTTTCCTGCAAGGCATTTGCCATCGCGAAGACCCCACACGCCCTGTTACTTGCGGCATGGACCAAGTATCTTGCGTATTGGATAACGGATTTGCCACCCTGCTCGATGTGCCGGGCTTCAATTATCGCACTTTCCGCTATCAGGAGGCTTACGAGCGTTTGCCCCAATCGGTGGTGCTGGGTTCGGAAACTTCTTCTACGGTCAGTTCGCGCGGGGTATATAAGTTTCCCGTAGCGCAACGTCACACGGCTATCTACGATGACCACCAATCAACGGGTTACGACTTGGAGCACTGCTCGTGGAGCAACGTGCCCGATGAAGACATGGCCTTGGCCGATGATTATCCCTGGACAATGGGCCAGTTCGTTTGGACGGGTTTTGACTATCTGGGCGAACCTTCGCCTTACGATACGGACGCTTGGCCCAGCCATAGCTCTTTGTTTGGTATCATCGACTTGGCCGGCATTCCCAAAGACCGCTATTATTATTATCGGAGCCTTTGGAACAAACGGGACAATACCCTGCACGTGCTTCCGCATTGGACGTGGCCGGGACGTGAGGGAGAAATTACGCCGGTCTTTGTCTACACCAATTATCTGGAAGCTGAACTCTTTGTCAACGGGAAGAGTTATGGCAGGCAACGCAAACTTACGGCCGACGAGGCCCGTGCCCTGCAAGGCAAGGATTCCTTGTGGTTGCAACGTCGCTATCGCCTGATGTGGATGGATGTTACCTACGAACCGGGTGAAGTGAAAGTAGTGGCGTATGACATGAATGGTAAGGCGGTGGAAGAAAAGACGGTGCGTACGGCCGGCAAGCCCCATCACTTGGAGTTGGTGCCCGACCGTACGGAACTCACGGCCGACGGTAAAGACCTGTCTTATATCACCGTGCGTGTGGTGGACAAGGAAGGCAACCTTTGTCCTTCCGACAGCCGTCTGGTGAATTTCTCGGTAAAGGGCACCGGAACGTATGCCGCCGGAGCTAACGGGGATGCCGCCAGCCTCGACCTCTTCCATCTGCTTAAGATGCATGCCTTCAGCGGCCAGTTGACGGCTATTGTGAAGGCGGGTGATGAGGCCGGCGAGATAGTCTTTGAAGCCAAAGCCCGTGGTCTGAAGTCGGCGAGGCTTGTGCTAAAGACCACTAAGAATAAGACGGACGCAAGTGAAAGAAGATGATTCTTTATTATCTTTATTGAATCTCCAATAACACTTTCGCAAATGAGGCCATGCTTCAATAGCAATAAGATGGTCATAGAAGCCTGGTGAAATGCTCGTAGAAACTTGTTTTGCTTTTCATTTAACTGTAAAGTAACCATCCTGCTGCTCCGCATGCCACAATCATTCCGATAGGGTTGAGTTTGTATTTACGTGTGCCGATGAAGGCGGCCAGGAAGATGAGGACGCTGATGATAAACGAACGGGTGTCTTCGCTGGGGGATCCGAAGTTTTCTACATTCATCAGTACAAGTGCCGCCGAGGCTAATAGTCCCACTACGGCCGGACGCAATCCGCAGAACACAGCTTCTACGGCCGGATGCTTCTGGTATTTCAGGAAGAAACGGCTGATAGTGAGCATCAGGATGAATGATGGCAGTACTACGGCAAAGGTAGCGATGATGGCTCCCCATACGTTGCCCGTAGCGGTGAAACCTACGTAGGTAGCTGAGTTGATACCTATCGGGCCGGGTGTCATTTGGCTGATGGCTACGATGTCGGTAAACTCCTGTGAAGTGAGCCAGCCATAGCGGGTCACTACTTCACCTTGAATCATGGAGAGCATGGCATATCCGCCCCCGAAGCCGAACAAGCCTATCTTGAAGAAGGTATAGAATAAATGTAGGTATATCATTTCTTGAGTCTCCCGTAAATATATCCTCCTACACCGGCGGCGATGATAATCCAGATGGGCGAGAAGCCTAACAGCCAGATGAGTCCGGCCGCCACGATAGGAATCCATATATTATATTTATTGATTTTAGCCGACTTGGCCATGCTGAACGTGGGTGCCGCAATCAAGGCTACTACGGCCGGGCGGATGCCTTTGAAGATACTTTCTACTATGTGATTGTCCTTGAAGTTGCGGAAGAAGAGCGCCACCGCTAAGATAACAACGAACGAGGGAAGTATGGTACCCAATGCGGACGCAATACTTCCCCGTACACCGCGCAACCGGTACCCGATGAAGATGGCGATATTGACGGCAAAGATGCCGGGAGTAGATTGGGCGATGGCCATGAGGTCGATGAAGTCCTCTTTGGCCACCCATTTCCGTTTCTCAATCAGCTCGTCTTCAATCAGGGGCACCATGGCATATCCTCCGCCGATGGTGAACATACCGATTTTGCAGAAGATGGCGAATAACTTGAAGTAGATATTCATCACCTTATCGTTTCTTTTCCTCTATCCACCGGCGGGCGTTGACGAAAGCTTCTATCCAAGGCGTCACCTGGTCGCTGTGCAGGCGATTGGCCGGATAGTAGGCATTTTGCCAGGGGAAGATGGCACGCTCCAAGTGGGGCATGATGGCTAGGTGGCGTCCGTCGGCACTGGCGATGGCTGCCGTGGCATAGTCCGAGCCGTTCGGGTTGCCCGGATATTCCTCGTAGGTGTATTTGGCCACAATATTATAATGGTCTTCCTCGTAGGGCAACGAGAACTTGCCTTCGCCGTGGGCCACCCAGATGCCCAGCTTGCTTCCACTCAGCGAACCGAACATTACGCTTCGGTTGGTCGGAATGGTGACGCCCAGGAAGCGGCTTTCGAACTTATGCGAGTCGTTGTGCAGCATCTTGCCTTGCTTCTCATCGTTGGGCGTAATCAGGTGCAGCTCCATCATCAGTTGGCAGCCGTTGCATACGCCCAGTGACAACGTGTCTTCGCGGGCATAGTACTTGTCGAGTGCTTCCTTGGCTTTGGGATTGAAGAGGAAAGCGCCTGCCCAACCCTTGGCCGAGCCTAGTACGTCCGAGTTGGAGAATCCACCGCAGAAGACAATCATGTTGACATCGTCTAGCGTCTCGCGTCCGCTCACCAGGTCGGTCATAGTCACGTCCTTCACATCGAAGCCGGCCAAGTAGAGCGAGTAGGCC
>CALUOV010000170.1 GCA_944322275.1 uncultured Bacteroides sp. | reverse complement strand
GTTGGTCTCATAATCTTCAGCTATTTATGTTGCATATTCTACGTTTCCCTTTCATGATTTATCTGAATGGGCTTCTGCTTATAAGACCCGGTAAAGAGAGGAAAGTAAAATTAGGAAGAGAATTTTTTGTGAGAAGTTTTATAGTATACAAAAGTATACAACTCTTTGGTCTTTGTGACCACGAGCTGTACTGGAATTTTCATATTGTAGGATATTGTATTGAACAAACGGCAGAATTTCCTCCCTGCAGCTATAGCTACGAGCGTAATTCTTGCACGATAGTGAGCTGGTATATGAATACTCCTTTAGAATAGAGTCAGGACATAAAGATAAATCACTGCAGCCGGAATAGCCATCAAAGCACTGTCGAACCGATCGAGCATACCACCGTGTCCTGGTAGAATGTTTCCGGAATCTTTAATGCCTAATTGGCGCTTCATCAGCGATTCGGTCAAATCGCCCCATGTGCCGAATACAACTACAACAGCTGCCAAGCCAGCCCATTGGACTATGGAGAAGAAAGGATAACAATGAGCAAATATCAAGGATGAGGCAATAGAAAAAACTGCTCCCCCGATACTCCCTTCCCATGACTTTTTGGGCGAAATACGTTCGAACAAGCGATGTTTCCCGATAAGTGACCCTACACAATAAGCGCCTGTATCACTTAGCCAGATAAATACAAAAATGGATAGGGGTAGAATAGGATTATAAGTGACGCTGCTGTCCTCTGGAGAATTGTGGTAAGCCAAAATATTAAGTAAGGCGAATGGTAAGGCTATATAAAGTTGGCTTAACATGGAGAAAGCCCAGTTGCCTAATGGATTGGCCTTCTTCAGATAAAGCTCCGTAATCATCAAGTAGAGCAATAGGAACAGATAGGGGAGGAAGATACGTGCGTCAGTCGCTCCCATGCAAAAACTACCCACGGATAGAAACAGGTAAGCACCACCTAATGCAGTGATTGTCCTGTTTACGTTTCCTCCATTGTATACGTTCATCAAATGTCCGAACTCATGTACACTGAGTGCAGTGATGAGTGTAAACAACAGACTGAACGATAGAGGATTCCAAAGTATGCAACCCACTAGCACTACAACGAATACAATGCCTGTTATGGCACGTTGGGTAAAATTGCTTTTCACGTCTTTCCTCCTTATACCATAATTATATGTGCCATAGATTTATGTTCTAGGCGTATCATTCTCTTTTTCTACTTTGTCTTTTGATTCGGCCGGTTTTCCCGGGAGCGCAGGCGCATTACCTTGTGTCTGCTCCTTTACTTCTTTAACGGCTTGTTCTGCTTTCCGGCTTTCCTCTTCAGCCACCTTTTTCAGTGCTTTGGCCGTTTCGTTGGCGGTAATAATTTCCTCCGAACGCGAAGCCCATGGACGGGGACCGAAAATCTGTTCCACATCATCAGAAAAGATGACTTCTTTATCAATCAGCAATTGGGCTAATCGGTTATGTCCCTCCTTGTGGTCTGATAAAATCTGTTTGGCGCGCGCATATTGCTCGTTTACCATGCGCTTTACTTCTTCGTCAATCAGTTCGGCCGTCTTCTCGCTATATGGACGCTGGAAAGAATATTCTTCATTGCTATAATAACATATGTTAGGCAGCTTCTCGCTCATGCCCAAGTAGGCTATCATGCCATATGCCTGTTTGGTCACACGCTCCAGGTCATTCATGGCTCCGGTGGAGATACGTCCTAAAAACAAATCTTCGGCAGCCCTTCCGCCAAGCGTAGCGCACATCTCATCGAGCATTTGCTCTTTGGTTGTGATCTGACGTTCTTCGGGCAGATACCAGGCGGCTCCCAATGCACGTCCACGTGGTACGATAGTTACCTTGATAAGTGGATTGGCGTATTGCAACAGCCAGGATATGCTGGCGTGTCCCGCTTCGTGAATGGCAATGGAGCGGCGTTCTTCTTCTGTTGTGATTTTTGTTTTCTTCTCCAGACCTCCGACAATGCGGTCTACCGCATCCAAAAAGTCTTGTTTGCCTACCGCCTTCTTACCATGACGGGCGGCTATCAGTGCGGCTTCGTTACATACATTGGCGATGTCTGCGCCAGAGAATCCCGGAGTCTGGCGTGCAAGTAAATCCACATCTACCGTATTGTCTAGTTTCAGTGGACGGAGATGCACGCCGAACACCTCTTTGCGTTCGTTTAAATCGGGTAAATCCACATGTATCTGGCGGTCGAAACGTCCGGCACGCAGCAAAGCCTTGTCCAATACATCTACACGATTGGTAGCAGCCAGTATGATGATACCGCTATTTGAACCGAAACCATCCATTTCGGTCAGCAATTGATTCAAGGTGTTCTCGCGTTCATCGTTTCCACCCATGGCAGCCGCTTTGGCGCGGGCGCGTCCTACAGCATCTATTTCATCAATGAACACGATGCAAGGCGCTTTCTCCTTAGCTTGGCGGAAGAGGTCACGTACGCGTGAGGCTCCCACGCCGACAAACATTTCCACAAAGTCTGAACCGGCCAATGAGAAAAACGGTACATCAGCTTCTCCAGCTACAGCCTTGGCTAATAGAGTCTTACCGGTTCCCGGAGGGCCAACCAACAAGGCTCCTTTAGGAATCTTGCCACCCAGATCAGTATATTTCTGGGGCTCTTTCAAAAACTCTACGATTTCTTGTACCTCTTGTTTGGCTTCGGCCAATCCCGCTACATCTTTAAAAGTCACTTTTACGTTATTGGAGCCTTTCTCAAAGAGCTGAGCTTTCGATCGCCCTACGTTGAAGATGCCTCCGCCACCGCCTCCTGCGCCTCCAGCCCATCGGCGTGACAAGTACATCCAGAAGCCGATAAAGAACAGGATAGGCAATAAGTTCCAGAATATGGCTCCCATGTAGTTGCCTTTCTTTTCATACGTAATGGATCCGTCAAACTGGGCTTCTTGCAAGAAGTTTTCTAAACTCTCTCGTGAGGGCGCTTCGGTGGTAATCATCGGATTGCGTCCTACGCGGCTGGAGTCGTTCCCAAATACATCTTTTACGTTTTGGGGCTTGACGTAAGCTTCCACAGTATTGTCATCGTAGCCGATAATCCGGTCGATATAGCCTTGATGGACGTAACTCCTGAACTCATTGTACGGGATGTCCTTGGAGCTGGAACTGTTCAAATTGGTAAACCACAAAATGCCTATCATTAACAGTATCAGCAAGTAGAACCAGTTCAAGTTGAACTTGAAACGCATCTTGTCGTTCGTTGGCTTATTGATGTTTTTATTGAAATTATCGTTCATAATTGTATTAATCGAGGTCTGGTATTGGGGTTAATCGGGCGTCAGCCCACAAAGTTTCCAAGTTATAAAACTCTCTGGCTTCTGGCATAAAGACATGTACCAACACATCCGCATAATCCATGGCTACCCACTGGGCGTTTCGTAATCCGTCCACTGCGTATGGCTTGACGTTTACTCCTTTGCGGGCAAATTCTTTAACGGATTCTACAATGGCTGTTACCTGGCTGGGGGAGTTCCCTTGGCAGATAATGAAATAATTGCAGATGGTATCGTCTATTTGCGTAAGATCTGCAATGACAATCTTCTTTCCTTTCTTATCTTGAATGCCTTCAGTGATTTGTTCAATCAGTTTTTTCGTTTCGTTCATTATACGTTGTTATGGTTTTTAAACAGTTGGCAAATATACGCCCTTTTCTTGTATCTGTGGTTGAAAAAGTGAAAACTCTTTTATTTTTTGATTTTTTTTAGGGATATAAGCCTTTGGGAAAGGGCATATTATCATTTTTCTGAAGAAAAAATGACCAAAATAGTTTTTGTTTTTAAAAAAGTTCGTATCTTTGCAACCGCAAAACCGAAAGGTGATTGTGAATTGGGCTATGGTGTAATGGTAACACTACAGATTCTGGTCCTGTCATTCCTGGTTCGAATCCAGGTAGCCCAACTGAAAATTGAAAGAGTTCCCGTCTGAGCATTGGCTTTAGGCGGGATTTTTTTTGTGTACGTCTTTTGAGGGGTGGGCCAAAAAAGAAATCCTGAAAGTCGCTTTATGGCTTTCAGGATTCTCTTAAGAGCGGAAGACGGGACTCAAACCCGCGACCCTCAGCTTGGAAGGCTAATGCTCTATCAACTGAGC
>CALUOV010000169.1 GCA_944322275.1 uncultured Bacteroides sp. | reverse complement strand
CAACCACCGGTTGCGCAATTGAAGTATCACCTCCTTTTATCATCGTAAGTTCCTGATTATATTCGTTGAAGAACTGCATCATACACTGCATATTGCGGACTGAGAATCCTTTTATTTCGGAATAATCGTTCTTCAAGTCCGCTGCCAGCCGTTGCAAGGTTTTCTTGTTCCAACCGTTTGCATCCTGGCTTTGTTGCAACATGCTGCCAATATCCCGAAAGTTTTCTGACGTGTTATCAATTGCTTGTTTACCTGTATTTTAGCCATCATTCCCTTTGATATATTCACAAAGTTACGTTTTTTATAATGCAACACTTTAGTGCACATACAACACCCAACCCACGCAGCGGATAGTTTTAATCTCGATATCCGAATCATCCTCGAAGAGTTTGCGAAGTTTGGATATGAATACGTCGAGACTGCGCGAGGCGAAATAATCATCCTCCGTATTCCAGCAACGGCTCAAGATGGCTTCGCGACGAATAATCTCGTTCTTATTCTGAGCTAAGATTTGCAGGATTTTGGCTTCCATCAGTGTCAATACCCGATGCCGGCCGGTACGGTCGTCACGCAGATTGGCGTGTTCGGTATCCAGAGTATAGTGTCCGAACCGGCAAAAACCGGTTTCCGTTCTGCTGCCAACCCCTTCTTTCAGCTTCAGAATAGCTTTCATGTGCGCATCCAGTTCGTCGGCGATGAACGGTTTTTTGATGTAGTTGTTCACGCCCATTTCGTAGCCTTTCCGCACGTCCTTGGGTGAGGTCAGCGCTGAGGCAAACAATACAGGTGTTTCACGATCTATTTCCCGAATGCGTTTCACCATCTCGAAACCGTCCATTCCCGGCATGTCAATGTCGCTGATGATGATGTCGGGCTTGAATTCTTCCCAAACTCTCAGCCCTTCTTCACCGGTAGCAGCTGTACGTACTTCGTAACCGCCGATAATATCTTCCAAACCGCCTTGTATCACATAGCGCAGATTGGCATCATCTTCCACTAATAACAATTTAATCATAGGAACAGCTTTTATTTCAAATTTTGCACCAACAACGGCAAAGATATAACAAATTCGGTATACAGCCCCTCACTGCTGTTTACGAATATACTTCCACCATGCGCCTCCACCACTTGTTGCACAAAGTGAAGTCCCAGGCCGAATCCGGAAGCGCCTTGTTTGCGTTTCCGGCGCCCGGCAGCGCCACGCTCGAATTTATTGAATACCACCTTCTGGTCTTTTTCCGAAATACCTATCCCGTTGTCTCTCACTATGAGAATGGTATGACTGTCGTTGCACGACGAACTGAGGGTGATTTCCACACTCTCTTTGGAATACTTGACGGCATTGTCTATCAGATTATCCAACACCTCCTCCAAATATTCCTCATCGGCATAGACCTCTGTAGCTTGCAAGTCTTTCACAAAGCGTATCGGCTTATCTGCTTTGGCAGTAAACTTATCGACCAGTTTATCTACCATGGGAGCTAATTCGATTTCCTCTTTCTTCATATCCAGCTTATGCTGTTCCAATTTGGAGATTGTCAGCACTTTATTGGTCAACGTCAATAAATGGTCGGCTTCATTCTCGGCGATTTGAAAATACTTCTCTTTTCTTTCCGGCTTACCTTCCAACCGGCCGGTATGCAACAAGTTAAGCGTCATAACGATTGTGGTAAGTGGAGTTTTCATATCGTGAATCATGGCATAAGAGAAATCTTCGCGGATTTTGAAGATTTTATTCATGTGGGATATAATCCTAATTTGATAAATAATACATCCTATTATGAAAATTATCATAACTGCAGTTGCTATGATGAGTAGTTCCATTTGCTTGAAAATGAAACTATACGGATTGATTAAAATTGCTTGTACTTCCAATGAGCCATCCAGCTTTATCGGAATTAATTGTGTCCTGATAATCCCTAAATGCTTCATGTTGCCTTGTCTTGTCGTTTCTATAATACTCCCATCACTTAGTTTATCAATATATAAGTAAGTATCTATATTGTGTTGTAAAAGCATTTGCCTATAAATGGAATCCAAGCTATTTATATTACAAGTGATACCATATTCTCCTAAACTTTCCAATAAGTATGTAGATTCAGGAGAGTTTTTCTCATTTTCAGTTCTTGGTGCTCCAAGGAAATCTATTCCTTTAGGAAGTTCGGAGAAATGCGACGTAGCCTCCTTGAAAGAAGCTGCTTCAAATAATTCCTTAATAGTATTTTCAAACTGATTCATCAATAGATCAAACGAGTTCTTGAGCCAAATATATTGTAATATAAATACTAATAATACAGCTATAACGGTTATAGTTCTAATATAAATATGCTTCATTGTAATCCAATAACATTATGATAACAAAATGGTAACTATTGGTAAAATGTGAAGAGCCTATATTTGCAAATGTAACTTTAAAAAATGAGATAACATGGAAAATAGCAAAAAAAAAATTAAGCGAATTATCTTTTAAGCAATGTCTGGAAATTTATGGCGGAGAAGTAGTCTTAGTAGGTTGGAAAGAAGTTAACGGAGTTTGGGTAGCTGTTTATCGAGATGAATAAGAAACACTTCTCACTATGATAACATAACATTAACATAGAAACAACTTTCATTATCTGCCCTATGACTTACTTTTGCGACAGAAATAACGACATATTAGATTCTAAAGTATGAACAATTTATTAAAACAAAATAGCTTTTACCGTTTCTCATACGAGAACAAGAAATATGTATTCTTTTCCGGTAGTCAACGGATTTTAGAGATCGGCAATCCACTTATGGATGCCTATTTCACCCTTTGTACCGGGGATGAAACAGCCGACAAGATCTCCGACAATGAGATTGCACAAATTACCGCTACGTTGAACTCCCTTTGCACACCGCCCAAGCATCCGGCAACCGAACCCCGACAAGACATGCTGACGCTGAACGTGACGCATGGATGCAACATGGCCTGCAAATATTGCTTCGCATCCACAACGCAGGACAGGAAAGAAGTAATGTCTTTGTCAGTAGCCCGGAAAGCGATAGAAAATATGCTGAAGGCTAACCCTGCAAGCGGTCAATATACGATTTACTTTTTCGGAGGAGAACCTTTGCTACACAAATCTTTTCTACACGAGGTTGTGGCAATGGCTAAAGAAGAAATAGTTGGAAAACGTGGTAAAAAGGTGATATTTTTAATCAACACCAACGGAACGCTGATTGACGAAAGCCTGTTACGACTGTTCAAAGAAGAAAAGTTCACTGTTACTGTCAGCATGGATGGTCCGGAAGACATAAACGATGAAAACCGGATTTTCACCAACAGAAGAGGAAGTTACAGACGAATTATCAGGAACATTGAGAAACTGAAAGAACATCACATCCGCTTCAATATCCGTGCAACCATCCATCCCAATACCCGAAAGTTGTTCAAGATAATCCGCTTCTTCGAAACCCTGAAAGTGCCCTACTCCTATGCATTCACCATGGATTCCGGAACAGAAAGGAAATACACTTTCGACTTTGGAGAAATTGACCTCGACAGGCTCGACCAACAGTTAGCCGAATGTATAGCCTATCTGGTTGCGAAACGGATGAAAGGAGAACCAATATACAACCTGGACTTTTGCAACGGACTGAAAACACTGAAAGACAAAACTGTACGTCTGCAAGGATGCAGCGCAGGCAGAAGCAATCTGATAGTGGACGAGCAAGGACGTTATTATGCCTGTCAGAACATGCTTCCCCTTCGGGAAACAAGCCTGGGCGACGTAAACAGCGGCATTCAGGAAAACCGGTTGAATGAATTCCGTTCCCAAGACGTAGCACAACTTGACAACTGCCGGCAATGCTGGGCCAGATACTTGTGCGGGGGATCCTGTCTGAACGAACGCTACCTGCACGGAAGCCAATCAGTCTACATAAACATGAAGTGCCGGTTAATTCGGACGATTTGGAAACACCGAATACACTCTTACATTGCATTAGAGAGTTTTATTAACAATATGTCTAACTAACTAAATTTTATCGAATTATGAAAAGTTTAAAAGATTGGGGACTTGTTCCCATTGAGAAAGAAACCTTAGTTGCAACTATTGGCGGTGGATATCCCAATAATCCAGGGCTTAATCCCATAGGACCTCCAATTGTTTGCTGTTAC
>CALUOV010000168.1 GCA_944322275.1 uncultured Bacteroides sp. | reverse complement strand
CCTTCGCGATGTCCCACTGATTGTTTTGATTGGGAGTGGTGTGTATCCAGGCTTTTCCGATGCGTCCGTCGGCACAGCCGATGCCGATGTTCTTGTTGCTTCCGCCAAATCCGCCTTGCGTATGTCCCTTAAAGTGGGTGAGTACCACGAGTGAGTTATAATTGGGCAGATGACTTCCCACAGCCATCTTGGTGAACCATTTGCCTCCCTTTACGGGGATGGTCAGCGTGTCCTCCTCGTCCATGATGTCTACGGGGCAGAAGGTCCATCCGTTCACCTCCAGCGTCTTGCGGTGCTGTTCGGTTGTGTAGCGATCGCCTGTATAATACGTATTGGTTTCTACGATGTGTGCATCAGGCAGGTCTTTCCGGATGAGTTCCTTCACCCATTCGTGGGGGATAATGTTCGGGCCATGTTGCTCGCCCGTGTGGAGTTTCACGCCTATACGCCCCTTAATATTGCCGCTCACTTGTTCGTAGGCTTTGATGAGACCTTCCGCGCTGAGGTTACGGGTGAAGTAGACGATGGATTCGTTACCTGTACGTTGTTCGTAAGGTACGTACTTGTTTCCGTCCTTTCCGGGGGTAGGGGTGGTTTCATTGGAGCTGGTTTGGGCATGTCCGCATCCAATACTCAGAAAACTTCCTAAGAAAGCTGCACATACTGATTTGGTAAGAATTGAAATTTTCATAATTATGTTGTTTTATAAATTCCCATTTTATATTGCAAAAGTATATATTTTCTCTGTAAGTTTTTGTAGATAAATTACAGATATTGTTCCCCAAATTACAGAAGAGTTATCCTTTTTTGGTTTTGCGGTATATCTGGGGTGACATGCCCATAATCTTGCTGAATAGGCGTGAGAAATAATAAGGATCATCTATGCCTATTTTGTAACATATTTGGTTGGCTTTCATGTCAGTGGTGTCCAATAAAAAGCAGGCTTGTTGGATTTTCAACAGGTTGAGGTAGGCTAAAGGGGAATGTCCCGTCTGTTTCTTAAAGAGCATAGAGAAATGTGAGGGCGAGTAATCCACGTGGTTGGCAATGTCTTGGAGAGTGATGTGCTTCTCCACGTTCTCTTTCATATAATGGATGGCGAAAGCGACCATATTATTGTCGTTGGCGGTTTCGCCTGTGGCCTGGCGGTATTGTTGCAGATAGCGCAGAGAGCCCAGATAATAGTGGAAGAGTGAGGTGACATAATGCAGGTTTTCGTTGCTGTATCCGGCTTTCAACGTGTTGAACATCTCTTCGAAGAGGGCGTTACGGTCGTGTATACGTGAGTGCTTTTCGGGTATGACATCCATGGGCGTCTGGCAACTTTGGGCATAGAAAGGGGCCAATGAGCCTTTGAAGTGTATCCAGTAAATGGTCCATGGGCGTGTGTCATCACTAGCATAGGCATGAGGTATGCCTGTGGGGAGGATGAAATATTGGTTGGCCGAGACTGTGTATTCATGTTCGCCTATCCGATAGTGTCCCGCTCCGTCCGTACAATAGATGAATACATATTGATTGATAGGCTCTTTGCGCTCGCGGAAGTGGTGTTGCGCTTTGGGGTAATAGCCGATGTCTGTGATGTGCAGCGTAGAGGTCAGCGGATCATCTTCCATCATCCGGACAATCACCTTGGGGAGCACCAAAGCTCTTTCGCCATTGAAGCCGTCTTTTAGTTTTATCATGGTCGCAATGTATTAAAGTTATGGGGGCAAATATACAGGAAATAGGTGAAATTCCGTCTTAAAAAATAAAATACTCCATCTTTTTGCGAGAAAAGTCTATTTTTTGCATGTGCGGAAAAATTTATCTTTGTCCCCAGTAAAATCAAAATCATTTTTCTGCCATGGAAAATTATAACAAACGATTTGTCTACTTTATTTGTCTTGTTTCCGCTATGGGTGGGCTGTTGTTCGGCTACGACTGGGTTGTGATAGGCGGTGCTAAAATCTTCTACGAGCAATTCTTTGGCATAGTGGGCGTCCCCGCGATGCAAGGACTGGCCATGAGTATCGCTTTGGCCGGTTGTCTGATTGGTGCGTTGACGGCAGGTATGTTGGCTGACCGTTTGGGGCGTAAGCCTTTGTTGTTGATATCGGCTTTAATTTTTGCGACGACGGCTTATGGGACAGGGGCTTTTGACTCGTTTGGCCTTTTCCTTATCGTTCGATTTTTAGGGGGTATTGCTATCGGTATTGCTTCGGGACTTTCGCCGATGTATATCGCCGAGGTGGCTCCTACATCGGTGCGCGGACGCTTGGTGTCGCTCAACCAGCTGACCATTGTTATCGGCATATTGGGAGCGCAGGTGGTGAACTGGCTCTTAGTCAGCGATGATCCTGCATGGAATGAGCAGATGGCTTGGCGATGGATGTTTTGGGCGGCTGCTTTTCCCGCAACGGCTTTTTTGGTGTTGGCGGCTTTCATTCCTGAGAGTCCTCGCTGGTTGGCCATGAAAGGCCATAGGGAGCGTGCACAAGTCACATTGGAGCGGATTGGCGGTTCGGATTATGCGTTGAAAGAGCTTCGTTCGTTCGATGAAGCTATCGCTCAGCAGAAGACGCAAGGCGGATTGCGTTTGCTTTTTAGCAAACCTTATCGAAGGGTGTTGGTTATTGGCGTTGTGATGGCCATGTTTCAGCAATGGTGTGGTACGAATGTTATTTTCAACTATGCGCAAGAGATTTTCCAGTCGGCTGGTTACGATGTAGACAATACTTTTATTAATATAGTGGTTACGGGCATCGCTAATTTGATATTTACTTTTGTGGCCATTTATACAGTAGACCGCCTGGGGCGTCGTGCTCTGATGCTGATTGGTGCAGGTGGATTGGCTGGTATTTATTTCATTTTGGGATTGTGCTATTACTTAGAGGTGAGTGGAGTGATGATGGTGGTGCTTGTGGTGATGGCCATCGCCTGCTATGCCATGTCTTTAGGTCCTGTCACATGGGTATTGCTTTCTGAAATATTTCCCAACAAAGTGCGTGCCGTGGCCGTGGCTACCAGCACGTTTGCTTTATGGGTGCCCAGTTGTACGTTGACTTATACATTTCCATTCCTTAATATGGCTTTGGGCACTAGCGGCACATTTTGGATTTATGCGGCCATCTGTACGCTTGGCTTCATTTTCTTTATCTTGCGCCTGCCCGAGACTAAAGGCAAGTCGTTGGAACAATTGGAAAATGAGTTGGTGAAATGAGGCCGGACGGCATCCCGGTGCGATGAGGTTAGCCTGAGCAATGCAGGAATTTTTGGCAAAAGTTGGCACATTTGGAGAAAAAGGTTTATTTTTGTCCCATATTTGTCGGATACGTAGAAACTTAATGAAGATATAGCCAAACGATAAGTTATGATGGACTGGATAACCGAATTGCTACATGCGCTGAACGAACTGGATGCAGATGTGCTGCTCTTTATCAACGGGATGCACAATACTTATTTTGATAACTTCATGTATGCCTTCAGCGGAAAACTGGTGTGGGTGCCGCTTTATGTATCGTTAGTGTATCTTATCTTCCGCAATCTGCGTTGGCGGGTAGCTTTGGGTTGTGCTGTAGCCATTGCGCTTACTATTGTTTTTGCCGACCAGATAGGCGCTTCGCTCATTCGTCCCGAAGTATGCCGCCTGCGTCCCTCTAACCTGGATAATCCGCTTTCCGAATGGGTGCACATTGTGAACGGTTATCGAGGCGGACGTTATGGATTTCCTTCCTGCCATGCAGCCAACACGTTCGGATTGGCCTTCTTTATTTATTTCCTTTTCCGCAGCCAGGTACTGACATACTTCATCATGTTGTGGGCATTGGTGACATGTTATTCACGGGCTTATCTTGGTGTACACTATCCGGGTGATTTGTTGGCAGGTGCTTTGTTGGGCTTGGCTGGAGCAGGTCTGTGCTATGGACTTTTCTGTTGGGTATTCAAGTATCATAGGCCGAAGGTTATGTTGGATACATGGGTTCCGGTATGTGTTGGGTGCCTGACGGTAGTGGGGCTGCTAATTTATTCTTTTTTCTAAGATCAAAACTGATAGCTGACTTTCATCATTGCTTCCCGCAGACGGATGCGTAGCCAGTCGGTGCGACTCTGTGTGGTTCTTGTAACGGATCAGACTGAGGTCGAGCAAGCACTTCAAATGCCAGTCATAAAAAACTTGGAGAAGGTAGAATGAAGCGACCAGTAATTTGATGCACAG
>CALUOV010000167.1 GCA_944322275.1 uncultured Bacteroides sp. | reverse complement strand
ATTAACTCCATGTGGGAAAAAAGATCGGTAAATGAAGCCGTTTCTTGAGTCAAATCAACTGATAATGTTCGACAAGTCTCTTTAACGGATGGTGCCTGACAAGCAGTAAGCATCCCAATGAAAAGCCAGCATCCTATGATTTTTCTCATAACAAACATATCTTATACTTATCAGCCACGTCTATCAGCCAAAACAGGTTTTCTGTCTTGACATCATGAATGAGCAGCGAAGAGTCCATATACAGCATTTGGACAGGACCACCCAAAATCAGTTCTTCATCCATGCAAGGAACAGACTTCAATTTTTGCGATACAGTGAAGGACTGTTCCCAATCTTCCCAGTTACCACTCCTGCTTTGATTACAGGAGGTCAACAACACACCATAGCCTGCTACGGCCGCAAACGCAACAATCAGCGTTGCTTTTAATGTAAATTTATAAATGTTTCTCATTTGATATCCTTTTTTGTCAGTTTAAACAATTCAAAAGTCATATAATCATCCGATTGTTCTCCGCTTCCAATTTGATAATCACGGCTGATATACAGGCCATCTTCATGTACGAAAAAAACGTATGAATTGTAAATGCCTTCAGGAAACAGTGTCTCACCAATGATATTGAAATCCTTATCCAATATAATTACCGAGAACTTGCTACGCCCATAGACGGCTTTTCCCCACCAGTTCATATTACGGTCCAAAGAAGTTCTTGGGTAAGCAAAGCGATAATAGACGTTACGGTAAGGATCATAAATCAGGTCTCCATAACGAGCCAACTCAAGGTTCAACCGCGGGCCTTGTTCGTTTTCCTTTTGTTCTTCTGTTGCAGAACTGATGTAACGGCTCTTGACCGCTATTTTTCGAATGTTTGTATGGTCTACAGAAGCCTGCAAGATGTTCTCACTGGGGTAAAAGGAGTAAATGAAACTGTTCCCGTCATAAATCCGGCTGAATTGCATACAGTTTGCAGCGATTTCCTTTTCTGTCAATATATCATAGGTCAATGGCAGTTCTTTACACATTTGTTGTGTCGTGTCAATGAGAACACTGAGCGGAGTATCCTCTATGGAATGAAAGCGAGGCACGGCTTGCTGGGTAATATAAATTTTGTCGCCTAAAATAATGGGGGTTATGTAAGGATGGGACGATGGGGTGTAAGAAGGTAACACCTGATAACCACTCGCTGTTTTTTCATAAGGTATCTTTTGTACGATGTTTCCCACCGTATCTACTTTGATCAAGCCATTGTATGCGTATGAAGAGACGTATATATTATCAAAGTCCTTGATATAATAACCGGATACTTGCGTTACTCCGTTAGGGCCTTCGCTGTTCAATTCTACTTTGAAGAGGAAATGAGAAGAGTTGAAGTCGTAAAATAACAGTTGGTTGGTACGGTAATTTAGGAAAGATAAATATTCTTTTCCTTGTTTGTCGTGGAATGTATATAAGTAGAAAGCGTTATATCTCACATCGCTGTCCAATTCGAATGACTTAATGTTTTCAGTTGATTTTAGCTCGTATAAATCAAGACTTTTCGTCTTGTCCCTATTACAGGAAACAAATAACGAAACCATTACAAATAATAATAACAGAGTTCTCATTGTATATTCTTTTTTCATTTATCAATTATGGTCGTAAAGTTATGATAAAGTTTGATAACTGCCAAACAAAACCACTTACCATCGCTCACCAACAGCCTTTTTTGATGAAAAGAATCCCTATCTGTACACAAAAGAATGCCTTTTTATTCAGAAGCCAAGTGATTAATAGATCACTGCCCAAGCCGTCTATTATCCACTTGACAAGTGGTTAACTGATCACTTGACAAAGGATTTATTAATCACTTGGCAAAGGAATTATAAGGATTTCATATTCCTTTAAACAACTATCAAAACGTCTGCTTTTTTCTTTTCTCCGGAATATGTTGTTTACGTATTCAACGGATTGAGAAGAAACACAGCGGCAAGTTACGGGGAGAAAGTCAGCCGCAAAAGAGCTTGTTTTTTATCTCTTTTATGTAAACTATTAGCGGAATTACCCCGAAAAATACCTAATTTTGCAGCCCACATCAATGATAAAGAAAAGTATGAGACGAAAGATACACCACCGGACAGGCACATTCCTAGGCGCCTTGACGACGCTTTTATTAATGTGCACATCCTGCGGCCAAGACCGTTCGGGTGAATATTATGCGCTGATCAGGCCCAAACAATGGATTTACGACGTGATGCAGGAATATTACCTCTACTACGAGGACCTGCCGGCCGAAGAAGAACTGGATTTCTTTCTGTCGCCACAAGAATTCCTGAGTGCCGCCGCTTCGGAACGGGACCAGAAGAACGGGGCGCTTTACTCGCACGTGGACTCCGTAGACGTCACCGCCGCCTCGAGCCGCGCTCTTAGCGAAAACCCCACATTCGGCTATGAGGCTGTGATGCTGCAGGCTGAGAACGGAGACTATGCCTTGCAGGTGCTCTACACCCAACCCGAATCGCCTGCCGAGGAAGCCGGGCTGAAGCGGGGTGACATCATCATTGCCGCGAACGGGAATGCCATCCAGTCGGACGACTATGAACAATATGTATCCGCTCCCACATCCGCCTATACCTTCACACTGGGCACTTACAACTACGAGCTGGCGCAAATGGACACACTCGGCACCGTGGAGATGCCCACTCCGCGAATCATTGAGGAGCACAATCTTTTGCAAACACAACTGTTTAGCACCGGAAGCCGCACAGCCGCCTACATCCTCTATAACAACTTCGGCGAGGAAGAGGACATCACCCAATGGCAAGCCCTCTATACCCGACTGGCTTCCGCCCAGCCGGACGACATCATTGTAGACTTGCGCTATAATCCGGGCGGCTATGTGACTACCGCACAAACCGTGGCCATGGCACTGGCCCCATCCGGCGCAACGGGACAAACCATGCTCACAATGACCAGCAATGACAAACTGAACCAGACACAGACGTATCTCTTTGACGCTTCGCTGCTTCCCGGCGGCACCGCACTCAGTTATCAAGACCTGTACATTATAACCGGCCCCAATACGGCTTCGGCTTCCGAAATTGTGATCAACTGTCTGCGCCCCTATATGGACGGGCGCCTGTATCAGGTCGGGACGCCCACCTTCGGCAAAAATGTAGCCCAAGCCCTCTACACTTCGGAGGAGCATCCCGCATTGGAATTATGGCTCACGACCTATCTCATGGCCAATGCGGAAGGATTCAGTGACTATGCCGAAGAAGGCCTGCCAGCCGACTTCCAAGTGTCCGAAACATACGGCAATCCGTTGGGAGAATTGGGATCGGCCGATGACTTGCTTATGCAGCCTATCCTGACGCGTATGGAAACGGGAGCCTTCCCCACCACAGAAGCCGAGACACGCAGCGCGGGCGCCCATCGGAGCATGAAGATAGCAGACAATCCCATCGACCGGAAGCCGAAACTGGCACGCGTCTCAAGCCGTCCGCTATACGTGCATCCGTAAAAGAAGTGAAAGGGAAGTTGCCCATAACAGAAAAAAAAACTAATTTTGCAGCCCGAAAAAAAAGAATAAAAAGAGACTAGTTTTTTAAACAATGAACAACAATCCGCACAACTTATGTTGCATAGGGTACATCACCCGCGATAAGATAGTAACGCCCCAAAGCACCGTTTACATGCCGGGAGGCACTTCATTCTATTTTGCCAAAGCCATCAAGCAGCTTAATCCCGAAAGATTCCTGCTGGTAACGGCCCTTGCCGAAGAAGACCGGGAAGCCGCCGAAGACATCCGCCGCGACGGCATAGAAGTCAGCCTCCTGCCTACCGCGCATTCCCATTGTTTTGAAAACATCTATGGCGATAACCCCAACGAACGCCGCCAGCGTGTCACGGCCACGGCCGACCCGTTCACCATTGAGGGACTGAAAGATGTGCAGGCAGGCATCATCCACTTGGGGAGCTTGCTAGCAAGCGACTTTTCACTGGAAGTCATCAAATACCTGGCGGGCCGAAGCATCCTCTCGGCAGACGTGCAGGGCTTCCTGCGCAAAGTGGAGAACGAGAAAGTATTCCCCGTAGACTGGGCGGAGAAGAAAGAGGCGCTGAAATACATCCATACGCTGAAAGCGAACGAGAATGAAATGGAAGTGCTCACCGGATGCGCCGAGCCGCATGAAGCCGCCCTGCTCATCGCCGACTGGGGTGTGAAGACTGTGCTCCTGACACT
>CALUOV010000166.1 GCA_944322275.1 uncultured Bacteroides sp. | reverse complement strand
AAGGAGACTCGAACTCCCACGACATAATTGTCACTACCCCCTCAAAGTAGCGCGTCTACCAATTCCGCCATCTCTCCTTCCACATTACATGATGTTTCAAAGAACTCACCACAAAACTTGACATTACCAACTAAAGTGCCCAGAACAGGACTCGAACCTGCATGCCTTTCGACACACGCACCTGAAACGTGCGCGTCTACCAATTCCGCCACCTGGGCCTTATCAGTAATGCAACTTTTCAGCATGGAGCGGAAAACGAGACTCGAACTCGCGACCCCAACCTTGGCAAGGTTGTGCTCTACCAACTGAGCTATTTCCGCGTTTGCGGTTGCAAAGGTAGGTATTTTCCCCGAACCTGCAAGCATTCATCCTATTTTTTTCATCAAAAAAACGCATTGGACGACCATACTGATAAGCATTGATTTGATTATCAGCTCATTCTGTCGTGATAATCTTCGTATGAAAAATTCTTGAAAATCTCCGCTTTCCCCTCTTTTGTCCATAAAGCGATGGAAGGATGATGGATGCCGTTGAACATATTGGTCTTTACCATGGTGTAATGTATCATGTCCTCGAAAACGATTTGCTCGCCTGTTTGCAGTTCGTGGTCGAAGCTCCAATCGCCCATATAGTCTCCACTTAGGCACGAATTGCCACCCAAACGGTAGACATACGGACCTTGCGTGCCCATCTCCGCTCCTCGTACGGCCGGTTGATAGGGCATCTCTAAGCAATCGGGCATGTGGCACGTGAAGCTGACGTTCAAGATGGCAGTGCGTATACCTCGGTTTTCTACAATGTCTACCACTTTGGAAGTCAGTACACCGGTCTGCCAGGTGAAAGCCGATCCCGGCTCCAAGATGATGCGTAGGTTGGGATAACGCTTGTGCAAGCCTTGCAACAGATGAACGAGGTGCTCTACGTCATAGTCCTTGCGAGTCATCAGATGTCCGCCTCCTAAGTTCAGCCACTTCAGATGGGGAAACCAGCGGGAGAATTTTTCCTCCAGATGAGTCAAAGTGTGTTCCAGAGCGTAGGAAGATGACTCGCAATGGCAATGGCAATGGAAACCCTCAATGCCTTGCGGAAGCTCTTCGGACAGTTGTTCGGCCATGACGCCAAAGCGGGTACCCGGGGCGCAGGGATTGTATAGCTCAGTTTCTACTTCGGAGTATTCGGGATTGATTCGTATGCCACACGATATGCTGTTCCCTTTGGTTTGTACCATCGGGTAGAAGCGTTCGAACTGTGTCAGAGAGTTGAACGTGATGTGGCTGCTGCAACGCATGATTTCCGGAAAGTCGGATTCGGTATAGGCTGGCGAATAGGTGTGTGCCTTGCTTCCGAACTCTTCAAGCGCCAGACGCGCCTCATACACCGAGCTGGCGGTGGAGTGTGTAATGTATTCGCGGAAGATGGGGAAGGACTTCCACATGGCAAACGACTTGAAGGCGAGGATGATTTCTACATCGGCACGGTTGGCCACGCTTTTTATCAATGTGAGGTTTTTCCTCAGCAATTCTTCCTCCATAATATAACAGGGGGAAGGAAATTGGGTAAAGTCTATCATGATTTGTTAAATGATAAATTATCTGTCAGAATTGTGTGATCCGATTATTCATCTGCGGATGAACAATAAACACATAAATAAATTCATTTATTCTATAATTTTAAATCGCGCGAATCGCAGGAGCAGTTGCTTGTCGCCCGCATGTTTAAAACGGATGGTGGCTTTGGCATTCTCGTCTGCTCCTTCCACCTTTAGCACCTCGCCACGTCCGAAACGTTCGTGCTCGATCATCTGACCTGCCTGGAGTTCGTTCACGGCACGTGGGGAAGATGGAACAGAAGACATCTTGTCCATCCGTTTCAGATTGCGAGACATTGACAGTCTGATTTCTTCCTGTAGGGGAGCTTTCTCTTTCGTAAAGTTACCGGATGTGATACGTTGGCGGAAACGTAGGGCTTGTTCATCCACCCGTCGCTTGATGCCCGCTTCTTGGGGCAAACTCAAGTAGCGGGTGTCTATGTCGCGCAGGAAACGGCTGGGTGCGCCAAACTCCATCTTGCCATAGCGCATGCGGGTTTTGGCATACGTCAAGTAACAATGCTCTTCAGCACGGGTAATGGCTACGTAGAACAGCCGGCGTTCCTCCTCGAGTGCACGGGGCGAGTCGCCTGACATGCCGCTGGGAAAAAGATTCTCTTCCATGCCTACCACAAAGACGTTGCGAAACTCCAATCCCTTGGCGGAGTGGACAGTCATTAGCGTCACCTTCTCGCCTTCCTCATCCGTGTCGGTATCTTGGTCGGTGAGCAGGGATACCTCGGAGAGGAAATCGTCCAAAGCTATGTGTTCGTTACCTTCCTCCCGGCGTTGTCCACAGAAGTCGCTCATTCCGTTCATCAACTCTTCTATATTTTCCTTTCGGCTGAGGTTTTCGGGCGAATTGTCTTGACAGACATCGGCTATGATGCCCGCCTGGCGGATGATGTCCACTCCCAGTTCATAAGCGTTCTTCTCTTCTTGCCCGCTGATGAATCCGTCTATCAAATCTCGAAAGCCTTGCAGCTTGCCAAGTGTCCCTTTGTTGAAGTTCAATCCGTAGGTCAATGGTTCGCACAACACCGCCCATAAACTGACATTATTCATTCCGGCAGCCTGAGCTATTTTTCCCAAGGTCGTATCGCCTATGCCTCGGGCGGGGTAATTGATAATGCGTTTGAAAGCCTCTTCGTCCTGCGGGTTCACTACCAAGCGGAAGTAGGCTATCACGTCTTTTATTTCCTTGCGTTGGTAGAAAGACAAGCCTCCATAGATGCGATAAGGCATGCCTCGCTTGCGCAATACGTCCTCGAACACACGGCTTTGGGCGTTTGTTCGATACAGGATGGCAAAGTCGGCATATCCGTAACCGCCCGTACGGCGCAGTTCGGCTATTTTGTTCACCACAATTTCCCCTTCTTCTACATCGCTATATGCTTGGAAGACTCCAATAGGTTCACCTTGGGCTTTTTCGGAAAATACATCTTTGTGTATCTGCCATTGGTTTTTGCTTATCAGGCTGTTGGCTGCAGATACGATGGTTTGCGTGGAACGGTAGTTTTGCTCCAGTTTGAACACTCGTGTGCCGGGATATACCTTGGTGAAGTAGAGAATATTGTCAATGTCGGCTCCGCGGAAAGAATAGATGCTTTGCGCGTCATCACCCACCACGCATACATGCTGGTGATTCTTGGCCAGCTGTAACACGATGCTATGTTGGGCAAAGTTAGTGTCCTGATACTCGTCCACTAAAATATAACGGAATTGCTCCTGATAACGTGTCAGAACCTCGGGGTGGTCGCGGAAGAGCAGAAAGGTGTAGAACAACAAATCGTCAAAATCCATGGCGTCCGCTTGGCGGCAACGTTCCCAATAATAACGATACACCTCGCGCAAGGCAGGTATTTTGGCGGCATTGTCTGCTTCGTAAGTTTCTCGGTTATTGGCATATCCGGCGGGTGTCACCAGGTGGTTTTTGGCGTTGGAGATGCGCGATTGGATGACTCCCGGTTTATATACTTTCTCATCCAGCTTCATTTCTTTCAGGATGGTGCGAATCAGGCTTTTGCTGTCCGCCGTGTCGTAGATGGTGAAACGGGGTGTGAAGCCGATGTGTTCCGCCTCGGCATGCAGGATGCGCAAAAAGATGGAATGGAAAGTCCCCATCCACAGACGGTGGGCACGTTCCACACCCACTTGTCGGGCGATGCGCGCCTTCATCTCTCGGGCGGCCTTGTTGGTAAAGGTCAGCGCCAAGATGTTCCACGGTTGGTAACCGTTCTCCAGCAGGTAGGCTATTTTGTACGTCAGTACGCGCGTCTTTCCCGAACCGGCTCCCGCTATGACCAGCGAAGGCCCATCATTGTAGAGCACTGCTGCGCGTTGGCTTTCGTTCAGTTCGTTGATATAGTCGGACATGATTTTTTTCTTTCAAGGGGACAAAGATAGTCATTATTTTCTTTATTCCCTCTTGTCAGTTGCTTTTTCTTAGTGGCAGCATAGCTCTTTGAAAACAAATATAGGCGGTAACCTTCCTCTCAAAGTAGTCACCGCCCATATACTTCACTCACTCTAATATAATGTTTACATTATTTATTTCTCTTCTTCGATGGCAGCCTGCGCCACTTTCATATACGATTATTCCCCAATAGGTTACATTGCCGGTGTATGTGAAGTGTATGCGCTTTG
>CALUOV010000165.1 GCA_944322275.1 uncultured Bacteroides sp. | reverse complement strand
CCCGTTCAATCCCAGCTTGAAATTATAGAAAAACAGGTCTGGGGGTTTTCATACGATAAAGAAAACGATATTGAAAATGCTTTGCGCTCCTTCTACTCCCGCCACTACAGGATAAATGGCAAACAAAATGGGAGCCGCACCACGCAATCCCACCCATGATATAAATATACGCGAGCGATGATTGATGCTCTTGCCGAAAGGCAACAGACTGAGGTATATGCTGAGCGGGCGTCCTATCAATACCATAAAGGCACCGATGAGAGTGGCTACAGCTGCTACTTCAAGCATTTCGTGCGGATTGACTAATAAGCCTAAACAAAGGAACATCACGATTTGGAAAAGCCACGTCAGCCCGTCCATAAAAGTAGTCGTTTCACGCCGGAAAGCCATCTTGTGATTGCCAACCATCATTCCCGCCAGATAGACGGCTAAATAACCGTTTCCCTTGAGCAGACTCGTTATGGCGAAAGTGAAGAACAGTACGGCCAGTAACAGGATGGGGTACATGGCTTGGTTGTCGATGTTCAGTCTGTTCATGGCCAAAGTAGCCAGCCGTCCCATCAGGTATCCTGTTACGCCTCCTACAAGGAACTGCACGCAGAAGGATACGGCTATTTCGCCCCAGCCCATGCCTGCTGCCTGGGTGAATTGTATGAGTACGATGGTCAGCATGTAGGCCATGGGGTCATTACTTCCGCTTTCCAGCTCCAGCATAGGGCGCAGATTATGTTTTAAGTTTATTTTCTGCGAACGCAGGATGGAGAACACCGATGCCGAGTCCGTAGACGACATAGTGGCCGCTAAAAGTAAAGACGGGATGAATGAGAAATGGATATTGGTCCACGACATGCCCGAAAGCCACCAGATAAACAGACCTGTGAACAACGTTGTAAAAAGTACGCCCAGTGTGGAAAGCGCGATACCCGGTCGGAGTACGGGACGGATATCGGTGAAACGGGTATCCATACCGCCCGTAAACAGGATGACACTCAGTGCCACGGTGCCTAAGAATTGGGCCATCTGCATGTCATGAAATTGAATGCCCAGTCCGTCACTCCCGAAAAGCATGCCCACAAAGAGAAACAGCAACAGGGTCGGGACACCGAACCGATAGCCTGTCTTACCCGCCAAGATGCTGACGAACAACAGAACGGACCCTATCAAAAGAATATGTTCAACGGTTAAATTCATCTTTTTCCTCTTCTTTTTATGCCGTGCAAAGATAAAGTATTTTCGGAGAATATACAATAGTTTGGCGGAGTGCATGTCTTTGCTTTGGAAAAACAGAAGCTGCGCAAAGCTTTCATAGTTTGTGATACAATGTCCGCTTCCGAACATCTTCATTGTCCGAAAACGAACACTTCCCCCTTCAGAAAGGCTCCTGACGAATTGGCACAGTCTTTGCTTATAGATGAGCAAAACTTGAAACATTTAAATATGAGGAAGAGAAATATCTTATTAGCCTGCTGTCTGGCCTTCCAGATAAACATGTTTGCCCAAACGGACACCTTGACTTACAATCGAGATATCACCTTGTCCGAAGCCATTGCCTTGGCTCGTATCCAGTCAGTGGATGCGGCCGTAGCCTTAAACGAGTTGAAAACGGCCTATTGGGAATACCGCACCTTCCGTGCCAACTTATTGCCCGAAGTGAGCTTTACGGGAACATTGCCCAACTATAACAAATCCTATAGTTCGTATCAAAATTCCGATGGATCGTATACCTTTGTACGCAACAGCACATTAGGACTCTCAGGCGAATTATCCATCAATCAGAACATATGGTTTACAGGCGGTACTTTGTCGCTCACTTCTTCTTTAGATTTTGTACGACAATTAGGCAAAGGGGGCCAACGCCAGTTCATGTCCATACCTGTGGGGCTGGAGTTAACACAACCCATCTTTGGTGTCAACACCCTGAAATGGAACCGGCGCATAGAACCTGTGCGCTATGCCGAAGCTAAAGCCGCATTCATCACCGCCACCGAGGAAGTCACCATGACCACCATCACCTATTTCTTCAACCTCCTATTGTCCAAAGAAAATCTGGCTACAGCACGCCAAAACAAGGAGAACGCCGACCGTTTGTACGAAGTGGCCAAAGCAAAACGCAAGATGGGGCAGATATCGGAGAATGACCTTCTGCAACTAAAATTGAACGCTTTGCAGGGAGAAGCCGATGTAACCGAAGCTGAAAGTAACTTGAATTCCAATATGTTCCAGCTGCGCTCTTTTTTGGGGGTGTCCGAGCAAGAGAATCTGAATCCTGTCGTACCTGAATCCGTTCCTAATATCCGGATGAATTATCAGACAGTATTGGGTAAGGCACTGGAACGAAATTCTTTCGCGCAAAACATCCGCCGAAGACAATTGGAAGCCGACTATGAAGTAGCTACGGCCAAGGGCAATTTACGTAGCATCAATCTTTTTGCCAGTGTGGGATATTCGGGGCAGGATGACCATTTCAAATCGTCTTACAAGGACCTGCTGGATAATCAAATTGTACAGATTGGCGTAACGATTCCCATCTTGGATTGGGGAAAACGGAGAGGACAAGTCAAAGTTGCACAAAGTAACCGGGAGGTAGTACGCTCCCAAATCCGACAGGAACAGATGAATTTCAATCAGAACATATTCTTGTTGGTAGAAAATTTCAACAACCAAGCTCAGCAATTAAATATAGCTGAAGAAGCCGATCGCATTGCCGAGAAACGTTATCGCACCAGCGTGGAAACCTTTATGATAGGCAAAATCAGTACGCTTGACCTGAATGATGCACAAAATTCCAAGGACGAAGCCCGCCAGAAGCACATTTCCGAACTCTATTATTATTGGTATTACTTCTACCAACTGCGCAGTCTCACTTTATGGGACTTCGTAAACGACACGGAGTTAGAGGCCGATTTTGAAGATGTGGTGAAAGGATGAACGGGCTAAGCACAAAGGGGAGCATCAAAAAATTAAGCAAGCTTATTTTGTGCTTCCCTTGCTTTGCGTTATCTTTGCACCCATGATTCAGTTGGAAACTATATTTAATATATTGTGGAAGGGTTTCATTATCGGTGTCATTGTGTCAGCACCATTGGGACCCGTGGGTGTGCTATGCATCCAGCGCACGCTGAATAAAGGCCGTTGGTACGGCTTTGTCACAGGTATCGGAGCAGCCTTAAGCGACATCTGTTATGCATTACTCACGGGCTATGGTATGAGTTTCGTGTTCGACTACGTCAACAAAAATATCTTCTATCTGCAACTGATAGGGAGCATTATGCTGCTGGCGTTCGGCATCTACACATTCCGAAGTAATCCGGTGAAATCACTTCGCCCTCCTTCGGGCACTAAGGGGACGTATCTGCACAACTTCATCACGGCTTTTTTCGTCACCCTAAGCAATCCGCTCATCATCTTTTTATACATAGGCTTGTTCGCCCGTTTCTCGTTTGCGGGCAACGGGACTTTGGTAAGCGAAACGGTGTTGGGCTATCTGGCCATCATTTTGGGTGCTTTAGTCTGGTGGTTCGGCATCACGTACTTTGTCAACAAAGTTCGATCCCAGTTCAATCTACGTGGCATTTGGCTGCTGAACCGTATCATCGGCAGCGTAGTGGTGATAGTATCTGTTCTGGGACTAGCATTTACATTGATGGGAGAATCTTTGTATTGAAATAGAATATGAAAATAGCGCAAGCATTAAAAGAAAAAAACATCGCCGAATACCTTATATATATGTGGCAAGTGGAGGATTTGATACGTGCCAACAGGTGCGACATTGACAGCTTGAAGACGAATGTCATCAATCGCTTTCCTGAGAAAGAGCGTGGGGCGTTGGAAGAATGGTACGAAAATCTGTGTAACATGATGCGCACCGAAGGCGTGATGGAAAAGGGACACTTGCAGATAAACCGCAATGTGATACTGAGCCTCACCGAACTGCATATCGCCTTGCTGGCTTCCACCAAGTATCCCTTCTACAACGCGGCCTACTTCAAGGCACTGCCTTTTATCGTAGAACTTCGCCAAAGGAACGGGCACAAAGATGAGCCGGAACTGGAAACCTGCTTCGAAGCCTTGTATGGTGTGCTATTATTGCGCTTGCAGAAGAAAGAAGTCAGTGCAGGCACGACCAAGGCTTTGGAGGCCATCAGCGGCTTACTCTCGATGCTGGCCAATTATTACGATAAGGATAGACAAGGAAAATTAAAATTAGACGATTAATATGAACATCTTGATAACCGGTGCCAACGGTCAACTTGGTAATGAAATGCGGATACTCTCCGCCGAGCATTCTGCCCACACGTACT
>CALUOV010000164.1 GCA_944322275.1 uncultured Bacteroides sp. | reverse complement strand
ACATCGCCAACGCTGAAAGACATGAATTTGCCTAAAGGTACACTTGTCATGATTGTGAAACGTGGTGAAGAGTTTCTTATTCCTAACGGTACACTCCGCTTGCATGCCGATGACAAACTCCTGATTATCTCGGAGAAAAAAACTGCGCCATCCGCTCCGGTTCCAGCTAAAGAAGGGAATTGAGTAGCCGCTTTGTTTATAAAAAACGCTGAAACACTTGCAAGAGTTTTCGCTATGCTCTATCTTTGCGCAGTTTTATCACTAATGTGCACAATAAACATCGCATGAAACGAGACCATACTTTTATAGGCTACATCGAGCAGAGCATCGTGCGCAACTGGGACATGAACGCCCTGACTGATTATAAAGGCGCCACCCTGCAATATAAAGATGTAGCCCGCAAGATAGAGAAGTTCCACCTCGTGTTGGAGCATGCCGGTATCAAGCCCGGAGACAAGATTGCCGTATGTGGACGTAACAGCGCCCATTGGGCTGTGGTCTTCCTGGGTGCCATCACCTACGGAGCCGTCATAGTCCCCATCCTGCATGAGTTCAAGGCCGACAATATACACAACATCGTGAACCACTCTGAAGCCCGTCTGCTTTTCGTAGGCGATCAGGCATGGGAATATCTTAACGAAGAGCGTATGCCTAATCTGATAGGTATTGTTCTTTTGCCGGACTTTACCCCCGTGGTGTGCCGGGACGAGCGGTTGATGGACGCATTCGAACACCGCAACGTACTCTATGGGCAGCGTTATCCCAAGAATTTCCGCCCCGAGCACGTGCACTACCGTCGGGAAGAATCGCCCGAAGAGTTGTGTATCATAAACTACACATCGGGCACCACGGGCTACAGCAAGGGGGTGATGCTGCCCTATCGAAGTATCCTCTCCAATGTGGATTATTGCTTCGAAATGCGTCCTGTTCGGCCGGGCGACCGCATCGTGTCGATGCTCCCCTTAGGACACGTGTTTGGCATGACGTATGATTTCCTGTACGGCTTTTGCGCAGGCGCTCACCTGTTCTTCCTTACCCGTATGCCTTCGCCTAAAATTATCGCCCAGTCTTTTGCCGACATCAAGCCACGCCTTATTTCGTGTGTGCCGCTTATCGTGGAGAAGATTATCAAGAAGGACATACTCCCCCGTTTGGACAACACTATCGGGAAACTGCTTCTGCGCGTGCCTATTATAAATGATCGCATTAGGGCTGCGGCACGCGATGCAGCCATGCAGATATTCGGAGGAGAATTCAACGACATCATCATCGGAGGTGCCCCGTTCAATGCTGATGTGGAACGCTTCCTCAAGCAGATAGGCTTTCCCTATACCATCGCTTACGGCATGACGGAATGTGGCCCCATCATCTGCTCCAGTCGCTGGCAGGACCTGAAGTTAGGCTCGTGCGGAAAAGCCGCCTCACGCATGGAGGTGCGTATCGACTCTGGCGACCCCCAGCACCGTCCGGGTGAAATCATTTGCCGGGGCGAAAACTTGATGCTGGGCTATTATAAGAATCCCGAAGCTACGGCCCAAATCATTGACGCACGCGGATGGCTCCATACGGGAGATTTAGCCACAATGGACGGAAACGGATATGTCACCGTGCGCGGACGAAGCAAGAACATGCTCCTCACAGCCAGCGGACAAAATATCTATCCGGAAGAAATCGAAAGCAAACTGAACAACATGCCCTACGTGAGCGAATCGCTTGTAGTGCTGCAACGCGACAAACTCGTAGCACTCATTTATCCGGATTTCGACGAAGCCTACGCTAACGGTATGGAAATGTCGGACATCGAAGAGGCTATGGAGCAAAACCGCCAAGAGCTGAATCAACACTTGCCCGTTTACAGCCAGATAACGAAGGTGAAGATACACTACGAGGAGTTTGAGAAAACGGCCAAAAAGAGTATCAAGCGCTTCATGTACCAAGAGGCGAAAGGTTGAGCGAACAGCGCAAATTCCTCCTTGAAGGATGCTTTTTCAACTTTTTGATGTGCTTTTGGCAAATAAATGGCGAACAGGTTGACTTTATGTTCGGGAGAATGCGTATCTTTGCATCGACAAAATAATAAGCGCATTATTCTTTATGGAACAACTGAAACATGAATGCGGCGTGGGCATGATACGCTTGCTCAAACCCCTGGAGTACTACGAACAGAAGTATGGCACTTGGATGTATGGCCTGAACAAGCTCTATCTCCTCATGGAAAAACAGCACAACCGCGGACAGGAAGGCGCAGGCTTGGCATGCGTCAAGTTAGAGGCCAATCCCGGGGAGGAATATATGTTTCGCGAACGGGCACTGGGCTCGGGAGCCATTACCGAGATTTTCGACACGGTGCACAGCCAGTTCAAGGACTTGACGCCGGAGCAGTTGCACAATGCCGACTATGCCAAGAAATGCTTGCCCTTTGCGGGCGAAGTCTACATGGGACATTTGCGCTACAGCACCACGGGCAAGTCGGGCCTTTCCTACGTTCATCCCTTCCTTCGAAGAAATAACTGGCGAGCAAAGAACCTCGCCCTTTGCGGCAACTTCAACCTGACGAATGTAGACGAGATATTTGCCAAGATTACCGCCATGGGCCAACATCCGCGTAAGTATGCTGATACATACATCATACTGGAGCAGGTGGGACACCGCCTGGACCGCGAAGTGGAACGGCTCTATGATATAGCTGTGGGTGAAGGTCTCACCGGCATGGACATCACTCATTACATTGAAGATCACATCGAGTTAGCCAACGTCCTGCGTACGTCGAGCAAGGATTGGGATGGAGGTTACGTTATCTGCGGCCTGACCGGAAGCGGGGAATCCTTTGCCATACGCGACCCTTGGGGCATTCGTACAGCCTTTTGGTATCAAGATGACGAAGTGGCCGTATTGGCCAGTGAGCGTCCCGTGATACAAACCGTGTTCAATGTGCCTATGGAGTCCATCAAGGAAATGCAACCCGGGCAGACGGTCATCTTCACCAAAGCAGGCAAGATGCGCACCATCCAAATCAACAAGCCCCGCGAGTTCAAACCATGTTCCTTCGAACGCATCTATTTCAGCCGGGGCAGCGACGCGGACATCTACAAAGAAAGGAAACAGCTCGGCAAAGAATTGGTGCCCACTATCCTTCGCGCCATCGACAACGACATCGACCATACGGTATTCTCCTTCATCCCCAATACGGCCGAGGTAGCCTACTGCGGATTGATGGAGGGCTTGAACGAATACCTCAACCAGGAGAAAGTCTATCAGATTGATGCCTTGGAGCATAATCCCACACATGAACAGCTGGAGCGCATCATTTCCCGCCGCATCCGGGGCGAAAAGGTGGCCATCAAGGACATCAAGCTCCGTACATTCATTGCCGAGGGCAATACGCGCAACGACCTGGCGGCACACGTGTATGACATTACCTACGGCAGCCTGGTGCCGGGCGAAGACAACTTGGTTATCATAGACGACAGCATCGTGCGCGGCACTACACTGAAGCAGAGCATCATTGGCATCTTGGACCGACTGGGGCCGAAGAAAATTGTCATCGTGTCCAGTTCGCCCCAAGTGCGTTATCCCGATTACTACGGCATCGATATGTCCCGCATGACGGAGTTCATAGCCTTCAAGGCAGCCATCGAGTTACTGAAAGAGCGCGACATGAAGGACGTGATTGCCGCAGCCTACCGCAAGTCCAAAGACCAGGCCGACTTGCCCAAGGAACAGATGGTGAACTACGTGAAGGACATTTATGCCCCCTTCACCGATGAGGAAATATCCGCCAAGATGGCTGAACTCCTCACGCCCGAAGGCACACGCGCCAAAATTCAGATAGTCTATCAGCCCCTCGAAGGACTGCACCAAGCTTGTCCCAACCATCCGGGCGACTGGTACTTCAGCGGCGACTATCCCACACCGGGCGGGGTGAAGATGCTGAACAAAGCGTTCATCGACTACATCGAACAGGTCTATCAGTTCTAAATAAATGTAATGGTAAAGATTACGGTAAAAGATACAAATGTTACAGTCATATCAGTCAATGACAACGATTATATTAACTTGACGGATATAGCTAAATACAAAAGTGATGACCCAACGGCTGTAATCGGAAATTGGCTGCGCAATCGAAATACCATTGAATATCTCGGAATATGGGAGGGCTTGTACAATTCGGATTTCAATCCCCCTCGAATTCGAGGGGTTTAGAAAGGAAGCCTGATTGAATGTCCGCATTGCACCAAATCATGGCGGTGTAAATGAAGCTATGCTTCAACCGTTATAGAAGTAAGTTGAAATGGGCATAGAAGCAAGTTGAAATGGTCGTTGCAGCTTGCTTACTTTGTTTCCCATCCTATGCTTGGCAATTTACGGATTCATTATA
>CALUOV010000163.1 GCA_944322275.1 uncultured Bacteroides sp. | reverse complement strand
TATAGGCGATGGTGACCATACGACACTTTCGTGCATTCCTGAAACGGCCATGGGCAAGTCCAAACTATTGATTAAGGAACCGGGCATTTTGGCCGGCATTGAGGTGGCGAAGGAAGTGTTTCGCCGTTTCGACCCCACTATGAAGGTAACTGTATATATGGAAGATGGTTCGGAAGTAAAGCCGGGCGATGTGCCGATGGTGGTGGAGGGCAAAGTGCAGTCTTTGTTGCAAACCGAGCGGCTGATGCTGAACATCATGCAGCGCATGAGCGGCATTGCCACAATGACCCACAAGTATGCCGAGTGCTTGAAAGGGACTCATACGCGGGTGCTTGATACACGCAAGACTACGCCGGGCATGCGCATTTTGGAGAAGATAGCCGTAAAGATAGGCGGAGGTGTGAACCACCGTATCGGCTTATTCGACATGATTTTGCTAAAGGATAATCATGTGGACTTTGCCGGAGGCATTGACAAAGCCATCACTCGTGCCAGAGAGTATTGTAAGGCCAAAGGGAAGGACTTGAAGATAGAAATAGAGGTGCGCAATCTGGACGAATTGCAACAAGTGCTTGACTTAGGCGGTGTGGACCGCATTATGTTTGATAACTTTACGCCGGAATTGACTAAGAAAGCTGTAGAGATGGTGGGCGGACGTTACGAGACGGAGTCATCGGGAGGCATCACTTTTGACACTTTGCGTGACTATGCTGAATGTGGAGTGGATTTCATTTCCGTAGGCGCGTTGACTCATTCGGTCAAAGGATTGGATATGAGCTTCAAAGCGTGCTAGTTATCGGCGCGTGAGCGGACAATAGAAACGTAGACAAAGCGGATTTTGCGGATGTCCTCTTAGGATATGAATCCGCATCATCCGCTTTGTTTGTCTGAAGGATTTATTTTTCATGTTCTTTTTAACTTCTTTTTGTGTTTAGTCTTGCAGCATTTTGGAGAATGTTGCGTCTAATAGACAAAAATGCATGATGATGTGCCTGTATTAAAAGCAGAGTTTTGGAAAACGAGATAGAACTGATAGAAGGATGTCGGGCTGGGAAAAATGATGCCCGTAAGGCGTTGTATACGTTGTTTTCCGGACGTATGTTGGCAGTGTGTTACCGCTATACAGGCAATGAGGATGAGGCTTACGATGTCATGCACGATGGTTTTATTAAAATCTTCACACATTTTACCTATCGGGGCGAGTGCTCGTTGGTTTCGTGGATGACGAAAGTGATGATGAATCAGGCGATAGACTATCTGCGTCGTAAGCAAAGGTTTGCGCAACTGGTGGTGGGTGAGGACCAGTTGCCGGATATGGCGGATGAGCAATCGGTAGTGGAAAGCGGAAGCCGCCTTTCGGAAGATGTGCTGATGAAATTCGTGGCTGATTTGCCCGATGGGTGTAGAACGGTATTCAACCTTTACGTGTTCGAGGAGAAGTCGCATAAGGAAATAGCCGAACTTCTGCACATCAAGGAACACTCGTCCACTTCACAATTGCACAGGGCTAAATGTTTGTTGGCAAAAAGAATTCAAGAATATAATGAGCATGAAAGAAAATGAAGGAATAAACGGCTTATTCCGCAACAGGTTAGGCCAGTCGGAAATGCCGGTGCGCAAGGACTTTTGGGAGGAATTGCAGCGGGATTTGACCGTAGAGGAATCCGGTGGAGGCAGGCGTCTCTGGTTGTCTCCTTCGGCTTCGCGCATAGCGATGGCTGCATCCGTGGCATTGGTGTTGGGAGTGGCATCGGCTGCTTATTGGTTCCTTGCGTCTCCTGACGTAAAGGAGCAGGCTTTTACTTCTACGGCAGCTTTTATCCCTGAAACGGTATGGGAGGGGGATCGGATGGAGGAATCATTGCCTGCTATCCGTCAAGTTAAGCCGGTATCCGCTTCGTCTGTACAGGGCGGTCATTTAGGAAACGTGATGGCTCAAACAACTTCCAATAGTGAGTCACAAACCATGTCGGTTCATTTTTCCATTACCGTAAGTCAGCAAGTATATGGTGAACGCAGAGAACAAAAACACCCGTCAGGATATGTGCGGGCGGGCAGCGACGGGACTTCGGCCGTTCGTGGGGCCTATAATGGTGATGAATCTATTTCCGACAGAAAAAATAGTGAGAAGACAAGCCCGGCTTCTCCCTTGAAATCGCGTAATTGGGCTATTAAGCCCTATATAGGAACCGCGTTGCCTAAAGGTGATTGTAGGATGCCTTTTACGGCAGGTGTTCAGGTGGAACGTTGGTTAAATAGAAGTTTGGCATTGGAGGTGGGTCTGCAATACAATGTCTTGCACAATGCTTCGCCAAGAGGTGCAGGACGTACCTTGCATACATTGGCTGTTCCGGTCAAGTTGGATGTGTTGCTGGCCGGTGATGATAAGGTCGATTTTTATGCTACGGCGGGAGGGTCGGTCGAAAAATGCGTTGCCGGTGCTGTTGATAATAGTTTTAGTGCCGAACCGGTGCAATTATCGGTTTTGGCAGGCTTGGGGGTCCGTTACAAATTGACTGATCGGATCGCTCTTTTTGCCGAGCCTACAGTGAGCCATTATTTTGATACCGATTCGTCTACACGCTCTTTGCGCACGGAGCGTCCTACGAATCTGAACCTGTTGTGTGGTGTGCGTATGTTGTTCTAACTTTTTTATGGGAAATACGTTTATGTCTATTCTTAGTACTATATATCGTTTGTTGGCATGTTGTCTATTGGTTTTAGCGTTTGGCGCATGCACTGAGGAGGTCTTCGACTACAACCATCCGGATGTAGAATTATTTGTCGACCAATTGAAATCGGGACACTATGTGGTGCAAACTTCTGAAGGATTGAAGTCCATACCTAAGTTTGATAAAGAAGATATTGGCGAACTTCTGGAGTATGCGGATGACATGCGTGAAATATCTTCTTTCCCTTTAGCGGCCGTTTCCTATTCACCGGGAGGTAAACTTCGTTTGGGCGAGTGTATATTATGGACGGTTGAGAGCATTCGTCTGGGACATCCGGCTTCCATGGGCTGCAAGATGGTTCATACAGATGCAGAAGATTATGAAGGCATCTATTTCCTTTCTGATGAAGAGGTGCTTGATGCCGTGGCCCGTTATCGCAATTGGTGGGAAAACCGGAAGTATCCGCGTACGATGTGGAGTATAGACCCTTGCTTTGACGAACCCTTATGTGGTAGCGGATATATGTGGTGGTAAAGTTATGAGCCGGTACGGTATTCTTATGGGGCTGCTATGCTTGGTAGCCTCCTCGCTTTACGCCCAAAATTGGACGAAGGAAGATTCCCTGCGCTTAGACCGTTTACTTAAGCAGGAAGGTGAAATTAAGCTGAATCCCAATGCGTTGGAGGAGTTGAACCGAGTAATGGGTAATCCGAAGATGGCGGAAGAGAAACCTTGGTTGGAGGTGGATGAGACGCTCCCTGCAGTAGATGGTATTCGCCCTCGTAAGATAAAAATGACTTTATTCCCCTATACGGCCAATACGCCTTATAATTGGGATCCCGTGCGGCAACGCAAGATAGAGGTAGATGAAAACACCTGGCGGGGTGATCCTTTTTATGAATTAAAGACTCTGACTGTTTATTCTAATTGGGCTAAATCTCCTCTGGATGCCGGTCCCCGAGAGTCGTTGGAGCAGATAGAGGCTACTGGTTTGCGTTATGCTCCGATAGGGCAGGCAGGAAGTCACATGGTATATGGATGGAGGGCTACAGGACGTCCTTCCGGTTATAGTCTTATGCCCGACAAAGGTTCTTGGAGAGTGAAAGCCCGCAAACGCCGTGCCCGTACGTTGGAGGTACTCCGTGCCTATGCTGACTCAACGCGCATAGAGCCTAAAGATACCTTGACGAACGACTTTCCTGCCATGAGATAATTTGATAGTAGAATTTTCTGTAAATCAGGAAAGTTTTTATTATTCCCTTAAGCCTAAAATGATACGTATTTCAGCAAGCCGAGGGCGCTTGCACAAGTATCCTTACTTACTTTGCCATTTATCTTAAGATGTTTTGCCATTTATCTTAAGATGTTTGACCAATTATCCCAAGTTACTTTCCTGCTGTCCAACCTTTACGCAAAATCATTGAAGAATCTGTTATTTGAAAGAATGCCTGCTCTATAAAAAACAGACATCCTATTAATTCCTATACCACTTTTTACAGTTTCCAGCCTGAGATTTGTTCCTGAATATTCCATAGTTGGGCATATAACCCTTCAGCCTGCATCAATGTTTCATGCGAACCCTTTTCCCTTATCTGTCCGTTATCCAACACGATAATTTGGTCTGCGCCCTTAATGGTTTTAAGTCTGTGCGCAATGGCAATGACAGTATGCCCTTTGATGAGCGTGTCTATGGCTTTCTGCACTTCCACTTCATTCTCGGGGTCAAGGGAGGCAGTCGCTTCGTCCAGCAGGATGATAGGCGCGTCCTTCAGGATGGCGCGGGCTATGGATATGCGCTGCTTCTCACCGCCCGACAGGGTGCAGCCTCCTTCGCCTACC
>CALUOV010000162.1 GCA_944322275.1 uncultured Bacteroides sp. | reverse complement strand
CGGAAATAGCTCAGTTGGTAGAGCACAACCTTGCCAAGGTTGGGGTCGCGAGTTCGAGTCTCGTTTTCCGCTCCATATAGGAAAAAGTAAGTGATGCTGCTTTGGGAGTGTTGAAGTTGCCTTTAACTCGTGTGACTCTCTCTTTTGACAGATCACTTTTGAGAACCTTTCTCAAAGCTCCATTCTTTACCGTCCTTCCCTTGCGCATAAAGGAAAGGGATATTCCATATTTCGTACGGAACTTTCTGTTGGTATTATTGGCGTATATGGAATCTGCAGCCACACACTTTACCATTACATTCATAAGCTCTGTTGCATACGGATATGGTCTTAAGTTTTATACCCTCATTGAAAGCCTTAAACGAGAGGTGTTCGATGAATGATATGCCGTCTGTATGTTGTTAACCTTTGCACAAAACTCGATCGGTTTTGTTTCCTTGCCCCGTACCATGGGACATATATAATGACAGTCAATGCTGACGATATGGTCAGTAACTTTCCGACCTTCAAACATTTCCTTTTCGTGTACAAAAACCTTTCTGATGATGGAAAGACGTTTCCGATAATCCCGTGTATATCGGAGAAAGGTACCATATCGACTATGAATCTCATCACTTTGAATAATGAGTTTTTTCAAGAAGCCTGATCATATGTCATTTGAGTATCCTTGTCCTCAAAGTCTTTCTTCCTCTTGTCTTGCAGTAGGACAAATAGAGTGCTTCCACATCCGTATATTTGTTGCACGGACACCTTATGTCTGGATCCTTGCAATGCCAGCAGATATGTCTATAAAGTTATTCGATGATACTTGCCTAAAGGAGTTTCATATCTGTAGGAAAATGTAGATGGCTCTCATAACACGTGACATCGGTCATACACACATGAAGGTTCCCAAGATAGGGTTCCCAGTGTGAAGCCAGGATCTCCTGGAGGAAATCAATGTCAAGACGAAATGCTATCCATCATGGATGACACTTACTATCTTGTAGTTGTTTACAGGAAAGGACGGGTCTGTTGTCATGATCCCACAGAAAACCTGATAGTATATGCTACCGTTAAGATGTTCCACCAGTCACTTGTCGGAAAATCCGGTGTAGGCCTTTAGCAGTATAAGGGCGATCTTTGTGGAAGGGCTGAAAATGCTCCTGCGCCCCAAAGGATAATCAGACAGACCTGCCGTTTTTACTATACGCTCAAACGGGAATACGGAGTGAAAGCCAGCCTGGCTCACTCTCATGAAAACTCTTGCGATATTTTCTCAGAATATCGAATTCTGTAAGACCATAAGTAGGATAAAATTCAGCAATATTTTATATCTTAGCCACATCTTAGTTTAGGAATTTCCCTCGTTTTGGCTTCCAAACCTTATTCCCAAGAGAAATTCTAAAGATACAAAAAAACAGCTGATTCGCAACGATTTGTGTATAAATCAGTTGGCTAATTTTATATTATTTAACGAATACCTCTGAATCATATTTCGAAAAATATCCTGATCCGATAGAATAGTTCTGTTATTCTGCCATTAATCTCATTATTTTCTTGAGATTCATATAGATCAGTTACCTATATCTCCATACTTCCTCCCATGCTAAAAAATTTTGTAGTCTCCATTCCATGCCTTTAAGTTCGGAATTCCTGCCTTCAATCTTACTGCTCCATGGGAATCTTAGATAACGACATTTGGAGTTATTTATACAATGGTAATATAGCCCTGAGGAATTCATAGATTATACATAGAAATTAAGATTTTTCTAATTGATTCGTTCGTAATAACGAATAATGAGAAAAATGCTTACCAACATCAACAACGTACACATCAGCGAACCTTCAAAACCAAATGGACCTCCGTTCAAAAGCACGTTGTCCGTAGTTTCCAAAATCAAGAGACTTTCTCCAAATTCATTTCCACTTACTTCAAATCCTAACACGGGACCTTGCAACCAATTCCAAAACCAGTGCAACATAATGGCAAACCATAAGTTGCGGGTATAAATATAAGCCGAACCCAACAATATGCCCGCCAATAAAAGATTGATAAAAGGTAGAACAGCAAAGTTAGGATTAGCAAGATGCATGAGGGAAAACACGGCCGAAGATATCACTAAGGCCAGAAACTTATTGACTCCCGCATCCATCATCCGGCCCAACAGAAAGCCGCGACACATAGTTTCCTCAAATGCAGCCACAAAGAAGAAGAATATCCAAGTCTGTAAAAGCACCGCTCCGCGAAAGTGGACACCCACAATAGAGGCTCCATTCAATAGAAGAGTCAGCAGAAAGCCTACCGCATACAGCCCTACGGCTACACTTGTCCCAGCCCACAATTCTCGCCCATGTCCTTTGAGTGATAAGCCAATACAAGAAGCAGAAAGCGGAAAAACCTTGTGGCTCAATTTATGCACAACCAGCAAACCTATTACACTCCCCACTGCCAACACAGCTTCACTCAGCAGCATAAAAGAACTGACTCCCGTACCATTTTCGTTGACACCAAAGCCAAAAAGCGACATGCGCAAGAGGCCCGCAAAAATAAATAAGAAGCCATACACAACGAATATGACCACTATAAACAACAGAGCTTCAACCATAAACCACCCCACGCGTTTCCAACTGAAAGGAATGGAGGGTATCTCACTTCTATTCATATACTTTTTCTTGTTTTTGCTATTCAAGTTTCAAAATTATCAAAAAGGTTAGAATAATCAAAATTTGTTTTACCTTTGCAACTGGAATATGTGAATTCAGCGCGCTGAACGCGCTTTAATGAAGAATAAAGAATTAGGTTACGCCGTCCGTGGGTACTATCAATCCTTCATTTAACTGATAAATTATCATTTAATTATGAATACCAATTGGAAATTTGCCGAATACGTGATTTTGTTGGATAGTGCGTTCATACATCAGACAGTAAGAATGATAAAAGATATAATGGCCGTTCGCCTGGGCCGTCCGTTGCCTCCACTCGACTTAGTGGCATGGTTCGATTACCTGTTGCTGGATGCCGGGCTTAGGGAGAAAGATTATGAAGTACAGGTATTACTGACCCATGATGTCGGCATAGACGAGTTAGACGGATGTACACCTTCGGCCTTGTCACAGCTTGACGGGCAGGCGTGTCGTACCACTTTGGCTGAATACGTTTTCTATACAATAGGCTCTGAAGGCATGGCTTCTCCGGAAGAGTTGTATAGTGACTTACTGAGGTTGATGCTGAACGATACGGACATCAAGAAGCGTTTACTTATTCCCGCGGAGATAACAGATGACGGACACTTGAATACATGGATGCGGAAAGTATGGGAAGAGATGGACTGCCGAGCGGAAAACATCGCCAACCAAACGGTTTTGTTTCGGTTGAAAGCTCCTAAAATTCCTTTGGCTTGTGATTGGTGTTCGGTAATTCCTTCGTTAGCCCATGTGTTAGGTATCCGTGGAGAAGAGATGAAGTGAGACCAAAGTTTGGCACAGTCGTGAGAAAAGCGTACCTTTGTGCCAGCAAAAACGAGATTTACTATTTTTTAAGGATTCATTATGTTTGAACGTGGGAATAGAGGTAACACCATTCACGGCATTTTGCTGATAGCTTTATTTTCGTTCTCGGCCTTTTACATAGCCGAAATACCTTTCGTCAAAAGTCTTTCATTCAGTCCGCTCATTGTGGGTATCATTCTTGGTATGCTGTATGCCAACAGTTTGCGGAACCACCTGCCCGAGACGTGGATACCTGGCATTAAATTCTGTACCAAACAGGTGCTCCGTACGGGTATTGTGTTGTATGGTTTCCGTCTGACCCTGACTGAAGTGATGGCTGTAGGTCTGCCCGCTATCGTGATAGACTTGATTATTGTAGGCGGCACTATCTTTCTAGGTATCTTGTTAGGAAAGATTTTGAAGGTTGATAGAGATACGACATTGATTACTTCTACGGGTAGCGCCATCTGTGGAGCGGCCGCCGTATTGGGTGCTGAGCCTGTCATCAAATGTGAAGGTCATAAGACAGCCATCGCTGTATCCACAGTAGTAATATTCGGTACTATCGCCATGTTTCTGTACCCAATCATATACCGCTCGGGACTGCTAGAAGGCTTGAGCGATACGCAAGTGGCCATATATACGGGCAGCACTTTGCATGAGGTAGCCCATGTAGCCGGTGCGGGCAATGCCATGGATCCTACCGATGCATTGGGAATAGCAGGTACGGCTACAATTACCAAGATGATTCGTGTCATTTTATTGGCTCCCGTGTTGGTTATCATGAGCTTTGCTTTGGCAGGCAGCAAGCGTGTAGAAACTGATGACAAGGTTGAGAAGAGCAAGATCACTATTCCTTGGTTTGCTTTCGGTTTCATTGGTATCATCTGTCTGAATTCCTTGCTTCAATACTTATTTGACGCTCCCACGGTAAAGGACATCCCCTTGAACAGTGCCATCGAATACATTGATACCTTTATGCTGACTATGGCCATGACAGCGTTGGGTACGGACACCAGCATTGACAAGTTCAAGCAGGCGGGTGCCAAGCCTTTCGGATTGGCTTTCGGATTGTTTATTTGGCTGGTTCTTGGAGGCTATTTGCTGACTAAGTATCTGGTACCTATATTGGCATAAGACTTGAAAGCCTAAAAAACATAATGGCATTGAAGATGGTAGACCATAACCCCTTCCATATGCCATTTTCATTGTAGTTTTTCGTGGTTTTCTCACATAATTCTATCCGTCAAGACATGACACTCCTGAAG
>CALUOV010000161.1 GCA_944322275.1 uncultured Bacteroides sp. | reverse complement strand
ATCGGTCGCTTCTAAGGGAATAATATCAATGGTTTGAACTGCGTCACTTAATGGAAGCGATTGCACCTTTTGCACATTGTCTTCGGATAGATTGATAACCGGAAATGTTTCTGCCTCTTGCTGATGATGTTTCGGAGAGTTACATCCTATTAGCAGGATACAGACAAGAAGTAAAGAATGTAATTGTTTCATGGTATTCATACTGAGGTGATTTAAACTTATGTGTATTGATTAAAATGTTTTCAAACAGCTTACGGATAGAATTATTCATTATATTATGGGTAACCAAACTCATTCATAGTAAACAATCTAAGTACGCTGTATTGGACAAAGATATAAAAAAACGAAATACATTCGCTTCTTTATGTTAAAAAAACATAATTTTGCATCAAAAATACAATCTGATTGAAGTCATCAATGCCAGAGAAAATAAAAAAGCGGACGTTTGAGGGAAGGATGTGATTTTTCTCCTTGGCAGTCTGCTCCCCTTACAGGCAGTTGGTAGGATGATAATCGATTATGCACAAATCGCTTATATTCAAATATTTAAGGAGCCGTAAATTCCTTATAAATCCTAGGCCAAGTGATTAATTAATCCTTTGTCAAGTGATCAGTTAATCACTTATCAAGTGAATAATAGACGGCTTGGGAAGTGATTAATTGATCACTCGACTTATGGATAAAAAGGCATTTCGCAGATATCTTAAGATACTTGGACATCTATCTTAAGATACTTGGACATCTATCTTAAGATATTTGGACATTTATCTTATAATATTTGGGCTTTTCTTTTAGGATACTTGGTCAAGTATTCTTGGATGCTTGTCTTTTCCTCTATGCATGTCGCGGTCTGATGCGTTTCAAGATGGTTTCCACACTTTCTTTGATGCTGCTAGTGAGGATAACGAGAATCACGGCCATCAGAATCAATGCAATGCCCATAGCTTCCGTAGCTGTAAACGATTCGTTGAAAACACATGCGCCTATCATAACGGCTGTGACCGGCTCCAAAGCTCCTAAAATGGAAGTCAGTGTACCGCCAATGTGGCGCACGGCTAATAGGAGCGTGATGTTGGAGATAACGGTCGGGGCAATGGCCAGCAACAGGATGAGTCCTACGGAGCTGAAGTCTGGCAACGGTTGGAAACTGCCCTGCACGCTGTTTTTTACTGTGAAAGTCAATGCAGTGAACAGGAAAACATAGAAAGCCAGCTTGCGACTGTGCATGTTTTTCAACCTCGACTTATTGACGGACACGATGTAACTGGCATAGCCTACAGCGGAAAGTAGAACAATGAACACTCCCCACGGATCGAGCATCAGCTCAGTACCTTGCAGTGACAGGCGAGCCACACCTCCTACGGCCAATAGGATGGCCAACCAAGTCACCCATGAAGCCTGCTCACGGAAAAGCACAAGCATCAGCAAGGTAGTAAAGATGGGGTAAGTGAAATGCAGCGTGGTGGCTACGCCCGCTCCCATCACTTCATAGCCATAAAGCAAGAACATGGATGACGCAGTGTAGAACAAGGCCATGACAATGAGCAACGGGACATCTTTCCAATGAATACGGAACGACTCTTTCTTCATTACCATCATCAGTCCCAAAGCCAGTGTGGCCACAATAAAACGATAGAACAGAATAGAATCCGAAGTCAGTCCTTTTCCCATTAAGGGTATGGTAAACAAAGGAATAAGGCCAAAAGTCACCGAGGTTGCCAAGCCATAGAAAAAACCTTTCAGTTTAGAGTTATTCATATTTCAGAGTAGGGTTATCTGTTAGATACAATGTTTGTTTCTGACGGACATAAATTAAGCGGATGTGCGGGGCTTCATTTTCCCACGCAAATCCGCTTAATCGGGGAAGAAATGAATGTATCGGTCGCTTAAAGTTTCCTTTATTCGACGATATTCATTTCGTTAATCAAGTGTTGGCATCCGCCCAACTTGTCGAGGATGAAAAGCATGTAACGGATATCCAGCGCAATGCAACGTTGCAGGTTGTTGTCGAAATTGATGTCACCGCTCAACGACTCCCAGTTGCCATCGAAAGCACAGCCTATCAGGTTGCCTTCACCATCGATGACAGGAGAGCCGGAGTTGCCACCGGTGATGTCGTTCGTCGTAAGGAAGCAGACAGGCATGGTTCCGTCAGCCATGGCATAGCGTCCGAAGTCTTTCTTTTGGATGAGTTCCTTCAGCTTGGCGGGCACCACAAATTCAGGATTTTCAGGATCTTCCTTCTCCAGAATACCTTCCGTGGTGGTGAAGAACTTGTAGTGCACACCATCTTTGGGATTGTAGGACTTCACGTTGCCATAAGTCAGACGGATGGTGAAGTTAGCGTCAGGGTAAGAAGGAACGGGGAGTTTCATTTCGTTCAGTCCACGCACGTAAGCCTTATGCAGGAGATCGATACCTTCACCGGCCTCAGAGAGTTGCTTGGCCACTTCATTCAGTTTAGCTATCTTAGTACGGCTATAGTGGGTAGCCGGGTCGCGCTCAATGGTTTTCACACTGGGCTTCTTTAAGAATTTGTCCAGACTTTCGCGGTTGGAAAGGATGGAGTTGTCAAAGAGGTCGTCCACGTAGGCGTTATAGTCACCTTTGTATTTCTCGCGGATTGTCTGGTAGAAAGAGGGAAGCTCTTCAGGCGTAAGAGCATCGGCCAAAGCGGGAAGCATAGCTTTGGCTATAGCACGGTCCACCTCTTTATCATAGTCCTTGTTATAGATGTCGTTGAAGGACTTTTCTAGTTGCTTCTTTGCTGCTTCCAGCAGAGAATCATTCTTCGTTTCAACGGCTTCTTTCAGTTTGTCCATAACCGCAGGTGGACATCCGAATTCTATGGTACGTTGCAAGCCTTCGGCTATGTACATGTATTGGCGCATTATTGGGGTCACTTTCTCCACGATGGCATCAATTTTTCCTACCACACCCTCGTATTCGGCCTTGCCTACAGCGAACTCGGCGAACTTTTTTTCTTGTTCGGCTTTGGTGCCCAGCACATTGTTGTCCACAATAGCCTTATTCATGCCGATTGAATTTTTCCAATAGTTGCTACTTCCGGCAAACTTGTTGGCGTATTGGATACGGATTTTGTCACTCTCAGCCATGTGTTTCTTCAACACGTCCAGATAGACCGTGCGCATATCTATCATGGCTTGGTTAGAGGCTATCATCATCTGCTTCACCTCGCTCTGTGTGAGATAGCGTTCGGTGCTGCCGGGGAAGCCCATAATCATGGCATAGTCGCCTTCATCCAGACCTTTGATGGAGATGGACAAGTATTTGGGCGTCTTCAAAGGCACGTTGTCGGCGCTATACTCGGCAGGTTTTCCGTTCTTGTCGGCATAGATGCGGAAGATGGAGAAGTCGCCCGTGTGACGCGGCCACATCCAGTTATCCGTCTCGCCGCCGAACTTGCCTATACTCGAAGGAGGAGCGGCCACCATGCGTATGTCGCTATATACCTTATAATAGATAAGATAATATTTGTTACCTGCATAAAAGGGGAGTGCCAGCGGTTCGATGCCCGGTTTTCCTTTCAGGTCGCTCTTCTCCAACTCTTCTTTGGCCAGTTTGTTCAGGAAGGGACGTGTCATGGCGTGAGTCTCGTCCACTTCACCAGCTTTGATTTTAGCATTCACCAAGTCGGTGATGTCCACGATGCGGTGTACGAAGCGGAATTTCAATCCCGGTGTGGGAAGCTCTTCCGCACGGCTCATGGCCCAGAATCCGTCCGTCAGATAATCATGCTCCACGCTGCTGTGTTGCTGTATGGAGGCGTATCCGCAATGGTGGTTGGTGAGGATAAGGCCTTCGGGTGAGATGATTTCCCCCGTACATCCTCCTCCGAAGATACCCACCGCATCTTTCAGCGATACGCCATTGGGGTTGTAGATGTCATCGGCTTCCAATTTTAAGCCTTGTTTCTTCATCAGATCGATGGAGTTTTGTTGCTTCAAGAGTTGGAGCAACCACATACCTTCATCAGCTTGTGCCGTGAAAGTGAATGCTGCGGCCAGTGCCGCAACGAGATGTTTTTTGATTTTCATAATTATTTAATATTAACTGATAATTTATCGGGGTGTTTATATGGCACACAGATGACACTGATAAGACAGATTTTCACAGATTATTTCATTTACTGATTTCTGATTTATGAAATCTGAATTCTGGAATCTGAAATGAGAAAGATTCGGGCGAAGCCCCTTTAAAAATCTGTGGTCATCTCGTTTAATCTGTCTCATCTGTGTGCTATCTAAATTCCCATTTACTTATTTATTCTTCCTTCCTTTATCGCCTGCATGACATTAGCCGGTGCGCGTTTGGCTTGCAATTCCCGCTTCATGAAGTCCATGTACGGTGCCACGTGGGCAAAGAATTGACGATAGCCGGCACAGAGGTAGTTCAAGCCTGGCTCACCATCGGCTGTTCGGGTGAAGCGGTTTTTAGGGCAATCGCCGTTGCAGGCAAAAAGCCATTCGCAGTCACGGCATTGGCGAGGCAAAGTATCTTGCTTGGCTTGGCCAAAGCGTTGTTGGCGTTCGCTGTACATCATCTCCACCAATGTATGCTGATAGATGTTACCCAGTTTGTATTGAGGAAAGACAAAATGGTCGCAGGCATAGACATCACCGTTGAACTCCATCACTCCAGCGTGGCCGCATGTTTTGGCCATGCTGCACACGCCCGGCTGTTCGCCACACCAATTGGCGAGGGTGGAGTCGAATATTTGAATGAAGTATGTGCCCACATCCTCCTTCACCC
>CALUOV010000160.1 GCA_944322275.1 uncultured Bacteroides sp. | reverse complement strand
CCCTACGTGCGCTACACCCGTGCCGACGAACAGAACGTCCGCAAGGCCGACTGCCTCATCATCGACTGCTTCGGCCTGCTCTCTTCCATCTACCGCTACGGCGAGGTGGCCTACATCGGCGGCGGCTTCGGCGTCGGCATCCACAACACCCTCGAGGCGGCCGTCTATGGCATCCCCGTCATCTTCGGGCCCAAGTATCAGAAGTTTCAGGAGGCCGTGCAGCTCATCGAGGCTCAGGGTGCCTTCTCCATCCAGAACGGCGACGAGCTGAACCGTCTGCTCGACCGCCTCTTCTCCGACCATGCGTTCCTCGAAACAACCGGCCGCCGCGCGGGCGACTACGTCACCGGCCAGGCCGGTGCCACGGACAAGATTCTGGAGATGATCAACTTCTGACTTCAGTTCCCGCTGTCGATGCCGGGACTCTGTAGTTCCCATCCCGTACTTCCATACCTCCTCACGAAGCACTGCATGGGGGTGTGACGCAGTGCTTCGTGAGACATTGACGCCGTGCTCTGTCAAGTGGTGACGAAGCACGGCGTCAGCTTATCATGGTGTAGGCGTGGTCATTCCTTGTACCAGCCGGCGTACATCAGGTAGTTGTGCGCTATTTTCTGGTTGAGCTCTTTGGCTTGTCCGGGGTCTACTTTCTTAATGAATTTGGCGGGTACGCCTGCCCAGATGCTTCCCGGTTCGATTATCGTGTGACTTAATACCAAAGCTCCAGCGGCCACAATGGCGCCTTCGCCCACAACAGCATGGTCGAGGACGGTGGCTCCCATACCGATAAGGGCATAGTCTTTTATCGTGGCGCCATGGATGGTGACGTTGTGACCGATGGAGACATGGTCGCCTATCTCGATGGTGGATTTCTCATAAAGTGTGTGCAGCACGCTGCCGTCTTGGATATTTACTCCGTTGCCTATGCGGATGGAGTTGACGTCACCCCGGAGCACAGCGTTGAACCATACGCTGCAATCGTTCCCCAGGATAACATCGCCCACAAGAGTGGCGTTGTCTGCCAGAAAACAGTTTTTTCCTATTTGGGGAGTGAAGCCCCTTACTGATTTGATGAGTGCCATATTATTTCGTTATTCGGTCTTTATTCAGATTTTCTTGCATGCCTGCTCTAACCAACGGCGTTCTTCTTCGTTGAGTGAGGGCGAAAGTTGTTCATACACAGTTTGATGGTAATCATTGAGCCAGCTGATTTCCTCCTCCGTCAGCATATCGCACAGAATGCCTCGGGTGCAGATGGGGCAGAGCGTAAGTGTCTCGAACTTCAGGTATTGGCCAAACATACCTTCGCCGGCCGGAACGGTGAGCACGAGATTCTCGGTGCGGACACCGTGGCTATCGGTTTTGTAAACGCCCGGTTCATTGCTTGTGACCATGCCTGGAAGCAGTGAGACTGGATTTTCGTTCATGCGGATGCTTTGCGGCCCTTCATGTACGTTGAGAAAAAGCCCCACACCGTGTCCGGTGCCGTGCAGAAAGTTCATGCGATGTTTCCATATCGGCATGCGGGCCAGAACATCGAGCTGGGCACCTCGGGTGCCTTCCGGGAAGACGGCCATAGCCAAGTCGATGTGCCCTTTCAGAATGAGGGTATAGTCCGTCTTCTCTTCTTCGGTCAGTGGGCCTAAGGCTATCGTGCGGGTGATGTCCGTAGTGCCGTCCAGGTATTGGGCGCCAGAATCGAGGAGCAAGAAGCCGCGGGGCTGCAGGGGCACATCGGTTTCCGGAGTGGCCTCATAGTGGACAATGGCGGCGTGTGGCCCATATCCCGCGATGGTGTCAAAGCTTTCACCCATGTATAGGGGTTGCTCAGCACGCAGTTCGTGCAGTTTCCGGTCGATACTTATTTCTGTTTGTCCGCCTTCGGGCACGGCTTCTTCCAACCATTTGAGAAACTTCACCAAGGCGACGCCATCGCGTTGCATAGCGGCCCGCAATCCTTGGATTTCCTGTTCGTTTCGCACCGCTTTCAGCAGAGCTACAGGTGAAGGCGCTTCCGTGATGTGACACGAACGGGAGGCAGCCATGCAGATGGCATAGTTGGTCTTGTCGGGCGTTAATAACAAGTCGGTGTCTTTCAGCCCGCTGAGGTAGCCGTAAATGTCTTTATAGGAATGGCACGTAATGTGGTTATTCTCCAGATAGTGGCTGACTTCTTCGGTCAGTTTTTGTGGCTCGATGAAATAATGGGCATCCTCCGTTCCTATCAGCAAGTAGCTTACTACGACCGGATTGCAATGAACATCACTGCCTCGCAGATTGAGTGTCCATGCTATTTCATCGAGGGCGGAGAGAAGTATCCTGTTCACGCTCAGTTTCTTCATCTCGGCCCGTATGCATTCCAGCTTCTCGGCGTAAGTCCGTCCGGCATATTTTGTCTCGTAAAGGAAAGCCGGGGCTTGCGGTAGAGCCGGGCGGTCCGGCCAGATGGAGTCCATCGGGTCGGGAAGGGAACGCAGGCGGATTTGCCGGGTAGCCAAATTCTTCTCCAACCGACGCGCTTCTTGCATGGAGAAGACAGAGCCGTCGATGCCCACGGTTTCGCCCGTCTGCAGGTGCTGGCAGAGGAAATCGGCTATGGAAGGCGTCTCGGGCAACATTTCCTTGTAGAGGGCAATGCCGGTGCCTTCCAATTGCTGGGCAGCTTGCAGGAAATAGCGTGAATCCGTCCATAATCCGGCTTCTTGTCTGGTTACTACCACCGTACCGGCCGAGCCCGTGAATCCTGAAATCCATTCGCGGCTTTGCCAATGCGGAGCTACGTATTCACTGAGATGCGGGTCGGTGCTTGGAATAATGAATGCCTCGACCTGTTGTTGCGCCATCCATTGCCGGAGGGCTTGGACACGTTCTTTTATAGATATAGAGTCGCTCATAATCGTATGTATATATAATATGGTATATAGTTAAATGATACATTCCTTTTTTATCTTTGAAGAAAGACGTATCAAAAGTAGGCATTTTATGTGAAGTCTGCTAATAATTTCTCGAAAGTTTTTGAAAATAAAGAAAATATGCGTACTTTTGCCGCTCGAATTAATCGTTATATTCTTAAACATTAACATTTAAACCATTAAAAAATGATTGTAGTACCTGTAAAAGAAGGCGAAAACATCGAGAAAGCACTGAAGAAATTCAAAAGAAAATTTGAAAAGACCGGTGTCGTAAAAGAATTGAGAAAACGTCAGCAGTTTGACAAACCGTCTGTAGTTAAGAGACTTGCAAAAGAACGTGCCGTTTATGTGCAAAAACTTCAGCAAGTAGAAGAATAATAATAAATCGTAAAATCCTTTGAATTATTGAATTCTTTTCATACATTCGTTGCACAATTTAGTTATGTAGCGATATGTTGTTGACTGATTCTTTTCTAGATTATCTGCGTTACGAGCGGAATTACTCCGAGGAGACCGTAAAGGCTTATGGGGAAGATCTCCGTCAGTTCGTTGAGTTTGGGGAGGAAAACGTCGGCATGATGACACCGCAGAAAGTGGATGCGGAGCTTATCCGTGAATGGGTTGTAAGCTTGATGGATAGACATTGTGCTTCAAGCTCGATAAACCGGAAGCTGAGTTCGCTTCGTTCGTTCTTTAGGTTCTTGCTGAAAAAAGGTGTGGTTGAGGCTGATCCGTCGCGGAAAGTAATGGGACCGAAGAAGAAAAAGGCGCTGCCTGTCTTTTTGAAAGAAAGTGAAATGAACAGGTTGCTGGACGATGTGGATTTCGGTGCCGGATTTGAAGGCTGTCGGGATCACCTGATAATAGAAATGTTTTATTCCACGGGCATGCGGCTCTCGGAATTGATTGGCCTTGATGAGGGTGATGTCGATTTTTCAGCTTCGCTTATAAAAGTGACCGGGAAGCGGAATAAGCAGCGTCTGATACCTTTTGGTGAAGAACTGAAGGAGGCGATGGCCGATTATATTCGCGTGCGGAATGAGGCGGTGCCGAATCGTTCGGATGAGGCGTTCTTTGTTCGGAAAACGGGTGAACGCTTGTATCGCGCTATAGTAGAGCGTATTGTGAAACGAAACTTATCGAAGGTGACTACGGTGAAGAAACGGAGTCCACACGTGCTGAGGCATACTTTTGCTACGGCGATGTTGAATAATGACGCAGAGCTGGGTGCTATCAAAGAACTGCTGGGGCACGAAAGTCTGGCTACTACGGAGATTTACACGCACACTACCTTCGAAGAACTTAAAAAAGTGTATAACCAAGCCCATCCTCGGGCTTAAAGAAAAGGAGGTAAGTATGGAAGTAAGAATTCAATCAATTCACTTTGACGCATCGGAACAGTTGCAGGCTTTTATTCAAAAGAAAGTTGCGAAGTTAGAGCGATTTTATGATGATATAAAGAAAGTAGAGGTGTCATTGAAAGTAGTGAAGCCAGAGACGGTCGAAAACAAGGAGGCCGGAGTGAAGGTGTTGGTGCCGAACGGCGAGTTGTACGCCAATAAAGTATGCGACACATTTGAAGAAGCGGTGGATTTATGTCTGGATGCTTTGGAGAAACAGCTGGTTAAGTACAAGGAGAAACTGCGAAATAAATAAAAAACCACTAAAAATTTTGTGGTAACAAAATAAATGTCTAAATTTGCAGCCGTTTCGTACGAGTGGCGGTAAAACGGCTGCAAAATATGCCTCTTTAGCTCAGTTGGCCAGAGCACGTGATTTGTAATCTCGGGGTCGTTGGTTCGAATCCGACAAGAGGCTCGATAATTAAGCAGGGCAAATACCAGAGTGGCCAAATGGGGCAGACTGTAAATCTGCTGGCTTATGCCTTCGGTGGTTCGAATCCATCT
>CALUOV010000159.1 GCA_944322275.1 uncultured Bacteroides sp. | reverse complement strand
TATAATAGGGTATCAGCAGGACTAGCAGGGCACTGCCGGTGCATATCCAAATGGTGCTTCCTGTGATGTCCTTCATGGCTACCAGTGTGGCTTGCAGTCGCACCGATGCCGTGAGGCTGAACGAGGCACGCGGGTCGTCCATGCGTACGTCTTGTGCCAGGCGGGCGATGTGGTGTTGTTGCCGTTCTTGCATCCAGTTGCTGTAGACGGAGGTGCCTACGGCGGTGGCCACGACATTGCGGACGGCTACCATCAGGAAAAGCCAGGTGGCGAAATAGCGCACGGGCAGATGTTTCATGGCAAAGGCACAAGTGACGGAATAAAGTATCAGCAACCCTGTCCAATGGATGATGGTGGGAAAGATGGCGTGTTCATAGGCTCCCATCGTTTGGTAATGGAAGTACATGTAGAGGTTGGCACACAGCATGAGCCCGAATCCGGTGGCATAGATGTAGCGGAAGGCAATTTGCTTTTTGACCATGATGACGCACAATACCAGTCCCGCCAGTATGCCCGGAATGGTCCAGCAAGAGAGGGTTGCCCCTTGCAGATTACCGGCTGGGGTGGAGAGTTTGATGTAAGAAGTGACAAACGTCGTACAGGCATTGACCAACATGGCAAGCATGAACACGCCGATGCTGTACCACGTATTGCGGTAGCGGAACACGCCCAATTCCAGCAAAGGTTGCTTCGGTGAACGTGCCTGTAACCAGAGGAAGGCTCCTCCACTTGTCAACGTCAAAGCCAAAGCGGTGCAAATGCGTGAGCTGTCGAACCAGTCGTACGTCTTGCCATATACCATCATGTAGCAGAAGCTTCCCATGGCCATTGCTACTAGCAGGGTATCGGCCAAGCGGCTGTAGGCCACTTCCCAGCGTCGGGTGGGAGCGGAACAGAAAGTCAGCAGTACCAGCAGTATGGCCGTGAGCAGCATGCCCACTACCCAATAATAGGAATACTCCCAGCGGAACTCGTAAGCTATCCAGGCCGATACGTAGTTGCTCAGTTGCACGATGCAAAGGATGTAGGCATAAAGAACCGGCATGAGGATGCTTCGGGCATGTTCGCCTTGGTAGGCTGCTTCCGGTGTCGGCGGTTCGTGCAGGAACATGTCGAGGGTGTTCAGTCCTAACAAGTAGGGGGCAATGACAAACGTGGTGTTCAACACCAGACCTACGCGGAGGAAACCTATCAACAGACAGCATCCGGCCAATAAAGGGAGTGAAGAAGCATTGGCGCATACCAGGTTGAGCACTATAAGCAGGGAGAACCCGCCTACGTAGACATGCTTCACGTTGCGTGCCTGCAAATAGGGCAACAGGAAAGGAAATACCAGCGACATACCTATGCTGGTGCAGAAGCTGAGAAACTGGAAATTTTCGCTCAGCACGCCCATGCTGCCCGTCATCTCGTTGATGTTGCTCAGGTACACACCTCCCGAGAAGAAGAGCGGTACGAACAGCAACAGCAGGATGAGCGCTCCCAGCGGTTTCGGCACCCGGTCATGGAAAGGATAATTCGTTTTCATGGCTTCCTCCGCATTATAAGTCAGCTTTTACTACGCACATCATCCCCGCAGCCAGTCGTCGGTTGTCTTCGTCCGATAGGTCTATCAGGTCGATGCGTACCGGTACGCGCTGCTGGATTTTCACGAAGTTTCCGGCCGAGTTGTCCGTAGGTACTTCCCACAGCCCCCACACTACGAGGCAGATGCCGATGGTGGCGGTGGCTTTTCTCAGGCCGGAGGTTCTCCGGGCTTCTTTTTCTTGTTGGTTGTTGGTTGCTTCCATATACTATTTATTTTATAGGAATAACCTTCTGAGTGAAGGTTTTCGTAAGTTATTGTTTCACAGATGGGTAGGAGGACCAGCAAATTTCAAAGTCTGGTCCGTCGCGGACCTCGGTGTGGTCCGGGCCGGACCATGGTAAGGTCCAAGGCGGACCTCAGTATGGTCCAACAGGGACCAAAGCCAGGTCCGACGCTCTTCGGCCGTTAGGGCTCATTGGGATAGTTCATCCAGTCGTCCCGATAGCTTCAGTAGCGTGAGTTGAGCGACGTTGCATTGGCAGTGTGCCTGTACGCAGGCGGCTTGTGCGTCGCGCAGACGCATTTCGTCTTGCAGCAGTTCGGTCATCGAGGCTATGCCTTCTTTGTACTTTTCTTCGGTCACGTTATACACATCTTCCGCTTGCCGGTAGTTGTCCTGTTGCGTATGAAATACTTCCAGATTGTGGCGGAACTGACGGGAGGCATCGGCATATTCCTTATCCAATAGTTTGCGTTGTTGCTCCAAGGCGGTCTGTGCCTGTTGGTAGTCATAGCGGTATTGGGCCACTTTCAGCTTCTTGTCGCGTCCGTCGAAGATGGGGATGTGTACGGACAGGGCGAGGTACGTGTTGCCAAACCAGTTGTGGGTAGCGTGGTTGGTGTGGAAGAAGTGGCGGAACTCTTCCTGATAGCCTATGGCACCCAGTCTTCCGGCTAACGAGAGGGAAGGAAGATAGCCGGCACGTACCGCTTTGATTTGTTTCTCAATCAGTTCTTGCCGGGTGGAGAGCAAACGGAACTCGGGCAGGGAAGAACTGACCCCTGGGGTCGGGTTGGGGGAGACGTCGGCGGGCATGGGCAGGACGGCAAGCGGCACATCGGGTGCCAAGTCCAGCAGGAAGCGGAGCAAGTTGAGCTGTTGTTCGTGCAGGGTGGCGTACTGGTCGCGTTGTGCCGTGAGGCTTTTCCGGTTGATTTGTACGCGGGTGAGGTCTACTTCCAGCACCACGCCTCCTTTATACAGTTCTTCGGTGATGAGGCAGAGCGAATCCATGCGTTGGATGTTCTCGTCCAGCAGGCGTTGTTGTTCCAGCGAGGCTTGTGCCAGGTAATAGACGTTGCAGATTTGCACGGTGAGGTCTTCTACCGCTTTCTCGTAGGATACGTTACGGAGATTTTGTACGGTTTGAGCCACTTGGTTAGCCGATAATATCGTCTGGTTGTAGAGCGGGACACTCAGGTTGATACCGGCGCTCATGGTGTACTGCATGGATTGTATTTTTTGCCAAGTAGGTTCATCGGCAAAGTCGGTGCCGAGTAAGGTTCCGGTGGTGACATTGGCTGGCTTCATCAGGTAATCCATCATCTGGAAGTCGGCAGCCAACACCGGTAGCAGCCGCGAACGGCTTTGTGTCAAAGCGGTTTGGCTTTTCAGTACATCCACGCGGGTATTCTTCAGGGTAAGGTTGTTGCGGATGCCCGTTTCGATGCACGCTTTCAATGAGAGCGTTCCCTGCTGTCCATATAAAGCGGACGTACAGAGAAGCGACAGGAGTAAAATGAATCGATGTTTCATATTGTTATGCTTTTTATTGTTTGCTGATGCAAAGGTAGTTTGTCGCTTTTAGGCAAAGAAGTGCAACTTTCGGCAAGCATTGTGCAATTTCAACGATATACCAGTAAAAAGGAAACTGAGAACGCTTTTGCTTTAGATTTAATTCGTTAATTTGCAATCGTAATTCAGCAAAAATAAGGAGAGCCGTTATGAATGAACCTTTGTATAAAACGTATAGTATCGATGACCTGTATGCCAATTACGGAACTGTTTCGTTTAATAAGTGTGGAATCTGTCTGTGTCGGCAGGGAGATGTGGATATCCTGATGAACAATCACAGCTATCATGTCGAGAAAGGGGGGCTTTATTTGTATACGCCTTATACTTTTATACGTATATTGCGTCGCAGTGAGGATTTTGATGGATATTTTATGGAAGGAGATTTGGATATGCTGGCCGTAGGATTGTCTCAAATTCCGGTGATGGATCGTTTGTTTATTCGCAATCATCCTTGTATTCAGTTACTACCTGAGCAATGTCGGCGTGTTGAACAGATGCTGAGTGTGCTCGATTCCCGTCACGAACGGATGCTGCAAGTTACCTCGGCGCCTTCTGTCAGATTGCTTAAGTTGGAGATGCAGAGCCTGATACAAGCTTTCTTGTTTGAGGTGATGGAACTCTATTGGGATAGTTTCCCGATCGAAGAATTGCAGCAGGGAAGGGAGGAAAGGATATTCAATGCCTTTCTGATGTCGGTGCATCGGCATTGTGACAAGGAGCGTTCGGTGGTGTTCTATGCCGACGAGCAACACTTCTCTCCCAATTATCTGACGTCGGTCATCAAGGCTAAGTCCGGTCGTACCGCCATCCAGTGGATTGAGACCATCACTATGGTTCATGTGCAACACTATCTGGGCAGCACCAAACTCAGTATCAAAGAAGTGGCGGATAAGTTGAACTTTCCCGACCAGTCCACTTTCGGGAGGTATTTTAAGAAGCATTGTGGCATGTCGCCGGTGGAATACAGGAAGAAAGCCATGGGATAGTCACTAAAAAAGGAGGCGTGGCCTTCCTCAAGGAAAGACGCACACCTCCTTCGGCATACTTCAAGAAAGTGTCAGTATAATTTTATTGCGCTAAGTCTTCGATGACTTTCATGATTTCCTGACCGATGGCATCGGCCTCTTCTTGCGTGTGTGCTTCGCTATACACCCGGATGATGGGTTCGGTATTGCTCTTGCGCAGGTGTACCCATTTGTCGGGGAAGTCTATTTTTACACCGTCTATATCATTAATTTCCTCATTCTTATAGAGTTCTTTGACTTTAGCAAGAATGGCGTCCACATCTGTATCGGGAGTCAGATCGATGCGATTCTTGCCCATGAAGTAGGCCGGATAGGTAGCGCGCAGTTCGCTTACCTTCTTTCCTTCGTGAGCCAAGTGACTCAAGAAAAGAGCGATACCTACCAATGCATCACGTCCGTAGTGGCTGGCGGGATAGATGACACCGCCGTTGCCTTCACCGCCGATAACGGCTCCTACTTCCTTCA
>CALUOV010000158.1 GCA_944322275.1 uncultured Bacteroides sp. | reverse complement strand
GTGGTGCCACCAGGAATCGAACCGGGGACACAAGGATTTTCAGTCCTTTGCTCTACCAACTGAGCTATGGCACCAAATCGCTTTTTGTTTGATTGCGGGTGCAAAGGTAAATCTTTTTTTTTGATACTGCAAGGTTTCTCCCGGAAAAAATATAAAAAAGGCACCTTTCGAAGAGAAAGACGCCTTTTTATTCAGATTGAAATCTCCGCTATCAATCAATATTCGGGTTGATGCTGTGCCACTGGTCAACGGGAGGAAGTACGCCCATAGCGATCACTTCGTCACGCAACGTACAGAGGTGACCGTAACTCTTCTTCAAGTCTTCCATCTCCTCCGGAGTACCTACTACCTCTTCGTAAGCGCAACCGTTCTTCGTGATAGTTACTTCCATAGCCATCATAATGTGGTCGAAACCTTTGAACGAGCAGTAACGACCTGCAGGCCAATTGAACGGTTTGCCACCCATAGCAGCGGCAATCATCTCGATAGAAACATAAGCCGGGCTTTGGAAAGAAGAACGTCCACGCAAAGCAATGATATTGGAACCGCCTTTGATCACCTTCTGCTGAATTTCAGCCCACTGTTCCTTAGTCAGTTCGGGCGTACCAATGATGTCAGTCAGAGGTTTGCCATCTACCGTTGCCGTAGATGCGAATACGGCCATCTGCTCACCATGGCCACCGTATGTACGGCAGTTCTGGATCTTATCCGGACACAGGTTGAAGTGCTTAGCCAGTTCACTGCGCAGGCGGGTACTGTCAAGAGCTGCCAACGTCGTCACCTGCGAAGGTTTCAAGCCTGAATACAGCAGGGTAATCAGACCCGTAATGTCAGCAGGGTTGAAAATAACAACAACGTGCTTTACATCAGGGCAATATGCCTTCAAGTTCTTACCGAATTCTTCGGCAATGGCTGCATTACCTTTCAGCAGGTCTTCACGAGTCATGCCGGCCTTACGGGCAGCGCCACCCGAAGATACTACATATTTAGCATCAGTCAAAGCTTCCTTAATATCAGAAGTGAAAGTCAAGTTCACTCCTTCGAAGCCGCAGTGGAACATTTCCTCGGCAACACCTTCCAAACCTTGAGCGTACGGGTCATACAAACAGATGTTGGGAGTCAGGTGCATCATGATGGCTGTCTGAGCCATGTTAGAACCAATCATACCGGCTGCGCCGACAATGGTCAATTTTTCATTAGTAAGAAATTCCATAATCTTATTTTATTTAAAGGTGAATAAAATGTCATTATGCTGTTTCGCACCGCAAAGATACTATTTTTCTCCGACACTTGTTCACATAAAAAAGTTATCTTTTAGGTTGAAATGTTATTGCGATTCCTTACCTTTGCCAAAAATGTATAATCTATGGAAATAAACTTAGGTAAATTCAATACGTTACGGGTAGTGAAGGAAGTGGACTTCGGCTTATACCTGGACGGAGGAATGGAAGGAGAAATTTTGCTTCCCAAGCGATATGTGCCACAAAACTGCAAGCCAGGTGACGAACTTCGGGTCTTTATTTACTTAGACCAAGAGGAACGGCTGATAGCCACCACACAGAAACCTTTGGCGCAGGTTGGTGAATTCGCCTGTCTGGAAGTGGCTTGGGTCAATCAGTACGGGGCATTTCTGAATTGGGGACTGATGAAAGACCTCTTCGTGCCCTTCCGCGAGCAAAAGGCTTCCATGGAAGTGGGGAAAAGATACATCGTCCATGTGCATCTGGATGAAGAAAGCTACCGCATCGTCGCATCGGCCAAAGTAGAACATTACCTGTCGAAAGAACACCCGGCTTACGAACCCGGACAAGAAGTGGACGCACTCATCTGGCAAAAGACAAATCTAGGCTATAAGGCCATTGTAGACAATGCATATGCCGGATTACTGTACGAGAGTGAAGTTTTCCAACAGCTTCATACGGGAATGAAAGTCAAAGCTTACATCAAGCAAGTACGCGAAGACGGTAAGATTGACCTCGTCCTGCAAAAATTAGGGCAAGCCAAAGTAGAAGATTTCTCCTCTATATTGCTGGAATATATACGTCACAACGGAGGACACACCCATCTGAACGACAAGAGTACGGCGGAAGCGATTTATGCTCTGTTCAGCGTCAGCAAGAAGACGTTTAAGAAAGCTGTGGGAGATTTGTATAAGAAACGGCTGGTGACGTTGCAGGAGGATGGCATACGGTTGGTATAACTGTCAGTCTGCCCCAAACTAACGTTTAGTCTTATTGGGGACTAACAGTAAGTCTGGGGCAGACTAATGATTCATTCTATCGGTACCCCTTTATAGAAATCCAATATCTTCGTGCGGAAAAGATACTCGTACTTCGCCTGAAGCTCATCACTTTGGGCCTTCATCAAGTTCTGCTTGGCCTCGTTGTACTCTACGGCGTTGGCCTTTCCATTCTCATACTTCTCACTCATCAGATTGAACGATTCCTGACTGGCAAGGGCAGCGGCATGGCTGCTGGTATACTTGCTCTCCGAGGCTACGGCATTATACCACGCCTGCTGTATCTCCTTATACAAAGATTTCTTGGCGTTGTCCAGTTGCAAGGCATAATTGTCACGCTGCAAGCGGGCGGTACGTACCCGGTTACGGGTGCTCAGACGGTTGAACAGCGGCACACTGAGGCTCAGCCCGATATACTTGTTGAAGTTATCGCCCATCTGTTGACGGAAACTGCGGTTGATGGTGCTGTAGTAGCTGGTACCCAGGCTTCCGTTCAGGCTGAGCTGCGGGTAATAACCGCTTTGCGCGATGCGGATGCTGTGCTTGCTTCCTTCCAACCGGTATTGGGCGGCACGGATAACGGCTTTCTGTTCCAACGCCTGCTGGTAGATGTCATCGGGCGGTGTGAGGGCAGAAGGCTGGAACGTTACGGCAGGTGTCTCCAGCATGAAGCCTTCCGGTGAGGGAAGTTCGATGAGCTGGGCCAAGTCAAGCAGAGACAGGCGATAATCGTTGCGAGTCTGCACCACAGTCATTTCGTCTTGTGCCACACGCGACTTGGCATCGGCCACTTCGGATGTAGACGCCTTGCCTACAGCCGCCAGGCGGGCTATACGGTTCAACTGTGCCTTACTCAGTTCGGCCTGACCAAGAGCCACTTCATGCAATTCCTGGTTGAAGAGCACTTGCAGGTAGGCCGAGGCAATGTTGATGCTGATGTCCTCCTTCGCTTTGTCAAGGTCGGCCGTAGCGGCTTTCAAGTTCAGCTTGGCCAAGGAGTATTGATTGGGCAGCTCCAGACCGGTAAACAAAGGGATGCTGGTGCTGAGCGACATGTTGGTTCCGTTACTGCTGGTATTGACGTAGACGGTACTGTAGTCACCCGTCGCCTCATCGGGCACGGCCGTTTGTGTACGTCCCCAGTTCCAGCTCTGATTGGCACTGCCGTTGAGGTTGGGTAGACGTGCCCACTTGGCGGTGTTTACTTCCACGGCACTCTGTTCGGCCTGGTTGGCAGCCTGGCGGATGTCGATGTTATGTTCAATGGCATAGTCGATGCAGCGGCGCAACGACCAAGTCTCCTGGGCAAGGACCGGTGTACAGCCGATTGCCATGGCAATCATCAGGAGCAGATATACTTGTTTCTTCATATACATATTATAATATATAGCGTTAAGGTCACTTTTGTATTTCACTGCCACGAACGCGGTCGGTAGTAGTGATGCCGCTGAGCACAGCGATACGGATGCCGTCGCTCATGCCTACCTGAATGGGCGTGCGGCGGAACGACTGATGGGGCACGCTGTCCGTCAGGACATAGACAAAGGTGCTGTCGTCCTTGAATTCCACACAACCTTCGGGAATGGCCAGCGTCTGATGCGCACGTTCCAGCACGATTTCTGCATTGGCCGAATAGCCCGAACGGATCACTACGCTGTCCGGTGCGTCTACCGCAGCTTTTATCTCGAACTGATTGGCGCCGTTATCCTCCGTAGCCTTGGGAGAGATGTATTCCAACGTGGCGTTGAAGCTGAGGTTCTGCAAGGCGCCGATGGTCAGCTTCACGGGCATGCCTTCGTGCACACGGCCCACTTCGGTCTCGTCGATGTTGCCCCGGAAGATGAGGTCGTTCATGTCGGCCACGCTGGCGATGGTCGTTCCGTCGTTCATCGTATTGGCCATGATGACCGAGTTGCCCACCTTCACCGGCACGTCCAGGATAAGCCCGTCTATCGTACTGCGGATGAGGGTGCTGCTGATGTCGGCGCTGCTTTTCGTGATACCGTCGCGCACAATCTCCAGGTTATCCCGCGCCGCCTGCAGTTCTTCGCGTTGCTGTTTCAGGTTGACCTCGCTCTGCTCGTACTCCTCGGCACTGATGAGCTGGTCTTGATAGAGCTTCTCCACACGTCCGAAGTCCGTCTCCGCTTGTTTCAGGTTGATTTCCGCCAGGCGCACGCGGCTTTCCGCCGAGTTCAGCGTTCCCAGTTCGGGGATGACCTTCACCTTGGCTATGACCTCATTCTTCTTCACCTGCTGGCCGGCTTCCTTATAGACTACGTCGATGATGCCGGATATCTGAGGTTTTATCTCCACCTCGTCACGGGGTTCCACCTTGCCCGTGGCCACGGTAGTCTTCTCCAGGTCGGTCACTTCGGGACTGACTATCTCGTAGACCACCTTCTCCGGCTGCGACTTCTGCCACAGGAATACGAAGGTCCAAATGAACACCAGTCCCACAATTGTGAGCAGTGTAATCTTAAATACTTTCTTTGTCTTCATCTTATTATTACGTTTAATTGTTATTTTATCTATAACTTATGACCGAATACCCACTGTGCCGTGTGGTGGGTGCACCACTGTGCCGTGTGGTGGGTGCACTTTTTTATTCATCCCTTATCGCTTCTATGGGTTTGACCGCCATGGCCCGGTAGGCAGGTGCCAGTCCGGCCAAC
>CALUOV010000157.1 GCA_944322275.1 uncultured Bacteroides sp. | reverse complement strand
AACGTCGGTCACGCGGACGATAAGTTCCTTCTTCCATCTCGCGCATTGCTACATTACAGAACAAACGGAACATTTTCAATTCCTGACTTTCATCTTTATAGAATGTTTTCCAAGCATAATCATACAATTCTTGAAGCTTCTCGGGAGACATGTGTTTAGGCTGGAATACGACTTGTCCTGCATTATAATGATTCCAGTCAAAATCAAAGATTCGACCTTGACGTAATAAATCATCATAGGTTTTAGTGTGAGGGAATGGAGTCAACACGGTAAATTCCGCCAAATCAAGGTCTATTTCACCTAAGAAATCAATCAAACGTTTGCAATCGTCTTCCGTTTGATTATCAAGCCCTAATAAAATTGTCCCTTCTACTCCTATACCATAATCATGATAACGCTTTATTCGTTCCTTTATATAATCAGAAGTATCATAAACAGCTTGATAAACATACCACGCACCGGCTTTAGCCGCAAGATCCAAAATTTCCGGATCATCCTCAATGGTGTGGCTAATCCATTTCTTTTTAAGCGGAGCAATCGCCGTAAAAAGTTCTTTTTCCCATTGTTTGTTTTGCGCTAACGAATTGTCAACAATAAACAATCTGTTATTATCTATGTTTGCCATGTCTTCAACTACCTTATCTATCGGACGAGGCCGGAAGACACGTCCACCCAGATAACTGACAGCACAAGGATAACACGAGAAACGGCAACCACGAGATGCATGAAACAAATCAACCATCGGCACCCCTTTATGATTATAAAGTTCTCGCTTATAAAGGTCTCTACGGCACGGACCTACATCCTCAATCGGCGGAAACTGAAGCATGTAATTGTATACTTTCTTAAGACAACCGTTTCGCCAATCCTGTATCATTTGCCCGCTTCGTCCTTCAGCCTCACCTAAAAAGACACTATCAAGATGTTCTACCATCTCTTCTGCATGAAGCATGGTAGCAATGCCTCCTGCTATTACTTTCTTTCCACGTTTCTGGAACTCTGCTGCAATTTCCCAGCCGCGCTTTACTTGTGTAGAAAGCATCATCGATAAGGCTACCAAATCACAAGGCTCATCAAAATTGATCTCTTCTACATTTTCATCTGTAAAAGAGATATTTACATAGTCGGGCAATGTCGCAGCAAAGGCAACAGGACCATGGGGCGGTAAATTGAAAGTTGTCTGACCCGGTAATTTTTTCCATTTAGGATAAATCAATTTAAGATTAATAGTACTAGAATCCATAACGACTTATTATTTAATTTTACTTATTTTCTCAACTATCGTTCCATATCCCACAATCGTTTCTGCAGTTTCAATTGCAGTCAGAGGAACGCCGCATATGCCATGCAAGTTTACATTCTGCCCCGTAAGCAACAGATTCCGCACTTTAGTTACAATAGGCATTTGGGATTGTATCATATTTTCACAATCCCATTGATGTCCGTATAAGCTGCCATCTTTCACACCATAATAATCACGTATCGTGAGTGGTGATGACGCAAAAACCATTTCTATAGAATCTCTAAAACCTGGATGTAATGTATTTAATATATCTATCACTTTATTCATCAGACGTTCTTTCCAAGATTTATAATCAGCCCCTCGATGACCGACTGTAGTATGTTCCCATTTGCGTACAGGATCGAACGGCATTACACAATTTACAATCATGCGCTCCGCCCATGGTCCCTGATTATGCGAAGGAGGAGTAATATACATAAATCCTTGAGGGAAATTAGCCTCATCATAATTCCCTAATTGCCAGACCGTTTCATAATTCGCCTGATAATAACAAGGATGATTTACGTAAGGCTGAGTTTCCGGTTTAAACTTTAGATATACGCTAAAAGCAGAATACGTATTGGGTATGCTCCGTACTCTGTTCACATAGGATTTAGGGAAAGCGCCGTCACTTGTCAGCGAAAAAAGCGTATCAGGATGTACGTCACTAATATACCAATCGGCACGATATTCCTTCTCACTCTGCGTAATGACTCTATTTACAATCCTATCACATACTTCGATGTGTGACACAGCATCTCCGCTAATAACTTGTCCCCCATTGCTCACTATAATATCTGCCAAACAATCAGCCAACTGTTGACTTCCACCGATAAATTGACTGGATCCATTGATATATAGCACGTTTATCATAGCATGAATATAGACAGGTGTATGACCGGCTACACCTCCATACATCGGACTCATATAAGCCAGCAGCTCACGTAATCGGCCATTGGTAACATATCTTGCTATAAACTTATCTGTCGGCATAAAGAATAAGTCGTTATGTGCAAATAAATGCCCCTTACCATTACGCAAATTGAATAAATCAATTTCTTCACAAAGCGAATACAAAGCATCCATATATTGCTGTATCCCATCTGCTTCAGCTGGGAACTGTTCCTTCAAATAATTTGTAAAGGCTTCTTTCCCGCCCGGCAATGTATAGCAACGACCGTCTTCTCCATAAATGATGGAATCCATCGCATCTACATCAGTAAATTGCATCTGAAGTTTATCCAAAATTCCAAGATAAGTACATATCCGATTGAGAGTACCTCCTGGTTGAAAACCTCCGAGTATATGCATTCCTGTTTCAAAACTTGTCCCATTGCGCTTAAAACATTGCAACCCGCCGCCAATCGTAGCATTCTTTTCGAGAATTGTCACCTTAAAACCTTCTTTGCTCAAGAAAGCTCCAGTAAACAATCCTCCCATCCCTCCTCCTATAACAATTACTGTTTTTTTCATCCCAAGGTATTATCTAAAGGATTTGCAATATAATCATAGAGTTTCTGTTCGCCAATAATTTCACTGCAAGTTATCACTGTACCCACAAGTGTGCCCAACATTCCATGAGAATTAACGTTCTGACCGGTAAACAACAAATTCGGTATACGAGTACGATGTGACACTCTTCCGCCCGCACCTTTACTCACATCTTTCGCTATGCCATATATTGAGCCATCTTCCGTACCTGTATAATCTACATAAGTTAAAGGAGTGGAAGTATAATAGGCTGCAATATTTTCGCTAATGCCCGGAAACTCTTTTTCCAAAGATTCTATCAACCGTTCGGCATGGCGCTTTTTAAAGTCTTCATAGCTGGATCCTCTTTTACCGGTTTCTGTACCTTCCCATTGCTTTACATCCTCCATCTTCATATAAGAGAGCACCACACCTGCCTTTGCGAATTTCGGAGACGGTTCATGGCAAAAATGCATGTATAAATACCCTTTGGGCCAATTATCCCACGTATAAGATTCACAATTCCAAGGCGATTCCTGAGTATAGGCATAATAATTATAATTCATATAAGGAACCTTGTCCTCCTTAAAATGCAAGTATAGCGCAAATCCACCTATCGTTTGAGTCATACTCTTTAACCGTTGCCGATAAGCATGACGTATAAGAGGTGTATCACCAAGCATTTCCAATGTCCGAAGCGGATGGGTGCTGGAGATGATAATATCTGCAGGATAACTTGAGCCATCTGTACACACCACACCTGTGGCATGCGTATTATTACAAACTATTTTATCTACCTTTTTCCTCAAGCAAACTTGCCCCCCATATTTCTCTACAACCTCTTGTAACGCTTTTGCGATATAATCGCTACCGCCCACAATACGAAAAGAACTTTGATTATAGAAATCCATGATAAAAGCATGGGTACTGAAAGGGGTCTTCCCTTTCTCTCCGGCATAAAGCGGTAAATTACCTACCAAGACTTCCGCTAATTGAGGGTCAGTAACCACATTATCTATCACTTCATCAATAGAACGCATCTGGTATTCTATTTCTGTTGCAGATTTCCCCTTATTAAACTGCAAAGTATGTACGGAAGATGAGTTTGCCACGCTCTCCACCAACGTCCAATAAGATTCAAGGTTCTGCCGTTGGTGAGGGAAATACTCAGCCATCTGTTCTATAAATGCCTCACGCCCGTTAGCGAATTTATATTTATTGCCCCAAAGTGATATCACATCATAACCGTCGGTATTCAGGCGAGACAGTTGAATTTTATCGTTTATCTCTAAAGCATTGATGAGGTTATTAAGAGTTTGCCCTTTCTCCGCACTCCCAATAAAATGCATACCTGTTTCAAATTTCACGCCTTTTCTCGTAAAACACTGCAAACATCCTCCTACACGAGACGATTGTTCCAGTATAGTCACATCATAACCTGCTTTAGCCAGAAACACGCCCGACGAAAGGCCTCCTAACCCACTTCCTATTATAATCACCTTTTTCCTCATGCTTATTCTAAATCTTTATTCACAAAATGCAAATTAGAGGGCTTCCCATAGGTATTTTCTGCTATTGCATGCAGGTCTTGGTCGGCCTCATAAGCATACACTTCGCATTCAGGGTGTGTAAGTGCGGCAATCCAAGCAATCTCACCTTGTCCACTATGAGGGATATAGATTTCTCCACCTTGAGTCTTATATTGTTCTATTAACGCAGGATTATTGGCAATCATTTTCAACATTTTCTTGCATCGGCGTTCTACATCGATTCCCTTATACATATATTTATATTTCACATAAGGTATGCAATACTCAACATCTTCTATGCGGCGACTCATCATGCGGTATTGTCGGACATACCATTTAAACCATAATGTTCTAAGCGCACGTTCGTCATAGCCGTTTATCTCGTCAAACGTCATTCTCTGATGTACCTCGACTGTTATCTTCCCTCGACGAAGCATAAAATCACGTTTGGGAAGCACATCCACAAGGCCATGTATCATGACAGGCAGAATATCTATTTTCAACATTTTAGCTAAATAAAACGCCCCTTTGTGAAAATGCATGATATCACGTCCGGTCTCACGTGTACCTTCCGGAAAAATCACTACTGAATAACCTCGGTTCACCAATTCCGTCAGCCGTGTCAGATTTTTATCTATACCATCCGAAATCGGATAAAATTCTGCCGCGCGGATAATAGCACCATAAAATGGATTATGCCAGACCCAATCATTCGTAAGAATAACAATCTTGGGAGACATCATGAGCAAACACATTACATCAAGAT
>CALUOV010000156.1 GCA_944322275.1 uncultured Bacteroides sp. | reverse complement strand
AGTGTCATTTACTCACAATCGTGAACAATACAAACAATTGATACAATGTCCCAAGATGCACTATGTGGAAACTTACAACGCCTCAGAAGGTTATTTCGGCACGCAAAACGACCCTACCGACCCGTCTATGTTGCTGATGATAGACTACGGTGTATTCTACGAATTCATTCCGTTGGAAGATGTGGGCAAAGACAATCCGCGTGTGTACCCGTTGGAGGAAGTGGAGCTGGGAAAGAACTATGCCATGGTTATCTCCACTTCGGCCGGACTTTGGCGCTACATGATAGGCGATACGGTGAAGTTTACCAATAACCACCCGTATAAATTCATCATCACTGGTCGCACGAAACATTTCATCAACGCCTTTGGCGAAGAGCTGATAGTGGACAATGCGGAAAAAGGACTGGCCAAAGCTTGCGCTGCTACAGGAGCGCAAATTACCGACTACTCCGCCGCTCCCGTCTTTATGGACGAGCACGCCAAATGTCGCCACCAGTGGCTGATAGAGTTCGCCCAAATGCCTGATGACCTGAACACGTTTGCCCGTATCTTGGACGATACGTTGAAGGAAGTCAATTCCGACTATGAAGCCAAACGCCAGAACGACTTAGCTTTGCAACCGTTGGAAATCATCGTTGCCCGCCAAGGTCTCTTCCACGATTGGTTGGACCAGAAAGGTAAGCTGGGCGGGCAGCACAAGATTCCCCGCTTGAGCAATACGCGTGAGTATATCGAAGAGATGTTGAAGCTGAATCTGGATAGATAATATGACTGACTTCCCGATACGATTAGTAATCGCTAGATTATAGAATTATAATTGTCATGCGTACAATCACTAGTCGCATTGGGAATGCAGTATGTTGAGATGGTGTTTCATGGCACATACAATACATTGTGGAGGCTGTTTATCCGATAACGATACACCTCCCGCAGATTGGCAACAGACGATTTCCAATCCGTAAAAGTATCGAAACGCGCTGGGTCTTGCTCTTGCCATAATTGCTCATCAGTGAGGGCGGAGGGTTTTATCAGTGTCTGCCAGTCATCGAAGTCTTCAAAGAGCGATAAGAATTTCGGCTCCAATTCTTTCCAACGTTCTTTTATGCGGTTTGTGAATACAGAATCTTGGAGTAACCGATCATACCATAGGGCGTTCCTGTTATAAATGCTGTCACCCGTCAGCAGAACGACATCCGTACGCTTTAAACGCGAAGGACGAAGATCACCACCGGCATCCAGCCCGACAGTGATAAAAGACAAATCAAAATCCCATACCGGTCCCGCTTTCAGCAATCTGTCTTTTCCCTTATACATATAGCAGCTTCGCGGGCCATTGGGTTCGGCATTTTGCGTCAGTTCATGTACCAACCACCAGTCAACAAAAGAATCCATATCAATGTAATCACGATAGAGAATGCTTAAATCCGTCTTTTCACCGTACAAAAGGCTTTCTATTTGTTTCAGGCAAGCCTCTACATCCTGTATCTGCTCCTTCGTCGGATTTTTTGGATGCTTAACGTTAACGGGGAGATGCCGATGAATCGTTTCAAAACGATATTCGTCACTGGGATAACTATCCATCTCAATAAGGAAGCCATCTTCCTTATTGAGATTTACTCTATGTTTACTGACACGTACCGACTCACATAACAGGTAGCATCCTTGCAGCTTCCCGTTGACTACTACATCCACCAATCGGCTGTCAGGAGTCCACTCTAAAGAAGTCTGTCGGGCAATAGCAAGAGCCAAGCTGTTGCGTAATAGACTATGATCCATAAAGTTTGCCAATAATACCCATCGTTTGTCCGCCTCCATCCCCAAGAGCGGTGCCGCATTCTCCAGCTTGAGCGCAAAAGGTTTTTTAGGCTTACTGAATGTAGAATGTCCACGGGCCCGAATGGCCACTTTATCGGATTGATAGGAAACACTACCGTCCGGCATAACAATTTGCAGAGATGCATTTTCTTTCCAAATCTCCCGTGAAGTGATGGCAGAACTATCTCTTGTTGTGATATGAATTGTAGGCAGATTGCCTGCAAGTCCAGGAGAACAAGCAATCAATGCGATTGTTATTGTAATCCAAATGTTCTTTTGCATAGCTGTATGTGCAATTTGTGACATGAATTATTTTAGGACAAAAATAATACAAATGCACTTAAAGAGAGTACGATTTGCTTATTTTTTACTCTCATTGAGCGCATTTCCCATTGACGGAAAAAAAGAGGAGAACGCTTATATCCGCTACTCTCCTCTTTCAATATCAGACTAACTCAAAGTTACTACATTATCTCTATAAATTCTCTTCTTGCTCTATTTATTTCTTTTTCATCTCAAAAGTAAAGTCTGTTGCTGGGAATGTCGGGAATTCCTGCTCGTTTATCAACACTTTTTCTGCTTTCAACTCCATGTTAAGGTTCTTGGTCTCAAATTCATAATTACCTTTATGAACAGCGGAGATTTCTACAGACACAGTCATGGCATTTTCTTCATTCATAGGGATGGTAAGCTCGAGCGGTTTGGGCGACATTTCCATATAGACGCTGTCTTTGGCTGTAGTCATGCTTGACTTGTAACCCACTTTGTAGCTGACTGTTCCGATGGCTTCAACAATTTGGTCGGCCGACTCTTCACCCACAACGGACGCAATCAGGTCACGCACCGGAAAATCGGTAAAGTAGACCGTATCGTTGCGCAATGTCGCATCGATGGCTATGCCTTCTGTCTCTTCGCCCTCATCGGCTTCTGTGGCTGCCTCAGCAACTTCTGAAATCATTGTTCCGGTGTAATCGCCATACACGTCTTCCACTTTCGGTCCTGTTGGAGTTGGTTCATCGTCATCGCTACATGCGGTAAAAGTTAAGGCGGTTCCTGCTATCATACATGCCATCCACAGACGGCAGAATTTAAAATCTCTTTTCATATTTGCTTTTCTTGTTTAGGTTAAGTTAGTCTTTCGCATTTATAAAGGCCGCAGAGCGGGAAATACTGCATACGAAGACCCTTAATAAACGTTAACTCTCCCAAAGAGTATCGTTTACCGCTTTCATTTTTTCGAAAAATCGTAAATTTGTGGCATTGATTATTCTATGAAAGTAAGAAACATCATTCGACTGACGGTTGGCACTTTGCTGCTCATCATCCTCTTTCAAGTGGCGGGGGCAGGATATGCCTATTACTCACTGAGGGAGAAAACCGATGTGGTGTTAAAGGCGGCTTTCCGGAAAGCGTTCGACTTTTTGGTGGACGAACAGGTCAATGCCCTTCCTTACCCTGACGGGACCGTCACTCATTTGATTTACACACCTGCCGATTCCATCTATCTGCAAAATGAAGAGCTATATAGCTTCTATACCTCGCAACAGACTTCCGCCATCCTGCAAGACGCTTACGGTCAATCGGAAATGTCACTCGATGCTCTCCGCTTCGAATTAGAGAAAGAATTGCGCTATGACGGAGTGGAAGGAGAAATCATGATTCGCAAGTTCAACGTACATACGGAAGAAACCTTGCAATGCTCACCCGATGTGCCCGAACGGCAGCAGATGCCTGGGCTATATGTCACTTCCGAGAAAGCCTACTTGCACGAAGCGAAAGGCGTTGCCGTAGAGGCTCATCTCCATCAGCCTTTTTGCCGGGGATATATGGGACGGATGCTGGGGTTCTACATCGTTACGTTGCTGCTTGCCTTGGCGGTTATTATTCCCTTCATCATCCGGACACGCAAATTACAGAAAGAGCAATTGTCCATTGATGGACAAAGAAAGGAGTTTTATCGGCAAGCCAAAGAGATGGAAGTGCCCGTCCGGCAGATGAAGTCTGACATAGAAGCCAATCGTTGGGAGCTGGCGCACGAGACTGGCCAGCAATTGCTTACCGTTACGGAAACCACCCTGACACACGCCAAGCAAAAAGATGCCCAGGCGCATAAAGGCCGCTCTTTCTCATCGCTTTATCTCTTGGTGCTTGCTTTAGCGGGGTCTTTGCTATTGACTTTTCTTTGGGGAGGCTATGTCTACCGGGAGCAGCGCTCGGTCTTGGCGCACGAGGTACAGGTTTGCTTTGAAGAAGCATTCGTGGAAGAAACCACACGGCGCTATCAACGGTTGACAGACTCGCTTCCTTCCCATCCCCGGGTAAAGACCGTCACGGACTTTTGCAGCACCCAATATGCCTCTTGGCTTTCCGAAGCAAAGGACTTGTCAAAGCTTCGCATAGGCTACGCCTTTGTTCGGCGGGGCGGAATGAACATGAAAGAGAACGCCCGCATCCGGCGAGCCTACAATAATCAAGATATTTTCGCGGAAGCCGGTTGCACCTACGTTCCGATGGACAGCGTTTATATGGATTCCGTCTTCAATACTCTCTTGCAAGAGAAAGGGTTGCCCGCCGGACGCATCCATTTCTTCAGCCGGGCTTCCGAAAGACTGACGGACAAGACCCTTATTCTGACTACCATCGGAAAAGCCTTGCTCACCCATCCCGTTGCTGTAAACAAAAAGCGGACACAATGGATGGAAGGCGTAGTGCCTGCTCCTCTCAGCTACATTTTCCATTCGGCATGGTATCTGTTCATCTCCTTATGGCTTCTTTCCCTCTTCATTTTGGCCTGCATCGTTGGCTTGTGGATAGTAGGGCGTCGCTTGCGTAAGTTAGGGCAATTCCGTGAAGATTTTACCTACTCCATGATACACGACATGAAATCGCCCCTGCAATCTGTCTTAATGGGTACGCAAATCATGGCAAGCGGGCGTATGGCCGACAAGCCTGACCGTGTCGAGGGGCTTCGTAAAGCTATGCTGGCCGAATGTGAACACTTGCTTACCCTCTCCGACCGTGTGGTAACATTGACGCAAATAGAGCGTGGCGAACTGGAGCTACACCGGACATCCGTTGCCCTGCGCCCGCTCTTGGAAGACCTTGCCGGCAAATTCCGCTTGAAAGTCCCGAAGCCCATCACATTCGGTATCGCTTGCGATGAACAGCTATGCGTCATGGCCGATTCCTTCTGCTTGCGCGAAGTCCTTTCTAACCTCATAGACAACGCCGTCAAATATT
>CALUOV010000155.1 GCA_944322275.1 uncultured Bacteroides sp. | reverse complement strand
CCCCTCAGAATCTCATCCACACATGCCTGCCGGGCACATTTCAGGCCACAAAGTAACATACAAATTTCCCAAATCTGATTGGAGGGGTGTAGGAGAAAGAAAAGTGTTGACAAACCTTGCAGGGCTAGGCTGTAAATGGTCGGATATGTGTAATAAAGGAGAGAATGTTCGGTCGAAAATGCGTAACTTGCGCTTGTATGTTCGGTTGGAAATATGTAATTTTGCAATCATGGAGTTATAAACAACGCTGATTATGTATAGGAACATTGTAGAAAAGTTAAAGGAATGGAAAGTGAAGCAACGGCGGAAACCTTTGATCCTGGCGGGGGCACGCCAAGTGGGAAAGACATACATTCTTAAGAAGTTTGGTGAGATGGAATTTGACAATGTCGCATATATCAATTGTGACGGCAACAATATGGCCAAGGATTTATTCATGCAAGACTTTGACATGAGGCGTATCCTGCTGGCTGTCGGAGCTATCACTCAACAGACGATAGTGCCCGGAAAGACTTTGATAATCTTGGACGAGATTCAAGAAGTCGAAAGGGGACTGTCCGCCTTGAAGTATTTTTGTGAGAATGCACCGCAGTATCATGTGGCCGTTGCAGGCTCCCTGTTGGGGATTGCCATGCATAGAGGGGAATCGTTTCCTGTAGGCAAGGCGGATGTGCTGCACATCTACCCCATGACGTTCGACGAGTTTCTGCTTGCCAGGGGACAGCGGCAAATGGCCGACTTGCTGAGAGGCAAAGACTGGGATACCGTCAAACTGTTAAGGAATGAATATATTAAAATATTGCGTGAATATTATTTCGTTGGCGGAATGCCGGAAGCGGTAGGTGAATTCGTTGCTACGAATGACGCCTGGAAAGTCCGGGAGGTGCAGGACAATATTCTTTTTACCTATCAGAAAGATTTTTCCAAGCATGTCTCGGTCAGCGAGTCCAACCGCATCAACATGGTGTGGCATTCCATGCCTTCCCAGCTGGTAAAGGAAAACAAAAAGTTCATATATGGAGTGGCCAAGCCCGGAGGGAGGGCTAAAGAGTTTGAGACGGCTATCCAGTGGCTGATGGATGCGGGCCTTGTTTATAAGGCGGAAAGGGTACGTGAGCCTAAAATGCCGCTGAAATTCTATGCGGATATCGCAAGTTTCAAACTGTTTCTGCTGGACTGCGGGTTGCTGGGGGCGATGAGCGAGACACCACCGGAGAACCTTCTGGTAGCCCGCAACGGCATGGAAGAGTCGAAAGGGGCTTTCACGGAGAATTATGTGATGAGCCAGTTGGTCGCCGCCCGAAACGCCTCAGTCTTTTATTACAGCAACGATGCCAAACTGGAAATAGACTTCCTCGTGCAGCAGGGTACCTCGATTGTCCCCATTGAGGCGAAAGCGGAAGAGAATCTCCGTTCCAAATCGCTTTCCACGTTCGTGACTTCACATCCGGAGATGCATGGACTCCGCTTTTCCATGTCCGACTACCGGGAACAGGGCTGGATGACAAACGTGCCGCTCTATGCGGTATCCACTTACTTCTGAGCCTCGCGTCCCGCCGAAGGCGGCCTTATTCCTGATTGCAAAAGAACCGCAAGTGGCAGTATTTCACCATCAATGCGGTTCTTCAAGCCTTTTACCCGTATTTCATAAGGGTTTTAGCAGGGGAGAATTCAGATTATGAATTTATTGCAGTTTAGTACGGATAAACTCTCAGTTTAGTAGTGATAAACTGATGGTTTAGTCGGACTAAACCGACAGTTTAATCGGACTAAACTGATGCATCGTCCGTACTAAAGCATGAATAAGGCAAAAAAGAAATCCCGGCAAGGTCGGGCCTTGTCGGGATTGTCTCTATTTAATGTATCACTTCTTTATTAGTCCTGAAGACCATTTATACACAAAGTGATCTGTTCTGAGCTATATCCGCCTACTTTCTCACTAGCATTTTTGGCATCTATTCCAAGATCTGAGAGTTTATTATGTATTGCTGTAATATTTGGATTATTTGTTGAAGTCAGACTAAGAGCTGCATTTATCCAACTTACCAAATTCGCTCCATTTTTAGTTTGCGCTTTTGCGTAGCTTACAGCATCCAGTTCAGGTATGGCTGTATAAGTAGTCCATAAAGCGACTGCTTCGTCAACCTTAGAACCGTCCCAAACATACATGTAAGGAGCTTCTCCTCCAGTTTCGTTCAGATATCCTTCTATCTCGCTATCTGTCAATGCCCATGCGCCAGCCTGAATCAGATAAGAGTCCGCAAGATTTTGGGCTTTTGCAATAGCTTCACGAAGGTCATTGTAAGCATCTGTTTGGTCCTCGAAGAACTTGGTGTTATTTCTCTTTAGTGTCAAGCCAACAAACGCATCATCTTTTACTATCACTTTCTTCAAGTCATTAACTTCGCCCTCCACCAGGTCATCGATAGCTGTTGTGAAAGTGGAGATGGCAACTTTGTGTTCATCGTCTGTAGTCAAGACTTCCAACCAAGCGTCTTTTTTACTGTAATCTTCTGCTTTAATCTCCAACACTTTAGCCAATGCTTGAGCAGCTTCGATGTCAGCTTTTTGATCCGCATTTTGTGCTTGATCAGCATTTTGATTAGCCCATACGGCCATAGTTTCAGCGAACTTTGCTACATCATAGGGATTTCCGTCATAATAAGTCTTTGCACTGATGTAATCATCAAAATTGTCACCCCAAAGAGCTACAGCTTTACCCATTGCTTCTTTCAGGTTAGCAGCGTCAACGTCTTTCCAAGTTACTACACCCTTGCCACCATAATCTCTTACATCATACTTAGTGTCGTATGCGATATTTTCCATATTCAGCTCACCACCAACGATGATGCTACCCTTCAGTTCATCCAAAGTATTGCCGCTGATAGTCATGATCTTGGTAGCAGGAACATCGATTGTAGCGTTCTTCTTCACAGCTACTGCTACTACTGTCATGTTAGAACCAACCTTCATAGTGCCCTTTTCAACAATCAGCTTGCTGTTTACAGTTTCCGGAGTGTCTTTTTTACTGCTGTCCTGACCGTAAGACAAGGTTACATTGCCCTGAGTCGTGATTTGCTTGAACGTTTTGCCATCCGTGCGTACTACGGTGTAAGCCGTAACGGAAGGATCGATAACCAACCAGTTGATTTGTGAATCCTTGAAGTTGTCTGTAGCGGCCTTCGTAGTGTACTTAATCAAACCGTTGCTGTTCTCAATAGAAAGATTGTCTGTGTCAACACTCTTCACAACAATCACACCATCCACATCGTTTGTAGTGATGTAAGTAGTGGAAGTTGTCTCCACATTCATTTCGTTGTAGTTCACAATCTTACCATTCTTGTTGCTGCTGGTCATCTCACCTGCATTGTTGATAACGGCATAATTTGCCAATTCACAGTTTACAGTGTTCGAAGTCAAGATTTTGGCCCCAGATTTATTTTCGATGACTCCGGCATTAACCACTTCAGGATCTTTACCTGCTTCAGCCTTAGCATACTCAGTTGTATTGTAGAAGTCACCGATGATGTTGATTTCACCATCGTTCTCGATCGTACCGAGGTTACCATACAGATCACTGCCATTGTCAGCCGTACGTCCTTCATCATCAGTATTTTGGATGCTGATTTCACCGTTGTTAGTCACCGTTGCTTCAGCTTCGTTGTACAGCTTGAAAGTAGCTACAGCCTTCTCGTTTACTTCCAGTGTTCCTTCGTTGAATATGGCTGTGATACCCTGGAAGTTGGTGGCACCACCATAGTTCACAATCTTATTGTTGGCGTTGCGGGCTACATCGATAACCAATGTACCTTCGTTTTCAACCACGTTGGCAGCAAACTTGGCGCTGGTAGTCAGCGTTGCGCCTTTTTCAATGGTAACAGTTCCCTTTACCTGTACATTGCTCATGGTCACATCGCCCTTCACGCTCACGGGAGTGCTTATCTCAAAGATAGCCACTTCAGGCATCTCGGTGTCTTCGCCGAACGCAAACTCATCGCCTACGATTTCAACGCGCAGAGGACTCTTAGCAGTGAAGTTCTTAGAATTACCATATTCGCTAACCAGTTCATTCCAGTCGTCAACAGTTGTCACGATGTACTTGCCGCCATCTTTCACAGCTTCCTTGTCCAAAGTCAGCGTGTAAGAAGTGTTACGGGCCAACGCTCTTTTCCTAGTAGCATTGTCTGTAGTCTTATTCCACTTGATTGCTTTCCATACGTCACTGATATAGAAGATACCGTTATCGGTGTAGATATACATCTGCAACTTTCCGCCATTATACTCAGTATTCAATGCGCCCGGAATCATGAAGCGAACATCAACATACTTGTTGTCCGTGTTGCCGTCACGTTGGAATTCCGTTCCTTTCGGGAACTTCGCAATGATATATTTGCTCCAGCTGTTCTCTACATCGGTCAGGTAAGCGCTTTGACCTTGATCAGTAGGATCCAGAATCAAGTCGGCAGTCTGTACGGCATCCCAATCTGTCGTCTTTGTCTTGGCATCATAGTGGTCATTCAAAGCCACATCATCGTCATCGCTGAAGTAGGCGTACACCTTCGGGTTATTCAAACCGCTCTTAACAACGAAACCTTTGCTTTGGTCACCGTTTTCTTGATATTCCAAAACAATCTGTGAAACGGTGCTGGCTTTTTCTCCGTTGTCGATGTTGACGCGGAAAGTCGGATAAGCGAACATGTTACGCATGTAAGCCTGTACATTGACATCTTCCTCATCTTCCAGCAAAGTAGAGAAGATAGCCATATTGCCTCTCTCAATGGCTGCGTTCAGGTCAACTTCACCGTCTTCCTCCTGATACAGTTTCTGAATAACGGGAAGCTCATAACCTACGGCATCGCGCTGAATATTTCTCGCATTGTAGGGGTATGCGAATATGTAGTGACCCACACCGATAGAGCTTACGGAAGACCATACACCGGTGCTTGCATCGTAAGTAAACGGGGTACTCACGCCACCCAAGCCATTTACAACCTCCCATTCGGCCGGTTTTTTACCCGCCTCATAGTCGTCGATGATGGCCGCACCGATTTGGTCGCCGTTCTCGTAGTTGAACTTCAGTCCGGCGGTACCCTCCTCCACGGCATAGCGTGTATCGGCACCATCGACT
>CALUOV010000154.1 GCA_944322275.1 uncultured Bacteroides sp. | reverse complement strand
TCCGATGAGTGAATTCCGTTACAATCCTGACTTGAAGATAGGTGATACCGTTGAGGTGTACATCGAAAATCAAGAGGACAAGAAGGGACAACTGGTGTTGTCACACCGCAAGGCTCGTGCAGCCCGTTCTTGGGACCGTGTGAACGCAGCTTTGGAAAACCAGGAAATCATCAAGGGGTACATCAAGTGCCGCACAAAGGGTGGTATGATTGTAGACGTATTTGGCATCGAGGCGTTCTTGCCCGGTTCTCAAATCGATGTGAAGCCCATCCGCGACTACGATGTATTCGTTGGTAAGACAATGGAATTCAAGGTGGTTAAAATTAACCAAGAATTCAAGAATGTAGTTGTTTCTCACAAGGCACTCATCGAGGCTGAACTGGAGCAACAGAAGAAAGAAATCATCAGCAAACTCGAGAAAGGACAAGTTCTCGAAGGAACTGTCAAGAATATCACTTCTTACGGTGTATTCATCGATTTGGGTGGCGTAGACGGTCTGATTCACATCACCGACTTGTCTTGGGGCCGCGTAAGCGATCCGCATGAGGTTGTAGAACTCGACCAGAAGTTGAATGTGGTAATTCTCGACTTCGATGACGAGAAGAAGCGTATTGCTTTGGGCTTGAAGCAACTGACTCCGCATCCTTGGGACGCTCTCGACCCGAACCTGAAGGTGGGCGACCACGTAAAGGGCAAAGTGGTTGTGATGGCCGACTATGGCGCATTCATCGAAATCGCTCCGGGTGTAGAAGGTCTGATTCACGTATCCGAAATGTCTTGGTCACAACACCTGCGTTCTGCTCAAGACTTTATGAAGGTAGGCGATGAAGTAGAGGCCGTTATCCTGACGCTGGATCGCGAAGAGCGTAAGATGTCTTTGGGCATCAAGCAGCTGAAGCCGGATCCTTGGGAAACCATCGAAGAAAAATACCCCGTAGGCAGCAAGCATACGGCCAAAGTACGCAACTTCACTAACTTCGGCGTATTCGTTGAGGTAGAAGAAGGTGTAGACGGCTTGATCCACATCTCTGATCTGTCTTGGACGAAAAAAATCAAACACCCCTCTGAATTTACGCAGATCGGCGCTGACATTGATGTTGTAGTTCTGGAAATCGACAAGGAAAACCGTCGTCTGAGCCTTGGCCACAAACAATTGGAAGAAAATCCTTGGGATGTATTCGAAACAATCTTCACGGTAGGTTCTGTTCATGAAGGTACTATCATCGAGATGCTGGACAAGGGTGCCGTAGTAGCCCTGCCCTATGGTGTAGAAGGTTTCGCAACTCCGAAGCACTTGGTAAAAGAAGATGGTACACAAGCTCAGCTGGAGGAAAAACTTCCGTTCAAGGTGATCGAATTCAACAAGGACGCCAAGCGTATCATCGTATCACACAGCCGTGTGTTCGAAGATGCCGCCAAAGCTGAAGAAAGAGCCGAGAGAAAAGCCGCTCGCAAGGCAAACGCCAGCAAGAAGGAAGAAACTCCGGTTATTCAGAACCAGACCGCTTCTACTACGCTGGGCGACATTGATGCTCTGGCCGCTTTGAAGCAACAACTGGAAGCTGAGAAGAAGAAATAACAAGAAGTTGTTATTATATCTATATTTTTAAGTGTGGGGGTGCATCGAACGATGCATCCCCACTTTTTATATTTTACATCAGGTTAAGTTACCTACACATTAAACATGTTATTTTAACGCTTAATCGGAGGATTCGCTCTAAAAACTCTGTAACTTTACCTCCCAATATAATACACTAAAAGCATGAATTGGAAAATTACGATTTTACTAGCCGCCGGATTAGGAGTAGCGACCGGGGCTTTTGCGCAAGAGAAAAGAACTTTTTATGTATCTAAACCCGGTACGTTGGTAGAGTTGCTTACCCAAGAAGAAGCGGACCAAATAACCGATCTCACGCTGCAAGGCAAACTCAATGCAATAGATTTCCGTCATTTACGGGATGAATTCAAATCGTTGCGCGTGCTCGACATTTCCAATGCCAGCATCAGTATGTATGCAGGCAAGGGAGGAACACGCTCGGAGAAATTCTATGTCTACCCCAGCGGTTGCATACCTGCTTATGCTTTCTGCAAGCAGACCAGCGACAGTACCTGGACAGGCAAGAGCTCTTTGCAACACATCATACTTTCAGATAAGACCAAGAATATAGAAGATGGAGCCTTTAAGGGTTGTACCAATTTGAAGATCTGTCAAATACGCCGTAAAAAAGCTCCCAATCTGCTGCCTGAAGCCTTGGGAGATAGTATCAGTGCGGTTTTTGTTCCTCTAGGCTGCAGTGACGATTACCGAAACAAAGAATCCTGGAAGACCTTTGCTATTCTGGAAGGGAATCCGGTTGTAGCCAAAGTGCAGATTGGCAGAATGGAAAGCCTGGCGAGCATCCTCTTACGGGAAGGCATTCAGCCCAAAGAAGTGAATTTTCTCACGATAGAAGGCAAGATGGATGAAGCAGACTTTAAATTAATACGTGACTACATGCCCAATCTCGTGTCTATAGACATGGCCCGGTGCAATGCCACACAGATACCCGAATACACCTTCACACAGAAAAAATACCTGCTCCACATCGTTCTTCCTAAAGGATTAAGGACCATTGGACAACGTGCCTTCAGCGGGTGTGTACGTCTGACAGCCCTTGAGCTTCCTCCCAAAGTCTCAGCTATTGAGTTTGGAGCCTTCATGGGATGTGACCGTTTGCGCCAGGTCCGGGTTACAGGTAATGGGATAACCACTTTAGGAGACAATCTTTTCGGTAACGGACCAGGAAAGTTTGTCAACTATTAAATCAAGGAAAGGCTTCGCTTTCTATTTGTGCTTTCCAAACACCCGTCCCGCACAAAATACGGGCAGGTAGAAAAAGATACCCACCAACGACATGGCCAGCCCACCAATGGTACCTGCCGCCAATGGGAACCAGAACGATGTTTTTTCTCCTATCAGGAATGGAATGAAACCAAGGATAGTGGAAACCACAGTCAGAAAGATAGGGATAATTTTCACATTCCATGCTTTTGTGTAGGCGCGTAGCGGTGACAGTTTGGGAAATGCCCTTCGGATGGCGTTGTATTCATTCAGAATGTAAATGCTGGCGTTCACCGTGATGCCGCAGAGCAAAACAAACGAAGCGAAGCCTCCTTGGTCGAAGTTCAATCCAAAGAGGTAGAACGTGAGGAATACACCTATATAAGAAATAGGAATCACGAAGATGATGGCTAAAGGCTGCTTCAGCGAGTCGAACAAAATGGCCGATATAAAGAAAATGATGGAAATGACTATCAGCAGCAACAGGTATTGCTTGTTGTTTTTTTCTCCCCAATTCCAATAGTAGTCGTCACTTTCCACGGTATATCCCATGGGCAACAGGCGGCTCATCTCCTCAATGTCTTTCTCCAGCAGTTTCCTCCCTTGTTCGGAGGAACCGATGTATTCATATTGCAGACACAGGCGGTATTGCTGGTTTTCTTTAGCTATCTTTTGGGAAGCCTGTTCCTTGGCCAGCGTGGCGAAGTCGGACAACTTGTATGACTTCCCGTTGACACTGAAAGGTACCTCCATCAATGCCCACACATCATAACCGTCGCTTTGCACGGAGTTCAGACGCAGATATTCCAGATTGTTTTCATAAATGATGCTCCCGGCTGTCTGGTCATGCATGAATATGGGCCGTAGTGTAGAAAACAACTGATAAGCATTCAGTCCCTCTTCGGACATGCGACGTTTGTCAAAGTTTAAAAAATATTCGCTGTAGTCATCTTTCCACCAGGAAAATTCAGAGTTTACCGTCACCTCTTTAATACGGCGGTGAGTAAGCAGTTTCTTTTTCATTTCTTCCGCCCAATAGCTCAGCTCGTCATAATTGTAGCCGTACATTTTAACCCCGAAACTTCCGGCTGACTCACGCACATCGTTACTGAAGCCTTGGTCTTGCAGTCCGTACACGCTCCAGCTTCCTCCGCCCAAAGTGAGTGCCTTGCTGATGATGTTCGCTTTGAGCGTATAAGGAAATCCCGTGTGACTGTATTCGTCTTTGAAGTAGATTTGAATGGCTGCCCGACGGGCATTGTAAACCGAGGTCTGAAATTGACGCACCTCCTTAAATTCAGTCAGGTAGGTTTCCATTCTTTTCACCAACGTATTCATTTGGTCCAACGTACTGCCGTTGGGCAGAGTGGCGTTGACATAAAGCACGACCTCATTTTCATCCCGGTTGAAATAGCTGCCGTTATATACTTTCTCCACAAACAAGCGCAATGTACCCCCTAATGCTTTGTCCACAACAGGCTTAATCTGTTCTTTATACGTGGCATTGTCAAATACCTGATTATACCATGTAGCCCACCGTCCTTTTTCTTCAGCCTTTTCGATCCGTTCCGGCAAGAGGAATACAGGCAAACCGAAAGCCAACAGCAACACGATACACATTGCTACCCGGTAACGGCACAGGCCGACAATCAGCCTGCGATAAAAACGGGTAAAGTACACCGTCCCCCGTTTCACCCACAGACGAGGATGTTTGGGTTTGCCGCGTTGCAGCCCTATTTTCTCAATCATGGGCGGAACGAAGAACAAGGCTACCAAGATGGATATGCCGAGGTTTATAATGACAACGGCTGCAAAGTCTTGCAGATTCAGGCGGATCTTCTCATCCAGAAAGAAGATAATGACCAAGGCCCCCATGGTGGTCAGTGTAGCAGCCAATATGGACATAAAGGCTTTCAGATTGTGCCGCCGCAGGATGTGGTCAGTCATGACGATGATATTGTCTATCACCAAGTTCAATGAAATGGTGATGCCGGCCAGTGAATAGAGCTGTATCTCCAAATCAAATAGATAGTAAAGGATAAAGGCCACTGCGATGTTGACGCTCAGTCCGCTTACAATCAGGAACAGATAACGCAGGTTGCGTGTAATCACGGCAACGAACAGCAACAGGATGAGCACTGTCAGTGCAGTCCGGAAGTAGATCGTATCCAGTTCCTTACTGATGTACTCGGTGGCATCGTAGGAGGTATGGATTTCGTAACCTTCTGGCATGGTCAGGCGCACTTCGTCCATGACGTTCCGCACAGCTTCTGCCAAAGCCAGCTGGTTGGCCGTTTCCATAGCCGTCACAGACAGGTAGACGGAATTCAGCCCGTTGATGCGGTAATACGAAGTAGGTTCTTCCTCCATGCGCTTCACGCTGACTATTTTATCAAGAGAAATACTTCCGCCGTCACT
>CALUOV010000153.1 GCA_944322275.1 uncultured Bacteroides sp. | reverse complement strand
ATGGGTTTGCCCGTAACGCTGAATACGATGACGTTGCCGCTCTTTTCCGCCTGCGGAGCATTTCCCTTGATGATGTCAATGATGGCTTCTTCCTTCAACGAGTTATATTCGGCGCAATGTTTTTCCAGTTTGATGATGTTTTCTTCGAAGGCACACATCTCCTCCTCGTCGCCCAGCACCTTGATGACGTTGCCCCGTGCCACGATACGCAGTTTGGGGTACAGTGCCTTGATGAGTTGCATGTTGGCGTTGTTCACACCATAAAAGATGACGGGGTCAATGTCTTCGAGTACGATAATCTTTTCTATCATTCACTTGTGTCTCCAATTTTTCGCAAAGGTAATAAAAAGGTTTGGGTAATAAGTGCTTTTGCCTATTACTTTTTACCAGTCTATTTCCTCTATGCCGTATTGTCGCAGGTAAACATTAGCTCGGCTAAAGTGGCGACATCCGAAGAAACCGTGTTCAGCGGAGCGAGGAGAGGGATGAGCATCCGTCAGTATCAGATGACGTGAGGTGTCTATTAGTTTGACTTTTTCTTTCGCGTAACTGCCCCATAGCATGAATACCAGATGTTGGCGTTCTTCGCTCAATTTGCGGATAACGGCATCGGTGAAAGTCTCCCATCCATGTCCACGGTGCGAACCGCTTTGGTGGGCACGTACGGTCAAAACCGAATTTAAAGGGAAAACTCCTTGCGCCACCCATCTGTCTAAGTTGCCGGAATGGGGAATGGGTTTCCCTAAATCGTTGTGTATCTCACGGAATATGTTGGCCAAAGAGCCGGGGATAGCCACTCCTTCAGGCACGGAGAAGCAGACTCCGTAGTAGAGTCCAGGCGTAGGGTAGGGGTCTTGCCCTAAGATGATTACTTTTACTTTATCGAACGGGCAATGATCGAAGATGTAGAAGATACGTCCTCCAGGTGGAAGCACTTGCGTGTGTGCATATTCTTCCCGCACGAAGTCAGTCAGTTGTTTGAAATAGGGCTTGTCAAACTCATCTTGTAGCTGTTGGCGCCAATCTTCGGCAATGCGTACTTGCATGGTCAATTGTTTTTTGAATGCAGATAGGTAATATATCCTCCATCTGATACTGCATACTTCCGAAGCAATACTTGTGTCATCTCAGCCGCTTTACGTAACCTTCCCTCATCTCCGTCATAGCTATTGATAAGAGCTAAGATATGGTGGGTGCTTACATCCATCTTGGTGCGCTCATGATCGCTGGTAGGGGTGCCGATGCCTCCTTGGGAGTCGCGCCATACAGGCAATCCTTCTATATTGAGCGGACCGCGACCGATGCCTTCGAATGATTCGTTGGCGCGACCTACTCCTAAGCATAAGTCAGTGCCTTGAATCTTGTCCGCATCGAAGCCTCCAATACTATAGCCCGTGCGTAGGGAAACCAGGTTGATGAGGTCTACTAATGTGTCGATGCGATAAAGCTCCAGCCTGCGCAGCAACCTACGGCGTAAGGCTTCGGCACTGGGGCGGTATCGGCTTGGGTCTTTGCCTAAGCTGCGATAAGCCTCGCGGGTAGCAGCGATGGCGGGCTGTTGTTTGATGGTGTCGGGTGTTTCTGTCTTACGAAGCTCTTGGGTAAACGCATCAATCTCTTGCCACAACTCTTCACAAAAAGGCGTATTGGTGACTTCTGCATAGACTGCCGCCACTCGGTATGCAGGACAGTGGAAAGTCAGTTCGTTGGATAAGGTCAGATGATACATATATAATTATGGTATATTAGTAAGTTAAGTATTTAACATGATGCCGGACAGAATTCGCCCGGACTTGATACCCAGTTTGCGGGCGGAGAAGAATTCATCGGAATGGTTGTAGGTGCAGAGACCGCACAACTGAATACATGATTCGTGCACACCGAAGTTTTGCAGTTCGATGACGTTGGCGCGTGACAAGTCTATATGGCCCTTTTTCTTGCCGGGGTCATAGGAGGAAATGTCATACACTGGATGGCCGGCATTGGTGAAAGCATCGAACACCTCACTGCCTACTTCAAAAGCATCGGAAGAAATACCGGGGCCGATGGCGGCTTTCAGGTTTTCGGCTTCGGTACCGTAAAGTTCGTGCATTTTTCTCAGTGTGCGAAGGATAATGTGAGCCACCGTGCCTCGCCAGCCAGCGTGAATGGCTGCAACGGCATGGTGGATACAGTCGTATAATAACACAGGTATGCAGTCGGCGGTAGAGATACAGAGGCAGATACCCGGTTGGTTTGTAACCAGGGCATCGATGCCTTGTAACATCTTGTGACGCTCATCCGGTGCAGCGAACAGAAAGGCTTCGTCTATGGTGAGCACTTCCGTCTCGTGAGTCTGCCAAGGAATGACCAACTCAAGGGGGCGACAAGGCAGTGCCTCTGCGAGGATTTGTTGGTTGCGGAGTACGCATTGTGGGTCATCACCCACATAGGGCGTACAATTCAGGGAAGCGTATGTGCCGGTGCTGACTCCTCCATATCGGTAGGTGCTGAATGCGCAGACGCCTGGATCGCATTGCAGGTGGCGTAATAGTTGAATACGTCCCTTGTCCATGGCTTTCTCCACTTTATATACGATGTGTGGCATGTCCGTTTCTTTATAGTATTTCATGATTTGGTCCACTCGGTGCATACCGTTACGCAATGCCACTTGTTGGGAAGGCAGATTCGTATCACGTATGATGGAATAAACGGTGGAGAATCCCAGGACATCGAACGCGTATTCCTTACAAGCACGGGCGGCCTCGGTAGCATATCCTTTGTGCCAATACTCCCGGCGTAGCAGATAGCCTATCTCTGGCACAAGCCCGTTTTGGTAACCTTGCAGGGTGATGCCGCATTGTCCTATTAAGGTCTCGCTGCTTTTCTCCACCACTCCCCACAGACCGAAACCATTTGTCTGGTATCGGCGAAACTGGTTGTTCATCCATCCTTGTACTTCCTCCCGGCTGAACGGCCCTTCGTAGGCATACATCACCTCGGCATCCTGTAACAGTTTACAGGTTTCTTCAAAGTCATCTTGCGTCAGTTTGCGCAGCAGGAGATGTTCGGTTTCCAAAATGGTTCGTGCCATTTATTTATCCTCCTCTTCCCAGTCTTCTTCGTATTCAAAGTCTTCCAGGTCTTCAGCCTCGTCTTCATCCACGTATTCGATGCTGAGGTCTTCGTCTTCTCCTTCTTCTCTCAATTCTTCTTGCAGGTGGCTCATGTCCTTGGGACGGTGGGCGATGCTTTCGATGTGGCCTTCTATTTTGTTGCTTTCCTCATTCAGTTCCGTCCATAGGATGTCTTTCAGGACGTTGATGCCCACTCCGGTTATAGAGGAGATGAATACGTGGGGAATGTCTGTGGGAAGCGTAGGCTCAATTTCGTTCATCAATTCCTCGTCCAGCATGTCGCTCTTGGTGATAGCCAGCACTCGCCGTTTATCCAACATTTCGGGGTTAAACCGGCGTAATTCATTCAATAAAATGTCGTATTCGCGGGCAATGTCATCGCTATCGGCAGGCACCATGAAGAGCAGCAGAGAGTTTCGTTCGATGTGGCGCAGGAATCGTAAGCCCAGTCCTTTACCCTCGCTGGCCCCCTCGATGATGCCCGGTATGTCCGCCATGACGAACGACTTATTGTCTCGGTAGGACACGATACCCAAATTAGGTTCTAGCGTGGTGAAGGGATAGTTGGCTATCTTCGGTTTGGCGGCCGATACAGCAGAAAGCAGCGTGGACTTACCTGCATTGGGGAAACCCACCAATCCTACATCAGCCAGTAGTTTCAGTTCCAGAATCACCATTAATTCCTGCATCGGTTCGCCGGGTTGAGCATAGCGTGGCGCTTGATTGGTAGCTGTACGGAAGTGCCAGTTGCCCAATCCTCCGCGGCCTCCTTTTAACAGGATGACTTCCTGCCCGTGCTCGGTGATATCGCACAGGTATTCACCCGTCTCGGCGTTGTAGGCTACCGTGCCACAGGGTACCTCTATCACCTTATCTTCACCGTCCCGACCGAAGCTACGGTTCTTTGAACCGTTTTCACCGTGTCCGGCCAGCACGTGCCGCTGGTATTTTAAGTGCAGCAGTGTCCAGTAGTTACGGTTGCCACGTAGGATGATGTTTCCCCCCCGTCCTCCATCTCCACCGTCCGGTCCGCCTTTGGGCACGTACTTGGCTCGACGCATGTGTGTGGAACCTCGTCCGCCCTTGCCTGAGCGGCAATATATTTTCACGTAGTCTACAAAATTCGATTCAGGCATATAATTTCATTTAGATAATATAAAGAATGAAGCACTCATTTTGATGGGACAAAGATACTAATTTTTATCTGAATGTTGAAACGCTTGATGATTCCTCATTCCCAATAGATGAAATAAAGTTGTGCGTAAGAATGAGAAATGATCCTTTCAGCAACGTACATTGAGCCGTAAGACAATGTATGCATGCATTTTTTCTTTTACCTTTGCGCCCGCAATCAATAAAGGCAAAAAACATATGAAGCAACGAATGATAACTTTTCCCGACGGGCGGCAAGTCTGCCCTTTGGGACAAGGCACTTATCAGATGGGCCGCCAACGCGCTGAGGAAATTCGGACCTTACGTCGGGGCATCGACTTGGGCATGACGTTGATAGACACCGCTGAGATGTACGATACGGAAGACTTGGTGGGTGAGGCCGTGCGTTACTGCCGCGACCGTGCCTTCATCATGAGCAAAGTCATGCCCGGCAATGCTAGTTACGAGGGGACGAAGCGAGCCTGCGAACGAAGTCTGCAACGTTTGGGCACAGACTATATTGATCTCTACCTGCTGCATTGGATAGGACACTATCCTTTCGCCGAGACCGTCCGCGCCTTGGTGGAGCTGAAGCAAGAAGGCAAAATCCTCCAATGGGGCATGAGCAATTTGGATGTGGCCGACATGGAGCACATCCTTTCATTGCCTTACGGCATGGAGTGCGCTGCCAATCAGGTGCTTTATAATCTGAAAGACCGAGGCATTGAGTACGATCTCATCCCTTGGAGCGAAGCGCACCGCATCCCTGTCATGGCTTATACTCCATTGGGCGAGGGACGGCTGAAAAATCACAAGGTCTTGACGGAAATAGCCCGTCTGCACAATGCCACTCCTACGCAAATCATTCTGGCTTGGGTGATGCGCATCCCGAACGTCATTGCTATTCCTAAGGCAAGCATTCTCCTCCACGTGGAGGAGAATGCGTCAAGCCTTGGCATCAGCCTGACAGAGGATGACTTACGGAAAATAGATAAGGCATTTCCACCACCTATGGCAATTTCAGTATACGGGTGTAATGAATCAATGAACTTTTGATTCATAATATTCCCGTGCTTACCATCAGGAGAAGAAGATTCAAAACAGAAGGGACACATCATATCACAGCATTGAGTAATCTTATAATCAAAATTTTCAATGGTAGAAGGAATAAGACAATCCTTATCATTGTGCCTTACCTTTGTTCCATCTTCAAGGTTGATGGAAACAGTATAGTTGCCAT
>CALUOV010000152.1 GCA_944322275.1 uncultured Bacteroides sp. | reverse complement strand
GAAACGCTTCATCCACCAGGCATATCCGTCCTGCTCCATCACGTCCCAATTGTAAGTAGGAAGGCTCCAGTTTTGTCCATTGACGGAAAAATCATCGGGCGGGGCACCGGCCTGTCCGTTCAGGTTGAAATAATGGGGCTCTTTCCATGCTTCCACGCTGTTCCGGCTGATGCCGATGGGGATGTCTCCTTTTAGTACCACACCGTGGGCACGGGCGTGGCGGCTGGCTTCCAGCAATTGCAAGTGCAGGTTGAACTGGATGTAGTAGTAGATGGCTATGTGCGGATAGTCGGCTGTGTCCGGCTGGCACAGCCGTTCGATGTCTTCTTGATTATAAGCATTGTAACGGGGCCATTCGCGGAAATCGGGTGTCTTGTAAGCGTCGCGCAGGTAACTGAATACGGCGTAGGGTTGCAGCCATTCTTTGTTGGCCTCGAAAAACTCTTTGAAGGCATCGGATGCAAGCACTTTTGCCCCCTCTTGCGCGAAGATCAGCCGGAAGTATTCCCATTTGGTCCGGTTGACGGCCTCGTAATCTACGGCAGGCAGGGCGTTCAGTTCCTGTCGGCGTTTGTGGAATTCGGTCATTTTCTCCGCATCATGCAGTTCGCCCAATTGTTCCAGGTCGGCGTACATGGGATGGAAAGCGTAGATGGAGATGCTGCTATAAGGGTAGGAGTCTGTCCACGTGTGCGTCATGGTGGTGTCATTGATAGGGAGTATTTGTACCACCTTCTGGTGAGTCAGTACGGTCCAGTCTATCATGCGTTTCAAGTCGCCGAAGTCTCCTACACCGTAACTTCTTTCGGAGCGTAGCGAGAATACCGGTATGGCTACACCGGCTCCTTTCCAGGCAGGAAGACCGAAGTAAACATAACGGTCGCCGATGACCAACGTTTCATTTGCTTCCAGTTGCGGATCGGCTATGTAACGGTTGGGGTTGTTTTCCCAAGCCACCGTGCGTCCCTCACTTTTTTTATAGAGTACGAACTTGTATTCCAGAGGGAATGTTAGCGTGTCCGCATCAAGTTCTACTTGCCATTCGGGGAAATGGATGTCACTCATCAATACGGCTTTGTCCGGATCCCAATTGCCCAAGGCTTTCTGGTTTCCGCAGATAGCCAGACAGTGGTTGTCGTCAATACAGGGTGCATACGCTTTTATTTGAATTCCCCGGGTATGTGTCTCAGGAGCAGTTGCGCGTTCACGATGCGCCAGTAACGACTCGGTAAAGGCCGATGTGTAAAAATACTGCTGTTCCGGCAAGTCCTTCCAGCAATCGGCCAATCTGTATGTTTGGGGGGAGTCGGCGGATGGAGTGTACAAGGTCCGGGATATGCCTCTCCATTCGCTACGTACCAAACTGCCTTTATAATAGATGTGATAACTGTAACGTATATATCCTTCTGGCGGATAAGAGATTTCTACATCTGTTGTCCAATGGATGCCGTCTACGGTGTGTAAGGTGACGGCTTTGCCAGCGTCATTCATGCCAAGTTCGGGAACCGAACCTTGTACTTTGACTTCTTCTCCCCAGTTCGTGCGGTATTCGATGTTAAATGATACGGTCATATGATTAGATTTGTTCGTTAAAAAAGACAATAGCTACAATGGCTATGCAAGTATAGGAAATAATCTTGATAGCCATTGTAGCCGTTGCCATGTTAATTCCGAAAAAGGGGTGCAAACGTTTGTGTTTATCCGCATCGGGAAGCTCCGCACGTCTTGCATATCAGGCAGCCTTCCTGATAGACCAGTGTCTCGTTGCCGCAGTTGGGACATTTCTGCCCTTTGGCTTCCGTCCCGTCCAATACATATTTCTTCAGGGCGCGTTCTACGCCGTTCTTCCAGGTATTGATGTTTTCACTATCCAGCTGGAGCGAGCTTACCAGTTTGATAACCTGCTCGATGGGCATGCGGTAGCGCAATACGCCCGAAATCAGTTTGGCGTAGTTCCAATACTCTTTGTTGAACTTCTCGGACAGGCCTTCGATGGTGACCTTGTATCCGCGTTTGTTCTCAAACTGGAAGTCGTAGTGCTTGCGTCCGTTCTCATCGTAATTCTTGATGATGTGGCCGCTCGTCACGCTTTTGGGCAGCACGATGCCTTCGTCATCATCCAGCACACCGGTGAAAATCTCATAGGGATGTCCGTCCATCAGGCCGACGAAAGCCACCCATTTCTCTTTGTTGTTCTGGAAACGTACCACGTCGGCTTCCAGTACCTTGGGACGGGTCTCTACGACCGTAGGCGGTTTGCACGGAGGCAGTTCTTCTTTCTTGTCGCTCTTGGTGGAGAGCAGCACGCCCGAGCGTGAGCCGTCGCGGTAGACCGTACATCCTTTACATCCCGAACGCCATGCCTCGATGTAGAGTTGGTTTACCAGTTCTTCGTCCACAGTGGCCGGCAGGTTGATGGTGACGCTGATGGAGTGGTCCACCCACTTCTGGATGCGGCCTTGCATCTTGACCTTCATCAGCCAGTCCACATCGTTGGAGGTCGCTTTATAGTAAGGTGATTCTTCCACCAGTTTGTCAATTTCCTCTTGTGTGTACCGCTTGGAGGGGTCATAGCCTTTGGCTTCCATCCAGGTGACGAATTTGGGATGGAAGACGATGTACTCCTCAAAAGCGTCTCCCGTTTCGTCTACGTAGTCGATGTGCACGTTCGTGTCGTTGGGATTCACCTTACGGCGGCGCTTGTACACAGGCAGGAACACCGGTTCGATGCCCGAAGTCGTCTGGGTCATCAGGCTGGTGGTACCCGTGGGGGCGATGGTCAGGCACGCGATGTTACGCCGTCCGTACTTCTTCATGTCCTCGTACAGTTGCGGGTCGGCTTCACGCAGGCGGTTGATGAAGGGATTGTTCTTCTCGCGTTCCGTGTCGTAGATTTCGAAGGCCCCCCGCTCTTTGGCCATTTCTACGGACGAGTGGTAAGCGCTTAGCGCAATGGTCTTTTGCACCTGTTCCGAGAAAGCGGTTGCTTCTTCCGTGCCGTAGCGCAGGTTCAGGGCGGCCAGCATGTCGCCTTCGGCCGTGATACCCACGCCGGTACGCCGGCCTTGTCCGCTCTTTTTGTATATCTTTTGCCACAGGGTGCGTTCGGTATGTTTCACGTCCTCGCTTTCGGGGTCCCTGTCTATTTTTTCCAGGATGCGCTCTATCTTCTCCAGTTCCAGGTCGATGATGTCGTCCATGATGCGCTGGGCCAGTGTCACGTGTTTGTGAAAGAGTTCGAAGTCGAAGTAAGCGTCCGGCTTGAACGGATTCACCACATAAGAATAAAGGTTGATGGCCAGCAGGCGGCACGAGTCGTAGGGACACAACGGTATCTCTCCGCACGGGTTGGTGGATACGGTCTTGTAGCCCAGGTCGGCATAGCAGTCGGGCACCGACTCGCGGATGATGGTGTCCCAGAACAGAACGCCCGGTTCGGCCGATTTCCAGGCGTTGTGCACGATCTTCCGCCACAGTTCGTTGGCGTTGATTTCCTTCTTCACGATCGGGTTCTTGCTGTCGATGGGGTACTGCTGCGTGTAGGAGCGGTTGTCGATGGCAGCTTGCATGAAGGCATTGTCCAGTTTGACGGACACGTTGGCGCCCGTCACCTTGCCTTCCGTCATCTTGGCGTCAATGAAGGCTTCCGCGTCCGGATGTTTGACGGACACGCTCAGCATCAGGGCTCCCCGGCGTCCGTCTTGTGCCACTTCGCGCGTGGAGTTGGAGTAGCGTTCCATGAAAGGCACCAGTCCGGTGGAGGTCAGTGCCGAATTTTTCACGGGCGATCCTTTGGGACGAATGTGGGAAAGGTCGTGGCCTACGCCTCCGCGACGCTTCATGAGTTGCACCTGCTCTTCGTCGATTTTGAAGATGGCTCCATACGAATCGGCTTCCCCGTCTACGCCGATTACAAAGCAGTTGGACAAGGAGGCTATCTGATAATCGTTGCCGATGCCCGTCATGGGGCTGCCTTGCGGAACGATGTACTTAAAGTGATCCAACAGGCCGAACAGCTCGTCGGCGCTTAGCGGATTGGGATACTTGGCCTCGATGCGGGCTATCTCGTTGGCGATACGCCAATGCATGTCCTCGGGAGATTTCTCGTAGATATTCCCGAAAGAATCCTTCACGGCGTATTTGTTCACCCACACCCTGGCCGCCAGTTCGTCACCCTGGAAGTATCGGAGGGATGCTTCGTAGGCTTCATCGTACGTATAAGTTTTCTTTTCCACAATAAAAATATTAATAAGTTGAATGTTTTTGCAAAGCTATGAATGTTTTTTGAATTGACAAAAGAAAAAATCTTTTTTTTATCAACAGACTGTTAGTTTTCTGTTTTAAGTTTTTAATATACTGATTATTAATTATTTAAAAATATATATACACCTCGGAGTTGTCCAAAAGGTAAAACCGGATATCGGTGGAGCCGTATGGCTTGGGCAGACTGAAAGCCTTTCTTCTGTGGAAAATCTGTCGGATGGGAGGGGGATTCCGGGCGTCCGGCCCGGTGTCATGAGATGGCTTGCCGTATAGACGGAGCTTTTGCGTTCGGGGTGAAAGAAGGGAATGCTTGTTTGTCATCTGTTTTCGCAAAAATCCCCTGGCCGGTCTAGATACGCTTAACAAAAACAGCCCAAACACTTAACTGAAATTCCAAAAACACTTAACTGTTTTCGGAAAAACACTTAACCGTTTTTGAATATATGCACAATATGTTGATAGTCAGGTTTGTATGTATTCTTCGTAGGATGTAGTATTGTTTGATTCTTTCCGCTGCAAAAACTTGTTTTTGAATCAGATTTGTTGCTTGCCTAAAAAACTTGTTTTTTTGATACCCGATAATTCAGAAAAATGCGTATCTTTAACGCGTAACTTCATTAAGACGGAAAAAGATGGATTTAAGAGCAGGAAATACATGGCAAAAAAGAACTTTCACCTACAGCGGAGGAAGAGGCTATATGCTTGTGTTTCAGGCTGAAAAACAGGCTGGAAATTTGTATATGTGCAGATTTATTTTAAACACACACACACACACACTTTTCGCGCGTTAATATACAATAATTTTTTTAATCCGCAATGGGGCATAAGAATATTTGAAGCCCTTGTATCTACAGATAAATCATTAGAATCACGTCATTCCTTCACCTTGCCGGTCAAGGTCGGAGAGGAACTCTTATGTCCCCGGTGCGATGCGGCATATGACCCGGTCATACCCGCATGTCGCCGGGGATTTTTTGCATACTTCCGGATAGCAGACTCTTAAAATAACGATTAAATATAAAAGTAATGAATATGTTCAGACAGAAAATCAGTGAGTATTGGAACAAGTGCGGCGTCCTGCTGCACGGGTATAAATTTTTAGCCGTGGTTCTGCTGGCCTTCAGCATGGCGGCTTGTAGCGACGACGACGAGCCTGTAGTGCCCGAACCCGATCCGGATCCGACCTCTACCTTCAAGCTGCACATCGGCGAGGGAAACATCGTGCCGATGGATTTGGGAGCCCCTGACAACTATC
>CALUOV010000151.1 GCA_944322275.1 uncultured Bacteroides sp. | reverse complement strand
TAATGGTAATTTTCAGCACCTTGGTCACACGCTCGTAAAGTTGTGCCCCGAAGTTATAGCCGGCAATGGGCTGCATGCCTTGGTTCAGCCCCATGACAATCATGACAATGATAAACGAAAGACGGTTGGCGATGCCGAATGCACCAATGGCCAAGTCGCCTCCGTACTTCTTCAGCCCTTGGTTGATGAGGATGACTATGAAGCAGGCGGCCACGTTCATCAGAAAAGGTGAAAGGCCGATGGCCAGCGAACTGCTGACAATGTTTCGCCTCAACCGATAGATTCCTTTGCGGAAGTGAAGCAATTCCTTGGGATTGCTGAAGAGGCGCAATTGCCACACCAAGGAGATAGTCTGTGCCAGCACCGTAGCTGTGGCCGCTCCGCGGATACCCCAATCGAAAACAAAGATAAACAGAGGAGCCAGAATGACATTGACTACCACCGTAGCGATAGTGGCGTACATGGCTTCCTTGGGATGCCCTGAAGCGCGCAACACGGCATTCAACCCCAAATACATATGAGTCACCACGTTGCCCAACAAGATTATCTGCATAAAATCACGGGCGTAAGGCACCGTCTCCTCGCTGCCTCCAAAGAAATAAAGGATGGGGTCGAGAAACGGCAGCACAAGCACCGTAAAGCCCAACCCGAACAAAATGTTCAACACCAACACATTACCCAATACCGTCTGAGCCGTCTCATAATCCCGTTGGCCCAATTTCACCGAAATCAAGGTAGAAGCACCCACGCCCACCAACGAGCCGAAAGCCGCCGCCAAATTCATCAAAGGGAAAGTCAACGCCAAACCAGAGAGAGCCATCGCCCCCACTCCGTGGCCAATAAAAATACTGTCCACCATATTATATAAGGAGGAAGCGGTCATGGCAATGATTGCCGGCACGGCATACTGCATCAAAAGTTTTCCGATTTCTTCCGTTCCTAACGCTGTAGGAGTTCTTTGTATGGTCATAGTTCACGCTTAAGTTTTAGTTTTCGACTGCAAAAGTAGTGAATTATCAGGTAAGAAATACGCTCGTTTAAAAAATGTTTCGTATTTTTGTCCCCAAATAGAGTGAAACAAGACTGATATGAACGTTTTAGAACTAAGTGAACAGGAAATTATCCGCCGCAACAGCTTAAACGAGTTGCGTGCGATGGGCATCGACCCTTATCCAGCCGCAGAGTATGTAACTAACGCATTCTCTACCGACATAAAAGCCGAATTCAGCGATGACGCTGAGCCCCGCCAGGTGTCCATTGCCGGACGCATCATGAGCCGCCGTGTCATGGGAAAAGCCTCGTTCATCGAGCTGCAGGACTCCAAAGGCCGCATACAGGTGTACATCACCCGCGATGACATCTGTCCGGACGAAAATAAAGATATGTACAACACCGTGTTCAAGCGTCTGCTCGACCTGGGCGACTTCATCGGCATCGAAGGTTTCGTATTCCGTACACAGACAGGCGAAATCAGCGTACACGCTAAGAAACTGACCGTGTTGGCCAAGAGCCTGCGCCCGCTACCCATCGTGAAATACAAAGACGGTGTGGCCTACGATTCGTTTGAAGACCCCGAACTGCGCTACCGCCAACGTTATGTAGACCTTATTGTAAACGAGGGGGTAAAAGACACGTTTCTAAAACGAGCCAAAATAGTAAGTACGATGCGTGCCGTACTTGACGAAGCCGGATATACCGAAGTGGAAACTCCTATCCTGCAATCCATCCCCGGAGGAGCCAGCGCACGCCCTTTTATCACGCATCACAATTCATTAGACATAGACCTCTACCTGCGCATCGCCACTGAACTTTATTTAAAGCGCCTCATTGTAGGAGGTTTTGAGGGCGTTTACGAAATCGGGAAAAATTTCCGCAACGAGGGGATGGACAAGAGCCATAACCCCGAGTTCACCTGCATGGAGCTATACGTGCAGTATAAGGACTACAACTGGATGATGAGCTTCACCGAGAAGATGCTGGAACGTATCTGCATCGCCGTAAACGGATGTCCAGAAACCGTGATCGACGGCAAGACCATCAGTTTCAAAGGCCCTTACCGTCGGTTGCCCATCCTCGAAGCCATTAAGGAAAAAACCGGTTACGACCTAGAAGGCAAGTCGGAAAACGAAATCCGCCAGATATGCAAAGAATTGAAGATAGAGATAGATGACACCATGGGAAAGGGCAAGCTGATAGACGAAATCTTCGGCGAATTCTGCGAAGGCACCTTCATACAGCCTACGTTCATCACAGACTATCCCGTGGAAATGTCACCTCTGACCAAAATGCACCGCAGCAAACCCGGACTGACCGAACGCTTTGAGCTGATGGTGAACGGTAAAGAGTTGGCTAACGCCTATAGCGAGCTGAATGACCCTATCGACCAGGAAGAGCGCTTCAAAGAGCAACTTCGCCTAAGCGAGAAGGGGGATGACGAAGCCATGTTCATCGACCAAGACTTCCTCAAGGCCCTACAATACGGTATGCCTCCCACATCAGGTATCGGCATCGGTATTGACCGTCTGACTATGCTCATGACGGGGAAAACCTTTATACAAGAAGTACTTTTCTTCCCGCAGATGCGTCCGGAGAAGGTGATACCGAAAGACGCTCCTGCCAGATACATGGAGCTGGGCATTCCGGAAGCATGGGTGCCTGTCATTCAGAAAGCCGGATACAACCAAGTGTCTGACATGGCGGAAGTGAATCCCCAAAAGTTACACATGGACATTTGTGGCATTAATAAAAAATACAAATTGGAACTGACCAACCCAACGGTAAACGAAGTGACCGCTTGGATTGAAAAGCTGAAGGACTAAAAACGGACAAGACAGAAGATGAAAGTTCCCGGAAAGATAGCCATCATGGGTGGAGGAAGTTGGGCGACGGCCATTGCTAAAATGGTACTAAACCAGGCGGAAACTATCAACTGGTACATGCGGCGTGATGACCGCATTGCCGACTTCAAACGGCTGGGTCATAACCCCGCCTACCTGACGGGTGTCAAGTTCGATACGAAACGGATTAATTTCAGTTCCAGCATTAATGATGTAGTAAAAGAATCGGATACACTAATTTTTGTAACTCCCTCGCCATACTTGAAGTCACACTTGAAAAAACTTAAGACCCGCATAAAGGATAAGTTTATCATTACGGCTATCAAGGGCATCGTACCGGACGACAACATGATTGTATCCGAATATTTTACGAAAGAATATGGCGTACCGCCACAGAACATCGCTGTAGTGGCCGGTCCTTGCCATGCTGAGGAAGTGGCCCTTGAGCGTCTGTCCTATCTCACTATTGCCTGTCCGGACATAGACAAAGCCTCGGTCATAGCACAACATCTCGTCTGTCCCTATATCAAGACTTCGGTAAGTAACGATGTGGTTGGCATCGAGTATGGATCCGTGCTGAAGAATGTCTACGCCATTGCAGCCGGAATCTGCAACGGACTGAAATACGGAGATAATTTCCAGGCGGTACTTATATCGAATGCAATACAGGAAATGCACCGCTTTCTGCAAACCGTACATCCCCTGGGGCGCAATGTTGATGATTCAGCCTACTTGGGCGATCTGCTTGTTACGGCCTATTCCAATTTCAGCCGTAACCGAACTTTTGGCACCATGATCGGCAAAGGCTACTCAGTGAAAAGCGCACAGATAGAGATGGAGATGATAGCCGAAGGTTACTACGGGACAAAGTGCATCAAGGAAATCAATAAGCACTATCATGTCAACATGCCCATATTGGATGCAGTCTATAATATCCTTTATGAGCGCATATCACCCATGATGGAAATCAAACTGCTGACCGATTCCTTCCGGTAGAGCCATATTCGCCTTGCACAAAACGACAATATCGGATTGATGCAAGATTATTTTTAATAGATAATATGGATTTTTTAAAAATATAAGAACCATGATTACATTAAACATTGAAAAGACTTTTGGATTCATCTCCAAAGAAAACGTCCACGCTTACGAAGCAGCTGTAAAAGCCGCACAGGAAGCGTTGGAAAACGGAACCGGTAAGGGCAACGATTTCTTGGGATGGCTACACCTGCCCTCCTCCATCACCCGCGAACATCTGGACGATCTGAAGGCTACGGCACAGACATTGCGCGAAAATTGTGAGGCCGTTGTAGTAGCTGGCATCGGAGGCAGTTATCTGGGCGCACGTGCTGTCATCGAAGCGCTCAGCAATAGTTTCGCCTGGCTGCAGGACAAGAAAGAAGGTCCTGTCATCTTGTTTGCCGGACACAATATTGGCGAAGATTATCTGTACGAACTGACTGAATATCTGAAGGACAAGAAGTTCGGTGTAATCAATATCTCTAAATCGGGTACAACGACCGAGACCGCTCTCGCTTTCCGTCTCTTGCGCGAACAGTGCGAACGTCAACGGGGCAAAGACATGGCCCGCAAGGTTATCGTAGCCATCACGGATGCCAAGAAAGGTGCCGCCCGTATCACGGCCGACAAAGAAGGATACAAGTCGTTCATCATCCCCGACAACGTAGGCGGACGTTTCTCTGTGCTTACCCCTGTAGGCTTATTGCCTATCGCTGTAGCCGGATATGACATTGACAAACTGGTGGCAGGTGCCGTAACCATGGAGAAAGCTTGTGGCAACGATGTACCTTTTGCTGAGAATCCTGCCGCTCTCTATGCTGCTACGCGTAACGAACTATACAAAAATGGGAAAAAGATTGAAATTTTAGTGAACTTCAATCCCAAATTGCACTACGTCAGTGAGTGGTGGAAGCAGCTCTACGGTGAAAGCGAAGGCAAGGAGCATAAAGGCATTTTCCCCGCATCAGTAGATTTCAGCACCGACCTTCACTCGATGGGCCAATGGATTCAGGAAGGAGAACGTACCATTTATGAAACGGTTATTTCCGTAGATAAAGTAAACCATAGCCTGACCGTTCCCTGCGATGCAGAGAATCTGGACGGTCTGAACTTCTTGGCTGGCAAGCACGTGGATGAAGTAAACAAGATGGCTGAGTTGGGTACGCAACTGGCTCACGTAGACGGCGGAGTGCCCAATATGCGTATCCGCATCCCCTCTTTGGATGAAGAAAGCATCGGTGGTTTGCTCTACTTTTTCGAGAAGGCTTGTGGCATCAGCGGTTATCTGTTGGGAGTTAATCCTTTTAACCAACCAGGTGTAGAAGCCTATAAGAAGAACATGTTTGCCCTACTGAACAAGCCCGGATACGAAGAGGAGTCGAAAGCCATACGGGCAAGACTTTAAACTTCAAGTTAAATCAATTATACAGAGGCGTATAGACGTTAATAAATCCACGTCTTTGCGCCTCTGCTTTATAAAATAACAAGGATTTTGAAAGGAGTTGGTCTGTTTTTATTCTTTCGTCCTGACAGTCCACTCTTATGAAGCATCCTCATTCTTCACCACTTTCTATAATCTGAATTGGAGTGAGAATGGTAGAATCTCCGTAGAAGAGGTGGCCGACAGAGTAAACAGTACCCTCAAAAAGTACCCTGTAAAAAACGAATTGAATAAGAGCAGTGGGCAGAACTGCTCAACGCATCATAGACATGGTTATAAATCCCTCCGTGAGAGAGGCATTCTCGTCCATGAATGTTCTGACAAGGCAGGCTATTGGCGTATCATCGTAAAACCATAATAGGGAGGGCGTGACACATGACAATCTTTATC
>CALUOV010000150.1 GCA_944322275.1 uncultured Bacteroides sp. | reverse complement strand
CTGCGCACGGGAAGAGAGACTCGAACTCCCGACACTCGGTTTTGGAGACCGATGCTCTACCAACTGAGCTATTCCCGTATTTGCGGCTGCAAAGGTAAGTGGAAAGTTTGGATTTCGCAAGTTCTTTAGTCTAAATTTTCAGCGGACAACTGTTATATCATCTCTAAATCTTGAAACATGACACGGTAAGTTGCTGCTTTCTTTTCTATCGCGAGCGGATAGGCGCGGGACGATGAAGGCATTCGGTAGAGGCGTATTCCCCGACCGTTGACGACAAATTCTGTGAAATCTCCAACCTTTGGAGGTGTTATGGCAAATGTATCGCAAAGCGTATGGGTCGCTTTTTCGCCTGTCGTGACAATGGCCTTACATAGGGAAAGCTGACTGAGCAGAGCGGACACATCCGTGGGGTGCACTACTTCCAGGTATTTGTCCGAAGCGTTGTCCTGCAGGCGCCGTACGGCCGAAGCGGTATCAAACAAAGCGATACCAATCTCTTGGAGAAACTCAATGATGGCTTCTTTTCGGAATTGCTTTTGCTTGTTGTCCGCAAAATAGTTACGGTCGTCAAAGAACAGCAAACCTATAATCCGCCACATATCATTGCTCCAATTAGGATAATAAAACTCCATGCACCAGCGTTTGCGCTGTGGCGGAAAGCTGCCCAACATTAACAAACGGGCATTTGCGGGCAAGAAGGGAGTCAGGGGATGTTGCTCTATCTCCATTTTATTTCTTGGCTTCTTCGTTTTTAGGCTTGGGCTCTTTCTTGGCCAGCATGATGATATTGTACACGTATTCCGTCATCCATTGCTCTGAATAACCCAAGCGCTCTTTGTATTGGCGTACGGAAGCGGCCGTCTTGTGCACGTCATCTTTCTTCCACACAAGTTTGGTGCAAACATCGTGTATGGTTTTTTCGGTCATGGCGCGCAATGTACCCTTGAAAATGGACGGCATGCGGAATTTCCATTGCATCAGGTTGCCCATCAGCATCATCAGGTCGTTGGTGAAACCTTGGTAAAGAAAGAGGTAAGATTGCACGTCATTCTGTGTGCGGCAGTGTTTCTTGACTGATGTGTCTATCTCCTTGAAGAAACTTTCGCTGAGACCATAGTCTTGCATCAGCATCTTGCGTGCGGCCACCTTCTCACCTTGACCTAATCGTCCTCCTTGGGTGGGAATTTTGAACAACCGCTTGAAGTTAGCCACATCGGGTATGAAACGGATGTTCGTAATACCTAGGTTAGCGGCAATGGCCGACTGGAAATATACACGAATCAGTGAAGCAAAGTCTTCCACATTCTTGGAAGATACTTCTTCATTGCTTTTTTTGAATAGTTTGCCAAATAGACTCATCTTTTCCTATAAGTTATATTATAATGAATTTCCGTTTGCAAAAGTAAGAAATATTTTGGTTTATAGATACCTGCAAGTGAAATAAAAAAGGTTTCATTTCAACTGAAAGCGGAAGTTATGGTCCTTGAAAACAGGTTCCACCAGGTCGTAGCGTATAAATTTTGCCAACAGATGTTCGGCCGTGTAGCGTGTAAGGTGCGTCAGGCGACAACATTTGCTCAGCGAAAGCGGCCCGTTTTGTTCCAATAGGCTGAGAAGCTGGCTCTCGCGGGCGGTATATTCAGTCAGTTCACCTACCGGTCGGTTTTCCAGCTTCCATACGTGCAGGTGTACTGGGGTGGCCAGTATGTTTTCATCTTTGATGCGCAGGTAGGCCATTCGTTTGCCGTTTTCGTCTTTGGCGTATACGGGTTTCTTTGGACTTTCTTCCACCGTTGCCACTAACACGGTCTTGCCTTCCACCACATAAGTCCGCATGGCGACTTCTTGAACGGGTTGGCAATACAGTTGCGCGGCGGCTTCTATCATGTATTGTTCTTCGGATGAGCGTACTCCGGCAATTCTACCATTGTCTTTAACTCCGATGAGTAAACGACCTCCGTCCGTATTGGCAAAGGCGGATAGCGTTTTGGCAATTTTACGTGCGTCCGAGATTTCAAATTTAAAGTCTTGTTGTTGGTGCTCACCTTCGTTGATGAGCGCATGTATGTAGTCTGTTTCAGTAAACGGTTTCATGGTGCAAAAGTAGGGAAAAAATGCCAAAAATCCTTCGAAATGCAGATTTTCACTTTATTAGAAGAAAAAAATTGCATTTTCTTGTATTTATTTCCCGAAAGAATGTATATTTGCGTAATCTTAAGTTATTAATCAAAGAAATAGAAAGGATTATGAAAGAGTTAATTGAGAAAGTTGCTGAGTTGTATGCAGCATTCGAGAAAGATGCCAATGCACAGTTGGAGAATGGTAACAAGGCTGCCGGGACTCGTGCTCGTAAGGCTTCGTTGGAACTTGAGAAAGCTATGAAGGCTTTTCGTAAGGCATCGTTGGAAGCTGCTAAATGAGATAGCGCTTACCGTAATCAAACAAAGGCCGGTTTCTTTTCCTCATTGTGGATAAAAAGGAATCGGCTTTTGTTGTTATTTCTTATTTTCATATTTATGGAAAATTCCGAGTATCCAATTGTGATGAAACCCGATGCGGAAGTATTATATATTAAATGCCCCAATATCTTAAGATAAATGACAAAGTATCTTATAATATTGGGGCAAGTAACCTATGATATCTTTTGCCGGATTGCTGATCTGCAAAAATGAACCGCAAACAATGTAGATATATTATTAATCTGCGTCATTTACGGCTCATTTCAATTTCGGATTATTTCAGCAATGACTGCGGATCGAGATTGTCGGCTTCAATGTCCTTAAAATAGCGATAAGTGCCTACTTTTAATTCGTCGGTGGCAGCATCATCACAAATAATGATGCCCTTCTCGTGCGTTTGTAAAGCACTGATAGTCCACATCTGCATGACCGGACCTTCAACAGCGTGGTAGAGAGCACGGGCTTTGTTGTGTCCGTTAACAATAATCATCACTTCCTTGGCGCTAAGTACGGTGCCAACACCAACGGTCAAGGCCGTTTTGGGCACTTGATTAACATCGTTGTTGAAGAAGCGTGAGTTGGCGATGATAGTATCCGTTGTCAGAGTCTTCTGGCGGGTGCGCGAAGCCAAGGAGGAACCCGGCTCGTTGAACGCAATGTGACCGTCAGGACCGATACCTCCCATGAATAGATCGATACCTCCATAAGATTTGATTTTTTCCTCGTAGCGGGCACATTCAGCTCCCAGGTCGGCAGCATTACCATTCAGAATATTGGTATTCTCCGGTTTGATGTCAATGTGGCTGAAGAAGTTGTTCCACATGAATGAATAGTAGCTTTCAGGATGTTCCTTAGGCAAACCAACATATTCGTCCATGTTGAAAGTCACAACATTCTGGAAGGAAATGACACCTTGCTTGTTCAAGTCGATAAGTTCCTTGTACATACCTAACGGGGATGAGCCAGTAGGGCATCCTAAAACAAAAGGTTTCTCTGGTGTCGGATTGGCGGCTTTGATTTTGGAGGCCACATAGTTGGCCGCCCATTTTGATACGGACTTATAGTCCGGTTGAATAATAAGTCTCATAAAATTACAATTTTATAATTTACAGTTACAACTTTATTTCCTATCTTTCTTTAAGCGGTCGGCCATGGCTTTTGCCAGATAGGCGCATTGCTCGTAGGTAAGAGGTTTCATGGCCTGTTTCATTTCAACTGGGTCGCCTACCACTTCTAATTTGCTCTTTTCGGCAAATTCGCCCATACGTTTCACAGCGGCGCCTGCCCAACAGAAAGAGCCGAAATAACCCAGATAACGTCCCTTTATTTCGCGAAGTAGTATTTTGGAAAGTAAGGCTTCTACCTCAGGGTAAATTTGGTTGCAATACGTGGGGCTGCCAATGATTAATCCGCGATATTTGAAGATGTCCATCAGAATGTATGAAGGATCACTTTTGCTTACGTTATGTAACACAATGTTCTTAATGCCTTGTGCCGAAAGTTCCGAAGCTATCGTTTCTGCCATTTCTTCTGTATGTCCGTACATAGTGCCGTAGGCTATTACCACGCCTTCTTCGGCTTCGTAACGGCTCAGATGGTCGTAGACGCTTACTACACGGGCGATATTTTCTGTCCATACAGGGCCGTGCGTTGAGCAAATAGTGGTGATGGGTAAGTGGCCTAATTTGGTTAGTGCCTTTTGTACTGGGTTGCCATATTTACCCACGATGTTGGAGTAATAGCGTACCATTTCGTCCCAATATTTGTCCAAATTGATGCGTGTGTCGATGAATCCGCCATCCAGTGTGCCGAAACATCCGAAAGCGTCTCCTGCGAACAGGATACCGTCTGTTTCATCAAATGTCATCATTGTCTCCGGCCAATGCACCATAGGGGTCAGGTAGAAACGCAGTTTGTGATGTCCCAGGTCAAGGAAATCACCGTCTTTCACTTCGTATCGTTCACCGGTGACGCCATAAAAACCTTCTATCATGCCAAACGTCTGTTTGTTGCCTACCAAGATAATGTCAGGATATTGTTGCTTAATGAGGCGGATGGAACCGGAATGGTCGGGCTCCATGTGGTTGATGATGAGGTATTGAATGGGGCGATCACCAATAATACTCCGTATCTTGCGCAGATAGCTCTCGAAGAAGCAGGCGTCTACTGTGTCTACTAGCGCCACAATGTCATCGTTTATCAGATAAGAGTTGTATGAGACGCCGTAGGGCAGAGGCCACATACCCTCGAAGAGGTGCTTGTTGCGGTCGTTTACGCCTACATAATGTACTTTACCTTTAATCAATGTCTTTTCGTTCATATCTATATAACATTAATATACACTGCAAAAGTACGATGTTTTTTAGGGATTTCCAACTAATTTCCCTTGATAAGCGCCTAGTTCCTTCATTCTTTTTTGCAAACGGTGGTTGAATTCGTAGTTTTTCAGTTTCCAGTCGGGGGCAATGAGTAACTCACGAGGCGATTGGGAGACAAAACGCTCTAACACCAAGTTTGGACGCAGACGCTGGATATAGTCTATGACCAGGTCGATATATTCGTCTACGTAGTGAAAGAGGTGAAAGTCTGTGGGATCCGTCTCATATTCATGTGCCATGCGGGTGCCGCGTATCAGTTGGAGTTGGTGTAACTTTAGCGTATCTAGGGGCAGACGTGAAATTTCTTTGGCCTGGCTGAGGATGTCTGCACGTGTCTCGCCCGGCAAGCCCAGTATAACGTGCCCACCTGTGAGGATACCCCGTGCGGAGGTACGTTCTATGGCTTCCACTGTTGTCTGCCAAGTATGTCCACGGTTAATGCGAAGTAAAGTGCGGTCCAAAGTACTTTCAATACCATACTCTATCAACAGGAATGTCCGGCGGTTCAATTCTGTCAGATAATCCAGCAAGGTGGAGGGCATGCAATCGGGACGTGTGCCGATCACGAGTCCAACGACGCCGTCTACGGTTAATGCTGTTTCATATTTTCGTTTCAGCTCTTCTAGCTCATCGTATGTGTTGGTGTAAGCTTGGAAGTAAGCCAGATATTTCATCTTTGGATATTTGTGGGCAAAGAAGGCTTTCCCTTCTTCCAGTTGTACTGTTACGGGCTTTTCTGTGTGGCAATACTCAGGACTGAACGTCTGGTTATTGCAATAGGTGCATCCGCCATAACCGCGGGTCCCATCTCGGTTAGGGCAGGTAAATCCTGCGTTCAGGGATATCTTCTGTACCTTGAAGGGAAAGTGGCGCTTCAAGAAGGATGGAAAGTCGTTGTAGAGTATGGGCGTGCTCATGATTTTTTTATTCTAATTAACGTGAGTTCGATGAAATATAAATGTTTGAAGATTTGGTGATTAGCGAA
>CALUOV010000149.1 GCA_944322275.1 uncultured Bacteroides sp. | reverse complement strand
GGTGTTCAGCGCGGGAGCACAAGCCTTTTCCATACGGGTACCTTTCAGAATGGCACCTTCACTGGATGCCGCCAGGTTGTATTCCGGCAAAGGGATATGAAAGAAAGCCAGAGCGGGCAATGGTTTCCCGCCATTGGCTGCTGTCAGAGCCGCGCTTTGTTCCCGATAGCGCATCACCTGCTCAAATGTCAGCCAGTCATATCCCTTCACGTCCGAAAGGCGGGAATAAGAATGCGAGTCGAAGAAGTAAAGAACCGCCTTATCCGCCTTTTTCCCGTCAGAGGACTGAACCATCAATGTGTAATCCGGAGATGCGGAGTCACCCCGATCGGGCTGTATATTGCCCGGCACACTACGGATAATGTCATACAACTGGGAGCGGGTCAATCCCTGTTCATCATCATGATTGCCGAACGTTACGACAAAAGGCATCCCGTGAGCCGATATCCGCTCCAATACCGTCCGCATCCCCTGTTCGGCTGGAGCCGCATAAATCACATCTCCGGTCAGTACCACCAAGTCCGGCCGTTCTTTTTGCAATACTTCATCAATGCGTTCCAGCGCAACGTCCGAAGCCGGATTGCCATACTTAAAATGTACGTCTGTGAACTGCACGATCTTAAACTCACCCTTTTCATTGAATTTCAATGCCGCAGACTGAGCGGAGAGGGCGCTCCACCCCAACAACATGCAAAAAAAGAATAATGCAATTTTTTTCATTGAGTATAAAGTTAAGTGATGATTTATCCCTCAGTCATTCCGGTGAATCAGCACCGTGGCGTAGGCCGAGATGCCTTCTTCCCGTCCCGTAAATCCCAGTTTTTCGGTGGTAGTAGCCTTGATGGATACGTCATCGGGGTCAATGCCCATCACATCAGCCAATGTCTGCTGCATCTCAGGGATGCGCGCTTTCAGCTTGGGACGTTCGGCGCATACCGTGGCATCAATGTTGCCTGCCACATACCCCTTGGTGGCTATCAGCTCAACCGTTTTCCGAAGCAATATCTTGCTGTCTATGTTCTCGTATTCGCCCGCCGTATCGGGGAAGTGATAACCGATGTCGCGCATATTGGCCGCGCCCAGCAGGGCATCGCAAATGGCATGTATCAGCACATCGGCATCGCTATGTCCCAGCAAACCTTTTTCATGCGCCAGGCGTATGCCGCCCAGCCACAACTCACGCCCTTCCACCAGCCGATGGACATCGTAACCGAATCCTACACGTATTTTCATACTCACCTTATATAAAAATCCAACAGTTTCCTTTCACCCAGATAACCTTGCAGATGCTGACCGATGCTGACCGGACCGACTCCCGCAGGTGTGCCTGTAAACAGCAGATCGCCCATCTTCAGTGTCATGAAGCGGCTGACGTAGGCAATGAGGTCATTCACACGGAACAACATGTCGGCCGTACAGCCCCGTTGCACCGTCTGTCCGTCTATGTCGAGGTGGAAATCCAGATTCTGCACATCACCTCCCACGTCCGCCAGCTGCACAAAATCGCCTATGGCGGCCGAGTTGTCAAATACCTTGCTTAATTCCCACGGATAGCCTGCCTCACGGAAGCGGCGTTGCAGGTCGCGGGCAGTGAAGTCAATGCCCACAGTCACCGCATCGTAATAACGGGAAGCGAAACGGGGCGCGATGTGCTTGCCCAAGCGGCAGATGTGAACCACTACTTCCGTCTCGTAATGCACTTCCTGTGAGAAGTCGGGAAGGAAAAAAGGCTTGCCGTCTCTCAAGATGGCCGAATCCGGCTTCAGGAAGATGATCGGCTCCCGACTCTCCTCCCTATGCACCGTCTCCTCGTTGTGACGGGCATAGTTCATGCCTACTGCTATAATCTTCATTATTTGATTTCGTTAAAGTTGAGACGGTTGAACATGACCGCCAGATGGGCGTAAAGCGATGTGTTCTGCACCACGATGTGCTCCGGTACGCGGATACGGAAAGGCGTAAAGTTCCATACAGCCTTGATGCCACCCGCCACCATGTAGTCCGTTATCTGCTGGGCAATCTCGATGGGGACGGTCAGCACACCGATGTTCACCCCGTAGTCACGCATCTTCTTTCCGAAATCTTCCGTGTGGAAGATGGGGATGCCGTTCAGCGTAGTGCCCACCAGGGACGGCTTTACATCGAACGCCGCCACAATCTCCAGTCCGAAGTGTTTCAAACCGGAGTCGCCCAACAAAGCGCCTCCCAGACTACCCACACCGAAAAGAAACGCTTTGTGCAGATTGGTGAAGCCCAGAAAATTCTCCAGCACGGTTATCAGCGTATCAATCTCATAGCCTACACGCGTGCGGCCCGTTATGTTGACGTAGGACAAATCTTTGGCTATCTGTGAAGCGTCGATGTTGATTTCCTTGGAGATTTGAGTGGAAGACACGTAGCGTTCTCCTCTCTGTTTCAGCAACTTGATGTTGGAGAGATACCACGGAAGGCGCCGCAACGTAGGTTCCGGCACGCGCAAAACATCTTTATGTAAGGTCTGACTGCTCATGGTCTGCTCTTCCTCCTTTAGTTAGGGTTTGACAAAAGTACGTTTTTTTTTCGTAAGTTGGCTGCAAACTTACAAAAAAGGCGATAGAAAATCGTAATCAAAAAGTAAAATACGACCGAAAAGCCGTACATTTGGCGTTTATTAAAAGAAAAAGATATGGCAAAGAATACAAAGAACAACGATTGGAAAGACCGGCTGAATGTGGTTTACTCCACCAATCCCGATTTCCGCTACGAGACGGAAACGGAGGAAGAAGCGGTCACCTTGCCTGCGGGGCAGCAGAAACTGCGTGTGAAGTTGGATCGCAAAAACCGGGGTGGCAAGGTCGTCACTTTGGTCACTGGTTTTGTCGGTACGGAAGACGATCTGAAGGAATTGGGCAAACTATTGAAAAGCAAATGCGGTGTGGGTGGTAGCGTCAAAGAGGGGGAAATCATGGTGCAAGGTGACTTTCGGGATAAGGTGGTGGAGCTGCTGAAACGCGAAGGCTATACACAGACGAAGCCGATGGGTTGACCCGTCCTAGCTCCATCAGCCATAGAAGCTAGCTTCTACCCCAAAGTATTTTAGCTTCTTCCTCGAAGTATCTTGGCTTCTATCCCGAAGTATCTTGGCTTCTTCCTCGATGAATTAAAAAGAAATCCCGGCAAGGTCGGACCTTGTCGGGATTGTCTTTATTCAGGGTTCAGGATATTTCTATTCCTTTGCACGATCAATCAAAAGACTCCTGCTTACCAGCTACTTGATAAGCACATGAACCAGCAAATGTGAGAGTAGCGTTGTTATTCTTCTTAACGGTACCATAGTTGTATATGTCACCTGTCAACAACTCTGCGCCGTGATTGATAGTCAACAAACCATAGTTGTAAAGGCTGATATATTCTCCGCCCATTTGAACGTCTGCATCGTAATCAATGTCAACTATAGCGTTTGCGGCAATTGTAATCTTCTCCATCTCATTACCTGCGGTAGTTCTGCTTATAGCGACACCATCCTCCAAGGTGTAATTGGTTGCGATTACCAGTTCGGTGTATTTGCCATAAGTCAGCATCTCATCCAATACATCCTCGATATCTTTACCGGCTGCGGTGTAGATTACATTTTGCTCACCGATGTTCAGGATGTCACCGTGCAATGTGTTCTCGATGTCGCCCTTACCGTTATCAGTCTTCTTGAACTCAACTTTAGCGGTACCTGCCTGCATGTAGATGATACCGTCATTGAAGCTCATATCGGTTATATGGCCGTAGTTGTAGATGAAACCATTTACTTTCACACCATCTGCATCCTTAGTCACATAGTTGTTTGCAATTCTCAATGTAGCATCCGTGTCTGCTTCGTTACCGTTGTAGATAACGCCCTTGTTTTCGTAAACGCGGTTGATCGTACCGAAGTTCTGGATAGTTCCTTCGTTATTAATAGCATCGAAACTAGCCTTAGCATCAGTCAGGACTACATCATTATCTACCTGGATGGTTGCACCGGCATGATTATTAACAGAGTTATTAACGGTTTGGTCACCTCTTACGAACCAGTTACCGCCTGCATAGTTGGTGAAGTTCCACAACAGACCTTCCGTCTCAGCCGTACCATAGTTGAACACTGTAGTAACCTGTCCGGTAGTGGTATCATCGCTTGTAATAACAAGTTCTGCACCATGATCGTCAGTAGCACCATTTGTTACGGTACCTACCACTTTCACACCAGTAAACTTACCGCTGTTGGTAACATCACCTTCCATATAAATTACAGTAGCAGTGCCTTCGTTGATAATGTCAGCCTTCAACGGCAGCTCAACCACCTGCGTACCCTTGTTAATGAAGGTTGTTTCGATAACAGGCAGGCCATTAGTGAAAGGAGTAGCCCATTTGTCGATAGCGTCTTCGGGCAGGCCTTCCGGAATAACGATTGTACCGTCGATCTGTACTCGGATACCAGCGTGAGCTTCGTCAGCCAACCAGTCATAAACAGTCTGCGACATTTCTACCTCATCGCCCAATGTCTTGATGACAACCAGATCTTTACCACCGTCTTCTGCCTTGAATTTCAGAATTTCTTCCAAGTCAGCGGTAGTATTTACAGCAAAGTCGTTCAGTGCCAGGTTCTCAATGGACTGTGCATCGAAGCTGGCGGTCAGCACCTGTTGGATGCCCGGCTTCAAAACTGTCTGCATAGAGCCATTTTGAGAGTCGAAATCGCTCCAATCAGCCTTCTTCAGATTTCTCAGGCTGATTACACCTGTCTTACCTGACTTGGCCAATTGTACGAATGCGAATACATCGAAGTTATAGTATTCTCCGGCGGGCATAACGGCACAGGCCTTGAAAATCTCATCGGTGCCCAGCGTATAGTCGGGACCGAATTCGATGGTGTATTCATATACGCCTTCCTCGTTGTCAGACTCCAAACCTGCACTTGCTGAGTTAATTGGTTGTGCAAACCAACCGTCCAGTACGCGTGTGCTGTGAGAGAAGAGAGAGGCAATCTGCTCTTTCTGTGTCATTTCAGGATAATCTTCAGCAACAGACTCAAAGCCACCGCTCAACGGAGCGATAGCCACCTTAGACGGCATCAACATCGGAGTATCCGCAGGACCATGCTGATGTGTACGGATAATCAGCTTCATCAAGCGGATATCGTTACCAGAAAGGTTGTGCAGTTTGAATTTCGGCGTAGCGAACAAGGGATAGAAATCTACAGGGATTTCATTGATGTCTTCATTAGAAGAAGGGATGAAAGCGTAACCCAGGTACCGCTGGTTGTCACGTACGGCATAGCTCCAATCAATGTCACCTGTCTTTTTATCGTAGTTCAGCTGATGATTGTTCAGTTCGGGTCTCACATAGCCACGTTCTCTCAGCTTCTCATCATAAGGATAGTAGAAGAAGTAGTTTCCGGCTAGGGCGTTATCATCATCCTTGCAAGCCCAAACCAAGCCCTCACCATCGGCGGTGTACTTGTAGTTGGTGTGTACATAGTCGGTGAAGGTATAGTCGTTAACCGTAGTGCTACCTTCGTTCGTACCATTCCAAGTATCCATCAGCATGGCACCAAAATCATCACCGGCCTCGAACTTCCAACCTCTACCAGTCCATTCCGCACGGGTAGTCGCGTCAGTCTCATTTCCGGCTACATTGGGGACAATCACTACCTTACCCGCACTAGGACGGGCGGCATCATTGCCCACCGTTGCACCCGGCATCTCCAATTCATTCGAGCATGCAGCCAGCAGAGCAGTCAGCATACCCATAGAAATTAAGTTTCTAGTTTTCATTTCAATACGTTTTAATTATAATTAATGTATTCTCTCGTTTTTAAAAGTCACCAGGTTCCTGCCAAGTCTCGCTGGCCACAAAGCCCTTTTCCACGCTTACCTCCAGAACTTCCACTTCCGGAGCCACATAAAACTTTTCCATTTCCATAATCTTA
>CALUOV010000148.1 GCA_944322275.1 uncultured Bacteroides sp. | reverse complement strand
TTATTTAAGATTATGGAAATGGAAAAGTTTTATGTGGCTCCGGAAGTGGAAGTTCTGGAAGTAGCAGTGGAGAAAGGCTTTGCAGGAAGCATGGAGGGATATCCCGATCCGGATGACAACATCATGTAATGCACGCAAGGCAAACGAATAAGAAAAGGACAACTAACAGAATTATTAATTAATTAATGATTTAAACAATGAAATTAAAGTATGTATTATTTAGCGGTTTGTTACTGTCTGTAGGTTTTACGGCATGTACAAACGAGGACTTTACCGAGACCATCGGTTCGGTAAGTACATCTGAAGGTATCGCGCTGGACGGCGTCACCCTGACGGTGGGCAACGGTGCTGACACCAAGGCTGTACTGGGAGAAGATTATACTCCCACTTGGGTGGAAGGTGACCTGCTGGGTGCTGCCAGATTCCACCAAATCACCAAATATGATAAGGATAAAGGTGAGGTGACTGACATTGCTCCTGCACTGGATGCTTTCAAGGCAAACCATACGTTGGAGCTGACTGCAGGTGCAGGTACCAATGACGGTACGTTCACCACTCAGGACTCCAGAGGCCTGGAAGCCGGCGCGCATGTTCTTTACTATCCGCAGTATGACGATGTAACTCCGGTTGGTAAAAATGTGTTGCCTGTTGAGATCAAGTCCTACACCATCGACTGCGCACAGCCGATGAAGAACGTCAGCGACAACATGTTCGCTTACAGCGCCGTGAAGTTCGTACCGGATCAGAAAGCGATCAACGACTACACGTTGAAGCAGGTTCCTGTGCTCTACAACCTGTATTTCACACCGGATTTCCACTATACGCAGGCTTTGGCTGAGCCTATCACCATCCAATACATTGTTGTTGAGGCATGGAAGGGCAATACGCCTGTGACCACAGAATTGGGTCAGGTAGTTGCAAAGAGGACTGTGCCTAGCGCCGCTGATTACAACAATGACGATTTGGGTAAACACATTGAGTATGAGGCTGCAGCCGATGGGCTGGTAGACCACCTGTTCTACACTGTCGAGAATAGCAACAACACGGACTACCAGTTGGTTACGAACGAGGTAAGAACCGTAAAGAGTTTCAAGTTCTCCGCCCTGCCTTGGGATGAGGAGGCTGACAAAGTTATCATCAAGGTAGTTACTGATAAGGGTACGTTCACGAAGGCATATGATAGTAGCGACAAGAATGCAGCAGGCAAGAGCTACCTGGATATGTTCAACGCACAGGCTACTGCCGAAGGCGGTGTGGTTTCTCTGAATGTTGTTCTTGATACGACTGAGGAAGACGAAGTTATCTACACAGCTGAACAGATGGAAGACAGACTGGCTGACATCGAGGCTGGCGAGACTTATCACTGGATCATGGGTGAGCCGATTGAGGTGAACGCTCCTCTGGACCTGGCCGAGAACGCTACCGTTTACATCAGTCGCTATCCGCTGACTGTAAGCTCTCTGAACGCTACAAACGGTAACTTGGTTGTTCTGAATGACCTGACCGTGAAAGGCGACGCTTTGATCGGTTCTAACTCGAAAGGTTTTGCAACTGTACAAATCGCTAACATACCGCAAGAAGACGGTACTACAAGAATTGCGAACGGTAACGGTAACTTGAGCGTAGACGGCAAGCTGACTGTAGCCGGTGGTAAGAATGCCCCTGCCGGAAAGATTTCCATCAAACTGGCTAAGGCTGGCTCATTGCAGGTAGACGCATCCGGTATCGTGGATATCGAGGGTATCATGGATGGTACGGACTATGTAACCGAAATCGGTGACATCAATAACGAGACTGGTGTATTGACGCTGGAAAACATCTCTATCGCTAAGGACAATAAGGTTGACAACACCGGTACGCTGACCGTAAAAGCTGGCGTGGAGAACAACGGTACAATCAACCAGAAGGGTGAATTCATCATGGCGGCTAACTTCACGAACAAGGGTACGTTCAACATCAATGACACGATGGTTGGTGGCGGACATACATTTACCAACGCTCCGGGTTCAATTCTGAACATTGATTATGACTTGACAACGGGTAGTCCTGGAAGCCAAATTGTATTTGTGAATGAGGCTCAAACGACACAGATTCCGAGAGATGCTGTTATCAATGTAGAGGAAGGAAAAACTCTTACTATCAACACAACACACAAGCTGACTAATAATGGTATCATCAACGTATATGGTAAAGTTTTAGAAGGTAGTCAGGCTTTGGCACAGAATGTGGCTACCGCTTTGGTTAATGTGTTTGATAATGCTACTTTACACTTGAATGCTACATCATCAGGTATTATCGATGGTTACATCCTGCCCGAAAAAGACGCAAACATCGTAAATGGCATTCCTCGCGTGGCCGCCATTGTTACAGCTGATACTGATGTAACTACAGAAGTAAACAGTGCTGTTAAATGGTATATCATCAGCGGGAATATGACGTTCGGAGCTGCTATAGATAATAGCTTCAAGGTAAACAGCTTGACATTTACTGGAAACCAGACGTTGACTTTGGAGGACGATTTTACCTTCACAAAGGCTGGTGGACAAGTTAAGTTCAATGGCAACCTTACCATAGCTAACTCAGAAAGCAACTCACCCAGCGGAGCAAGATTCGAGTTGAGTGGTGCCTATAATGAAGTAAAAGCCGGAAGTGTTGTTACTTTAGGTAAGGGTATTACCTTGGCAGGAAAGGCTAGTGGTACTAAACTGACTATTGAGAATGGTGCTCAACTGACGAAAGGACAAGGAACTATCGATACATCTACTTTGACCATAACAGATGAGAACAATAAATAACTAAGTTCCGATTTTGTTAAAGATACTGAGAAGGCATTCCCTATGGGATGCCTTCTCTTTATTTCCATTTATCCACATTTCAATTTTCCACCATCTTTCGCTCTTTAAATATAAGTATCGGCGAGAAGATATCTGAACAAAGATTTGGTTTCACTTCGATGAAGCAAAAACAAGAGTCTTCTGAATAAGATGATTCACAGGCCTTGTAATACAAACGAAACACATATGACACGCCCATATCACACAGAAACCGGACCTTTGCCGCCGAAAAATCATCCAACTATATCACAAAACATGAAAAAGAGCCTGCTGATGGTGTTGGCTGCCTTGCTGATAGCCGGCACATCATTTGCCCAGAGTGAAGGGAACGAGGAAGACGGCCGGAAGATAGACAAAAGCCGACTGGAGAAGAAAGACTACATGCCCAAGATAAACGGAACGCTCCGAGCCAAGTATGAGTATCAGACAACAATGGGTGCCGGACGCTTCGAGATGCGCAACGCCCGCGTCAGTCTGACGGGTAATGTGCTGCCTATCGTGGCTTATAAAGCGGAAGTGGACCTTTCAGACGAAGGTCAAATCAAGATGTTGGACGCCTACGCGCGTATCTTCCCTGTAAAAGGACTGACGGTGACGGCCGGACAAATGCGTGTGCCCTTTACCATCGACGCGCACCGGTCGCCTCATCAGCAATACTTTGCCAACCGCTCGTTCATCGCCAAGCAAGTGGGCAATGTGCGTGATGTAGGTCTGACGTTAGGATATGAAATGCCCACGCAGATGCCTGTCACCTTGGAAGCAGGTCTCTACAACGGTACGGGGCTGACCAACCAGAAGGTGTGGCACAAGGAAGTGAACTACTCCGCCAAGGCGATACTCTTCCCCGTAGAGGGCTGGAACGTGACGCTGAGCGTGCAGGGCATTCAGCCGGAGGAGGTATGGATGCGCTCGTACGACATCGGCACGTACTACGAGTTCGGGCGTTTCCACATCGAGGGTGAATATCTCTACAAGCAATATTCGCATAAGGCGTTTAAAGACGTGCATGCCGCCGACGCTTTCATCAACTACGATTTACCCTTACGGCGCACATTCACTAAGATTTCTTTCTTGGCCCGCTACGACATGATGACCGACCAAAGCGATGCCAAGACCTATGACGAACAGACGGGCGAGTTGGCCACTACGGACTACAAGCGTCACCGTGTGACGGGCGGTATCACACTGAGTCTGAGCAAGGCTTTTCGCACGGATCTTCGTCTGAACTTCGAGAAATATTTCTATCCCGAAGGCAGCATTGCCAAGGAGTCGGAGCAGGACAAAGTGGTGCTGGAGCTGATGGTAAGGTTCTGAGATAAAATCTCGTTTAATCTTCCACTTACAGAAAAAAGAATTATCTTTGTACCTGCTAACCAGATAAAAAGAATCAGCGTATGTCGACTACAGAGATGATGGATTTAGAAAGATTGGAAATCATCCGCATGCTGTTTGCCGTAGACAGCAGTGAAGTGCTTGATAGTGTGAAAAGTACCATCAGCCGTTATTTGTCCGCATCAGTTCCTATGGCTGCGGAGCCGGTGACTCCTCCCTGCCAATTTACAGTGGAGGAACTGAACCGCGAACTGGATGAAGCGGAAGCCCGGGAAGACGGTGTGCTGGATGATATAGTTTTTGCCAACCTGAAGAAAAAATATGCTGTCTTATGCGAGTGATCTGGAAAGACAGAGCTATCGGGCATTTGGAACAGGTGGTGGACTATGGTCTTAAAACCTTTGGGACAAGAACCGCATCCCGTTTTATTGAACGTGTACATGCTTATGACAAACGTCTTGCGGCAAATCCTTATATGGGTGCCTTAGAACCGTTATTAGCCCATCGAAAGGTATCTTTGACTCACCCCTTATGTTAGAAACATAGAGGGCTTATGTTAGAAACATAGATGCCCTATGTTAGAAACCAATGAAAGAGCCGTGAAGCTGAATGATTATTCGAGCCTTTCATTAGGAAATCTCGGAAGAAATCCGTATATTTGGAAAAAGTGTACGAAAGATGATTCCTCCCCTCATACCCGGCCTGACCGCTCAAGAACAGGCCTTGCTGTACGAGAAACTGAATGAGTACAACCAAGGCAGAGCTTCCTATAAGGAGGCAGGGGCTTATCTGGTAGTATTGCCGCGTGAAGGACATCCTGCCTATACATTGTGGATATACTCCCCGCTGCCCGGACGACAGCACATCTTCTACCTCTGTGAACTCTCAACCAATGTCAACGAAGCGTTGCGTACGGCCAGTACCTTATGTTTTTATTCCGGACGCCGCCTGCTGATGGTGGAATATAACGCCAAGCGTATGCAGAGTAACGGGGATGACCTTATTCCCGTAGGCAAATATCGGGGACATTTCCTGCACGAGATATTGAGCATCGACCCGTCCTATCTGGGATGGCTGGCCTATAAATTCCGGCCGGGCATTCCCAAGCAGGAACGTTTTGTGGATATTGCCCGCATCTATTACTCTGCGCATACGGACGCACAACGGGCCAAGGCTCGCCGGAAACCGACAGGACGTTTCTTGGGAAAAGAAGGGGACAGACTGGAGAACCTGATATTGACAGTCACTCACGTGCGGCTGGAAGACAATCCGTACAAGACGCAAGTACGAAACGGCACGCCTTTTTTCTACGTCCGCCAAGTGCTGAGGCTGACGGATGCGGCCGGAAACCGGGTCGGCATAAACGTGAATGCCCGCACGGCCAGCCGGCACTCGTGTGTACTTCCCACTACCGAACATGCCTATCAGCCCGGTGAAGTCATGGAAATAGCCTCGGCACGAGTGGCGCGCACCTATTGGACCGGGAACGTACCTTGCACGAGGCTCAATTATGTAAAGCTGAAATAAAAGCCTGTCACTTCTTCACGTAGCTGTCCGGATAAACGGTAAAGTCTGCCTGTTTCCCTCCGGCTAAGTCAATCCAAGTGTCAAACGTACGCTTTCCCTCTTTCAGCACAATGACGCGCGCACCGTTCGGCAGATGGTTATAGACCGTATTGCCGCCCGTGTAGCGTCCGTAGCCCAACAAAATGCCGTGCCACATGACGGTGTAGTCATTGTCGTGGTCGTGACCGACAAACATTCCCATCACGTCACCCGCCTCTTTCATGGCCGTAAACATGCCGGTGTTCAGCGCGGGCGCACAAGCCTTTTCCAT
>CALUOV010000147.1 GCA_944322275.1 uncultured Bacteroides sp. | reverse complement strand
GTAATTCTTCATTTTGCCGCGCAGCGGCTATTCTTCATTCTTCATTTCCAAAGATTTCTGAAACGAGAAAGATTCAGGCGAAGCCCTTAAAAAATCTGTGGTCATCTCGTTTAATCTGTGTCATCTGTGTGCCAATGACAAAATAGTAAATAGTAAATAGAAAAATAGTAAATGAATAGATGTTTTACGACTGCCAACTAAGAGTATCGCCGGAGACTGCGGCGGACGAGGAGCGGATAAAGGCCTGCATAGCCCGGGAAAAAGGTATCGAAGCGGACGCCATCCGGATTGTCAGACGGAGTATCGACGCCCGACAGCGTACCGTATATGTCAACCTCACCGTCAGGGCTTACGTGGGCGAACAGCCTTCGGAAACGGCGTTCGCACCCATACATTATCCATCCGTGGAAGGAAAACCCCGTGTGGTCGTGGTGGGAGCCGGCCCCGGAGGGCTGTTTGCCGCCCTGAGACTGATTGAACTGGGACTGTGCCCCGTCGTCATAGAGCGGGGGAAGAATGTGCACGAACGCAAGCGTGACCTGGCCCAAATAGCCCGGACGCAAACGGTGGACGCCGAGTCGAACTACAGTTTTGGCGAAGGCGGCGCCGGGGCTTACTCGGACGGGAAACTCTATACCCGAAGCAAGAAGCGGGGCGATGTGGAAAAGATTCTACGCGTGTTCTGCCAACACGGCGCTTCGACGGACATCCTGATAGACGCGCATCCACACATCGGCACGGACAGACTGCCACGGGTCGTTGAAGCGATGCGGAACACCATCCTGAACTGCGGGGGAGAGGTGCATTTCCAGACTCGGATGGAGGAGCTGCTCATCGACAAGGACAGGGTGAAAGGTATACGTACCCACACGGGAGAGGAATTCGAGGGACCGGTCGTATTGGCTACAGGCCATTCGGCGCGCGATGTGTACCGGTGGCTGGACGCCAACGGAGTGGAGATGGAGCCAAAGGGCATCGCCGTAGGGGTGCGTCTGGAGCATCCGGCAGCACTGATAGACCGCATCCAGTATCACACCCCCGAAGGAAAAGGACGCTGGCTGCCGGCGGCCGAATACAGCTTTGTGACTCAAGTGGACGGAAGGGGCGTGTACAGCTTCTGTATGTGTCCCGGAGGATTCGTTGTGCCGGCTGCCAGCGGACCGGAACAGATTGTGGTCAACGGAATGAGTCCCGGCAACCGCGGCTCACGCTGGAGCAACAGTGGCATGGTGGTGGAAATACGCCCGGAAGACCTGCAGGACCGGACTCTGACGGAAAACGGAAGCTCCGGCGGCGTACTGGCCATGATGGACTTTCAGGAACAGCTGGAGAAGACCTGCTGGCTGCAAGGAAACCGGCAGCAAACGGCGCCCGCACAACGCATGGCCGATTTTGTCAACCGCCGTTTGAGCGCGGACCTGCCGCCTTCGTCGTATGCGCCCGGACTGATAGCCTCGCCGCTGCACTTCTGGCTTCCTCCATTCATAGGCAGACGTCTGGAGCAGGGCTTTCGCCGGTTCGGACGCAACGCCCGCGGCTTCCTGACCAACGAGGCCATACTGATAGGCGTAGAAACACGCACATCGGCTCCGGTACGCATCGTACGCCACAAGGACACGTTGCAACACGTCCGGCTCAAAGGGCTCTTCCCCTGCGGAGAAGGGGCGGGCTATGCCGGAGGAATCGTATCGGCGGCCATGGACGGAGAGCGATGTGCGGAAAAAGCGGCGGAAAGCCTTCTTTAATGAAGAATCATTTAAATGAAGAACGAAGAATTAAGAATTAAGAATTTCACGCCGCATGGTAATTCTTCATTTTGCCGCGCAGCGGCTATTCTTCATTCTTCATTTCCAAAGATTTCTGAAACGAGAAAGATTCGGGCGAAGTCCTTTAAAAATCTGTGGTTATCTCGTTCAATCTGTGTCATCTGTGTGCCAATGACAAAATAGTAAATAAAAAAATAGTAAATGAAAGAATGCTCAGGAGTAATGGGGAATGGGCACTACAGAGCGTTAATACGTTTGGGGTTGCCCATCGTCGTCGGACAGGTAGGAATGATTGTGCTGGGCTTTGCCGACACGCTGATGATAGGGCATCACAGTACGGAAGAACTGGGAGCCGCTTCGGTGGTCAACAATCTTTTCAACCTGTGTATCATCTTCAGCACGGGCTTCAGTTATGGACTGACACCCGTAGTGGGCGCTTTGTGCGGCCGGGGACGAAAGGATGAAGCTGGGCAGGCGCTGACGTGCAGCCTGGCGGCCAACGGACTGGTGGCATTGATTCTCATGGCTGTCATGGGCACACTGTACCTGAACATCGGCAGGCTGGGACAACCGGAAGAACTGATTCCACTCATAAAGCCTTATTACCTGACTTTGTTGTTTTCGCTGCCCTTCGTATTGTGGTTCAACGGCTTCAAACAATTCACTGACGGCATCGGAGACACGCGCGTGGCCATGTGGGTGCTGCTGGGAGGAAACGCGATGAACATCGTAGGCAACTACGCGCTCATCTATGGGAAATTCGGATTCCCCGAACTGGGCTTGTTGGGCGCCGGACTGAGCACGCTCACGGCTCGCATAGCGATGGTGGCGGCTATGGCCGTCATCGTCAGCCACGACCGCAAACTTCGTCCTTACAGGGAAGGGATCTGGCGATGGGAAGGAGCCAAAAGGATGTTCCTCCGACTCAACGCACTCGGATGGCCCGTGGGACTACAGATGGGGATGGAGACCGCCGCTTTCAGCCTGAGCACGCTGATGGTGGGGTGGCTGGGAACCATGGAACTGGCGGCGCACCAGATTATGCTGACACTCTCGCAACTGACGTTCATGGTGTTCTACGGCATGGGAGCGGCAGTGGCGGTCCGGGTGAGCCACTACATGGGGCAAGAGGATTATGCCAACGTGAAACGGACCACCTATGCGGGCTTCCGCCTGATTGTGGGATTGGGGTGCATACTGATAGGCGTCGTATTCGTGTTGAAAGGGCAGGTAGGCGGTTGGTTTACCGACAGCGAGGAGGTGGCCCGGGCCGTATCGTCGCTGTTCGTTCCGTTTCTCATCTACCAGCTGGGCGACGGCACGCAGATCTGTTTTGCCAACGCCCTGCGAGGCATGGCGGACGTGAAACCCATGATGGGCATCGCTTTTATTTCCTATTTCCTCATCGCTTTGCCCGTGGGGTACATAGGCGGATTTGTCCTCCACGGCGGATTGCCGGGGGTGTGGATGGCGTTTCCTTTCGGCCTGAGCGCCGCGGGCCTCATGCTGTGGACACGGTTCAGGAAAAAGACAAGATCCCTGTCGGTCCTGTCAGCATCCCGCCATCCGCTACCCGAATAACACCCGGAACGCCTCTTCCACCTTACGCACGGGAATCAGTTCTATCTGCTTCTTAGCCGTGTCCAGTCCCTGCAGGTTCTGACGAGGCAGGATAAAGCGGCGAAAACCTAACTTCTCGGCCTCGCCAATGCGTTGCTCAATGCGGTTCACGGGACGTATCTCGCCGGAAAGGCCCACCTCGCCCGCCATGCAGACCTCCGGCCCGATGGCCGCGTCCATGTTGCTGCTAAGTACAGCACTGATGACGGCGAGGTCGATGGCAGGGTCGTTCACCCGCAAGCCTCCGGCAATGTTAAGAAAAACATCCTTCTGTGCCAGTTTAAAACCCACACGTTTCTCAAGCACTGCCAGCAGCATGTTCATGCGGCGAATGTCGAAACCGGTGGCCGAGCGTTGCGGATTACCATAGACAGCGGTACTCACCAAGGCCTGTGTCTCGATGAGAAACGGACGCACGCCTTCGATGGCCGAGGCTATGGCTATTCCACTCATACCTTCATGTTCTTGACTCAGCAATAGTTCGGAGGGATTGCTCACCGGGCGCAGTCCGTCCTGCCGCATTTCATAAATACCCAGTTCCGCCGTGCTGCCAAAGCGGTTCTTAATACTACGCAAGATACGATACATATAGTGTTGGTCACCCTCGAACTGTAAAACCGTATCCACTATATGTTCCAAGACCTTGGGGCCGGCTATGCTCCCTTCCTTATTAATATGCCCGATGAGAATAACTGCCGTATGGGTCTCTTTGGCAAAACGAAGAATGGCCGCCGCGCATTCCCGAACTTGGGCAATGCTACCGGGCGATGACTCCAACGCTTCGGTAGAAATGGTTTGTATGGAGTCGATAATAACCAAATCGGGTTGTACATTCTTGATGTGGGTGACTATCTGTTCCAAAGAGGTTTCGCACACAATCAGACAATCGTTGGAACGTGATGTCAAACGGTCGGCACGCAACTTCAATTGACGGGCACTCTCCTCACCTGAAACATACAAGATGCGCCTTTCCGGCATACGTAACACGGTCTGCAATACTAATGTAGACTTTCCGATTCCCGGTTCACCGCCAATCAACACCAATGAGCCGCGCACTAATCCGCCCCCTAATACACGGTTTAATTCCGCGTCATGCAGATTGATACGCGGCTCTTCTCCCGCTTCAATCGCACTAAGAGGCATGGGTTTGACTTGCGAAGCCCCTCCTTGTGTCGCCTGAAAGCGTTTAGCTATCGGTTCCTTACGCACGATTTCCTCTACATACGTATTCCATAGTCCGCACGAAGGACACTTACCTACCCACTTGGGCGATTCCTGCCCGCAATTACTACATACATATACGGTTTTCTCCTTTGCCATAACGCTTTTGTCTGTTTTTACCCCACAAAAGTACTACTTCTGTAATTTTATTGCAAAAAAAACGAGAAAAGTGTTAGGATAAATGTTTTTATTCTTATATTTGCGCGTCCTATCTAACTGACAACGATAGAAACACAGAGCTTATGAACAGATACTATCCACATACAGTCACATCCATGGGGACCATGACCCTTAGGGGTTAGGGAGTAGTATTTGTGTTTCTACGTGATACACGTTTTTCAGCAGTCTTTTATTTACATTCAATTCTCGGGCATACCTGTATCTCGGCTCACACCGAAAGCAGGGCATTGTACCGTTAGTTCAACAACAAGAATAATATATATATAAGGTATGAAAGTCATGAAGTTTGGCGGAACATCGGTAGGGTCCGCAAAAAGCATACAGAACGTTAAGCAAATCATTGAAGCAACGGAAACACCGGTCATTGTGGTCGTATCGGCGTTGGGAGGCGTGACGGACAAGTTGATAGAAACCTCGCGTAAAGCGGCCCAAGGCGATGCGTCCTATGAAGACGGATTCCGCGAAATTGTGTCACGCCACATCGACATGGTGCAGACCATCTTTACAGCCGAACAGGACCGCATCGACATGATGCGTCAGACAGGCGAGCTACTGGGCGAGCTGAAAGACATCTTCCAGGGCATCTACCTGATAAAAGACCTCTCGCAGAAGACGAGCGACACCATCGTGAGCTATGGTGAACGTCTATCCTCGCTCATCGTGGCACGCCTTACCGGAGCCCGTTGGATGGATTCGCGCCAGTTCGTCAAGACGGAGAAGAAGTTCTCCAAGCACGTCCTCGACAAGGAACTGACAAACAGGCTCGTAAGGGAGGCCTTTGCAGAACTTTGTCCGCGGACGGTCGTGCCGGGGTTCATCGCCACGGACAAGACTACGGGCGAAGTGACCAACCTGGGACGCGGAGGCTCGGACTACACCGCCGCCATCATTGCCGCCGCCCTCGATGCCGACTCGCTGGAAATTTGGACGGACGTAGACGGATTCATGACGGCCGACCCACGCGTCATCTCCACCGCCTACACCATCGGCGAGCTGAGCTACGTGGAGGCTACGGAGCTGTGCAACTTCGGCGCCAAGGTAGTCTATCCGCCTACCATCTACCCTGTATGCCATAAGAACATCCCCATCCTGATAAAGAACACCTTCAACCCCAACGGACAGGGCACCGTCATCAAGCAGAAGGTATCCGACCCGAAGAGCAAACCCATCAAAGGTATCTCGTCCATCAACGACACCAGCCTCATCACCGTGCAGGGCTTGGGCATGGTGGGCGTCATCGGCGTGAACTACCG
>CALUOV010000146.1 GCA_944322275.1 uncultured Bacteroides sp. | reverse complement strand
ACCCGACAAGAAACCTTCCCCATCCTGGGGATGAGTTGCGCCGCCTGCGCCGCCCGCGTGGACAAGACGCTGAACAAGCAGCCGGGCGTGTGCCAAGCCAGCGTGAACTATGCGGCCGCCACGGCCTTGGTAGAATATGACCCGGCTCAGACTTCGCCCGAAGCCCTGCAACATGCGGTGCAGGAAGCAGGCTACGACCTTATCATCAGCCACGATGAGCATACGGCGGATGAGGTGGAAGAAGCGCACGCCAAGAAATACAAATCGTTGAAGCAACGCACCACTTGGGCCATTCTCCTGGCCATCCCCATCGCCATCATCGGCATGGGCTTCATGGACAGGTCTTGGGCTGGCTGGGTCACGTGGGCACTTTCCACACCGGTAGTCTTCGCATTGGGGCGGTCTTTCTTTGGCAATGCCTGGAAGCAGTTAAAACACGGCTCGGCCAACATGGATACGCTGGTGGCCAGCAGCACGGGCGTGGCCTATCTGTTCAGCGTGTTCAACCTGTTTTTTCCCGACTTCTGGCTCTCGCGGGGTATCACGCCGCATGTCTATTTCGAGTCGTCGAGTGTCATCATCGCCTTCATCCTCTTAGGCCGGCTGTTGGAAGAACGGGCTAAAGGAAATACCTCGCAAGCCATCAAGAAGTTGATGGGACTGCAGCCCAAGACGGTCACAGTGGTTATTAATGAAGAATTAAGAATGAAGAATGGAGAATTGGGCTGCGCAACAAATAGCCCGCAGAAAGAAAATTCTTCATTCTTCATTCCTCATTCTTCATTAAAAGAAATTCCTATCAGTCAAGTAAAGCTGGGCGACACGATTTTAGTGAAACCCGGTGAGCGCATCGCCGTGGACGGAGTGGTGACCGAAGGAAGCTCCTACGTGGACGAAAGCATGTTGAGCGGCGAGCCGGTGCCTGTGGCCAAACATAAGGACGCCAAAGTCTATGCCGGCACCATCAACCAGAAAGGCAGCTTCCGTTTCCGTGCGGAGAAGGTAGGAACAGATACATTATTGGCCAAGATTATCCACTTGGTGCAGGACGCGCAAGGCTCGAAAGCTCCCGTACAGAAGCTGGTGGACAAGGTGGCCGCAGTCTTTGTGCCTGTCATCATGGGCATTGCGTTGCTTTCCTTTATCCTCTGGATGGTGTTCGACCCTTCGGAAGGTTTCAGCCATGGTCTGCTGGCTTTGGTGACAGTGCTCATCATCGCCTGTCCCTGCGCCTTGGGATTGGCCACGCCTACAGCCATCATGGTAGGCATCGGCAAGGGAGCCGAACGGGGCATCCTCATCAAGGACGCCGAAAGCCTGGAGACAGCCCGCAAGGTGAATGCCGTAGTGCTGGACAAGACAGGCACCGTAACCGAAGGGCATCCCGCCGTGCAACGCATCCTTTGGGCAAACGAAGAAGCCCGGCAATCCGCTCCCATTCTTTTGGCCTTGGAAAAGAGGTCCGAACATCCGTTGGCGGAAGCCATACTTCTGAATGAAGAATTAAGAATGAAGAATGAAGAATTAAATGTGGGCGAATTAAGTGTGGACGAATTCGAAAGCCTGACGGGGCAAGGCGTGAAAGGCATCTGTCAAGGTGTTGTTTACTATGCGGGCAATCACCGGCTGATGCAAGGCAGACACATCGCTCCCGCCCTGCAAGAAGCCGCCTCAGCTTGGGAAGCTGAAGCGCAGACGGTCGTTTGGTTTGCCAACGAGACGGAAGCCTTGGCCGCCATCGCCATCGCCGACCGCATCAAGTCTTCATCCGTCGATGCCATCCGCGCGTTGCAGGCCGAAGGCATCGAAGTGCATCTGCTGACAGGCGATAATGAAAAGACAGCCCAAGCCATTGCCGGGTTAGTGGGGCTGACCCACTACCGTAGTGGCGTACTCCCACAAGAGAAGGCCGCTTATGTCCACCAGTTGCAGCGGGCGGGCAAGGTGGTAGCCATGGTGGGCGACGGCATCAACGACAGTGCCGCCCTGGCACAGGCCGATCTCAGCATCGCCATGGGCAGCGGAAGCGACATAGCCATGGACGTGGCGAAGATGACGCTTATCTCCTCCGACCTCCGGAAAATACCCGAAGCCCTGCGACTTTCCCGCCTGACGGTGCGCACCATCCGGCAGAATCTCTTCTGGGCCTTTATATATAATGTGGTGGGAGTCCCCATTGCCGCCGGCGTGCTCTACCCCATCAATGGCTTCCTGCTCAATCCCATGATAGGCGGAGCGGCCATGGCGTTCAGCAGCGTCAGCGTGGTGACAAACAGCCTGCGGCTCCGGAGAAAGAAGCTCTCTGAGAATGAAGAATTAAGAACGAATGATGAAGAATTAACGGATATATGTCAAACTAAAACAGAAGAAAAGACAATGGAAAAGCAATTCAAAGTGAGCGGCATGATGTGCAACCACTGCCGCATGCATGTAGAGAAAGCCTTGAACAAACTGGAAGGCGTCAGCGCCACCGTCACCCTCGACCCTCCTGTAGCCACGGTAGCATTCAGTGGAAAGGAATATACACTGGAGGAGCTGCAACGACAGGTGACGGAAGAGGCGGGGGAATACACGCTGAGTGAGTAAGGCCGCTACGACCTGACACTCAATACCGGCAGCCTGGGGTTACAAACAGCCTGCGACTTAGTGACCGGCCTGTATCGGAAGAAAGAAAAAGAGTGTCATTGACGGATGTGTTTCGCTCACGTTCATACAACGTAAAGGAATAATCGCTATCTTTGTCCCCGTAACTCCTAAACAACAAAGCCTTATGAGTACCACCGTCAACATCGACACCTATCGCGCCCAACTGTTGCAAGACATCAGCACCGTGGACAACCTCGAAGTATTGGAAAGCATCCGCCGCGCCTACCGCCGCGCCATGGGCAAGCTGAAGAAAGAAAAAGAAGAGGAGACGTTGAAGCCCTACACCCTGGAGGAACTGCACGCACGGATTGACCGAGCTTTGGAGGATGCCAAGGCTGGAAGGGAATATACCAACGAGGAAGTATTCAGTATGTTAGAAAATAAATACCCTTGGCTATGCAAGTAATCTGGGAGAAGCAAGCATTGGAGCAACTTGACAGAATGATTGAATATGGGCAAGATACGTTTGGAGAACGAGTGGCACGGAAATTCTATGAACGTATTAAGAGCTATGATGCCTTATTGGCGGGGAATCCTCATTTGGGCATTCGAGAACCTCTTCTGGAGGATTACCCCCAAAGATTCCGCAGCATCGTAGCCCACAAGAACTGCAAGATTATCTACTATGTAGAAAACGATACGCTGCACATCGCCGACCTGTGGGATACTCGTCGCGAACCCCGCCAACTCACCCAATCACTGAAATAACCATGCCACGCACTTTCTTCCAGCCCATCCCCCTGCTTCAAATAGCTGATGAACAATACGACAGCCTTGCTCCCTGCGTAGCTATGGTACGTGCCATGGCACGCAACACCAACCAAAGCCTCTACATCATCGACTACAACCGACGCAACTTTCTCTACGTATCGCCCAACCCGCTTTTCCTTTGCGGATACACACCGGAACAGGTGCAGGAACTGGGCTATGCCTTTTACACGCAAGTAGTAAGCGACGAAGAACTGCAAATGCTGCTCGAAATCAACGAAGCCGGCTTCCGTTTCTTCTATCAATGCCCCGTAGAGGAACGTCCGGAGATGACCGTTGAATACGACTTCCACCTGCGTCATCCGGGCGAAGGGAGGCCACAACTCATTCACCACAAACTGACGCCCATACTCCTCACTCCGGAAGGACACATCTGGCTGGCCCTATGCACCGTGTCCCTCTCCCTCGCCCAGAAAGCCGGCAACGTCCGCATGACACGGCACGGAGCACGGACGCACCACACCTACTCCTTCCTGACACGACGCTGGAGCGAAGTACCCAACGTGACGCTAACCGACCGCGAGCACGACATCCTAAGCCTCAGTGTGCGCGGACTGGGTAACACGGAGATAGGCGAACGACTCTTCATCAGCGCCGACACCGTGAAGTTCCACAAGAAGAAACTCTTCGAAAAGCTACAGGCAGAAAACATCACCGAGGCCGTAGGCATCGCCGCCCAACTGCGACTGATTTAGGAAGACGACAGACATCCAATAAAGGAAAAACAGCCGCAAAGCTATAGCGTATGAAAATTATCGCTATCTTTGTGCTATCCTAACCCATTAAACGACAAGTATATGAATGTAACCGTATCCTTAGAGAGCATTTGGAACCTGATACAGTCACTCAGCAAAGACGACCAGAAATGGCTGGCTGACAAGGTGTATGAAGAAATCGGCCAAAAGAAACCCCGCAAGGAACTGGTGTTTCCGCATATCCCGGCAAACAGGGAACTGTCGCCGGAGGTAAAGAATATGAGCATGGGCAAACTGCCCGAAGGTTTTGACTTTGAACGTGAAACGGAAAGGTAAATCACCCGCGATGCCAGCGGATTCCGGCAGTTCGACTTGCCCGTAATGACTCCGGCTGAGTTCTTGGCCCGCTGCACAGAGTGAGCCGACTCGAATCATTTCCATGCCTATTCACCCAAGAAACCTTTGAGTTGCCTGATAAACCAATCCCAATCATCCCGCATAATGAAATGCAGCCCTCGGGTGGCGTATTCCAGATGCGAAGTCTGCAAATCTTTGAATTGTTCCTCCACAATCGAGGAAATTCTTTGGAAAGAAGGTTCAAGCAGAACCAAAACAGGCACTTTAATCCGCCCCAGTATCGGACGCATATCAGTGTTGGAATAATCACAATACATTTGTGCATACGTCCGCCTGTCAGATGACGTGCCCCATTGTACCAAGCGGTCACATAAAAGAGAGTCCGTAGTCAGGTTGGCTGCACTAAGACGTTGTTGGCGGGCAAAATGAGCATTGTCCAAGGCCATTAATTGTTGTACGACACCTGTACAATCCACTTCCGCCTGGCTTTGAAAGCCGGAATTATATAAGGCAGACAAGCAGGGTAAAGCATCTACCACAACCACACTCTTTAATAAGTCCGGACGGTCGGCCGCCACAGCCAACGCCAATCCTCCACCCATGCTATGCCCCACCAATACAGGCTTCACTAAATGCTCTGCTTCAATGAAACGGATGATTTGCTGCTTCCATCCCTCAAAGGACGGATGCACTTCGGGAGCTACACCGGCAAAGCCGGGCATCGTAAGCACATAGCAAGTATAATTATCTTTAATAGACTCCACCGTTTCTTGCCAAACCTCACCGGAGCAGGCAAAGCCGGGAATGAACACCACGGGCTGTTTACCAGTTCCTTGCCGAACCACTTGGAAAGAATAGCCTTCCGCCCAACACGATACATACAATAACAGGGCGATAAAAGCCGCCTTTACTCTAATTCCTATCATATCAATTAATGTTTAAATGATTCATATAAGTAGCGTAAAACATCATCCATAATTCCTTACATCGAAAGTCAGCGATAGACACTTACGTAAGTCTGTGGTCAAGAGTATATATAGTCTTGCATCGACACTTTATATACTCTTGCATGAAGAGTATCGATACTCTTTGCCAAAGACTTTATATACTCTTCACCGGACACTTTATACTCCCGTCAGAAGGCACTGTAGAGGGGGTTGACCGATGAGATACGTAACTGTCTGCCTCAGACTTTCTATCGTTGACGATTAAAACATACATTGAAAACTCATTATATCCGACTGATGTTCTGCCCATCTCCCCGGCTTTAGTTTTCTGCTGCAAAGGTAGGGCAGGTGACGGACGTTCGCACTACCCCGGAGGGTAGTTCCTTTGAAACATCGCAAATTGTCCTCATTTTTAACCATTCTTTTATAAGGAAACATCACCTTCTCCAGAAAGGCTTCTGAAAGGGGTCTGGGAAGGTTACTAACATTCGGGCCGAAGGTTACTAACATTACCCCCTTAGGTTACTAACATTCGCCCTTTAGGGTAGTAACCCTATTTTTACCCGGTTGTCTTCTATCGCACATCTTGTAAGGATAAAATACATTCTTTCTTATTCCGCAATCATTCGCAACACATCGTCCAACTGCGTGTCTTTGCCTTGCAGGAAGAAACATTTGGTTGCACAAAAGCAGGAAAAAATAGTAAGTTTGCTTGTCGATTAGTACCAATATCAGTACCTTTGCCAC
>CALUOV010000145.1 GCA_944322275.1 uncultured Bacteroides sp. | reverse complement strand
CGCTCGGTGGTGAATGACATCCAGGAGCGCATCGACACACAAGTCAAACTGCCCGAAGGCTACCACGTGGAGTACGGCGGGCAGTTCGAGAGCGAGCAGGCGGCCAGCCGCACGCTGCTGCTGACGTCGCTCATGAGCATCGTGGTCATCTTCCTGCTGCTTTACCACGAGTTCCGCAGCGTGAAGGAAAGCGCCGTCATCCTCATCAACCTGCCGCTGGCGCTGATAGGCGGCGTGTGCGCCCTGCTTCTGACTACGGGCGAGGTCAGCATCCCGGCCATCATCGGCTTCATCTCGCTGTTCGGCATCGCCACGCGCAACGGCATGCTGCTCATCAGCCACTACAACCACCTACAGCAGGAGGAAGGCTACGGGCTGCACGAAAGCGTCATCCGCGGCTCGCTCGACCGATTGAATCCCATCCTGATGACGGCTCTTTCATCGGCTTTGGCGCTTATCCCGCTGGCACTGGGCGGTGACCTGCCCGGCAACGAGATACAGAGCCCCATGGCGAAGGTGATATTGGGCGGTCTGCTGACGTCCACCTTCCTCAACGGCTTCATCATACCGATAGTCTATTTAATGATTCATAAGAAGAAAATGATTGCATGAACATGAAAAAGATATACTGCATACTGTCATTGGCCTTGGGCATCCTGCCTTCCGTCCTGCACGGGCAAGACCGGGGCGAGGCCTCCATCAACGCCATCCTGCAACAAGTAGAGGCGAACAACAAGCAATTGCAAAGTAACGAACGGCTCACCGCCGCCCAAAAGTTGGAGAACCGCACCGCCAACAACTTGCCCGACCCGACCCTGTCCTACGCCCACCTTTGGGACTCGGACGACAAGGACATCACCGTGGGCGAGCTGGTCATTGCGCAGAGTTTCGACTTCCCGTCGCTCTACGTCACCCGTGCCAAGCTGAACCGCATGAAGTCCGGCTCCCTGGACGCGCAGGCCAACGCCCTGCGTCAGGACATCCTGCTTCAGGCGCAAGAGGCTTGCCTAGACATCATCTGGCTGAGCCGCCAACAACAGATACTGGAAGAACGGCTGCGCAATGCGGAAGAACTGGCCGAGATGTATCGCCAACGCCTGGAGACAGGTGACGCCAACTCACTGGAGACCAACAAGATCAATCTGGAGTTGTTGAACGTACGCACCGAAGCCCGCATAAACCGGACGACTTTGCAAAACAAACTGAAAGAGCTGACGGCACTGAACGGCAACCAATCCTTGGTGCCCGGACGTCCGATGCCTGACGGACCGGCTGCTCCATCCGCTTCAAACTTAGGCTTGACAGAATATCCCACCATGCCCCTGCCCGAGAATTTCGGCACGCTTTGTGAGGAGCTGTTAGCCAACGACCCGGCCCTACAGTCCCTGGAGCACGAAAGCCAGGCCGCTCAAAAGCAACTCTCCGTCAGCCGACAGGGCTGGTTGCCACAGTTGGAGTTGGGTTACCGCCGCAACACGGAAACCCGCCATCCGCTGAACGGTCTTGTAGTGGGCTTCTCCTTCCCCATCTTCCAGAACCACGGCAAGGTGAAGACGGCTCGCGCCCAAGCGCAAAGCATCGACTTCCAGAAAGAGAATGCCAAGCTCAACGCCAGCACGGCCTTATGGCAACTCTACGATGAAGCGTGCAGCCTGCACTCTTCCATGAAGGAATACAACGAGACTTTCCGCCAACAACAGGACCTGAAGCTGCTGCGTAAAGCCTTGGAGGGCGGAGAAATCAGCATGATAGAATACTTCGTGGAAGTATCGGTGGTCTACCAGAGCCAAAGCAACCTGTTGCAATTGGAAAACCAATACCAGAAAGTCATGGCTCGCATCTACAAGAGCCGGTTATAAACTCTTCCGGATGCGCCATTCCTGAGGATAGAGATTATTGGCACGGCTGCCGATATTCTTCACGAAACCCAGGGGAACATTCCGGTAAGTCAGCAACACAACACCGCGAGGGGCCGCGTCCGGAAGGGCGATGGCCTCTTTACGTAAATAAGCGATGGCTTGCAGTTCATCCACCTCTTGCCGTGGAAAAGCATCGGCACAAAGCAAAACGCTCATGGCCAAAGCATGAAGAGGAACGCAATCTTTCCCTTTTATTTCAGCCAGGGCAACACCGGCCTGCATCACACGCACCTTCTTCTTCAATTCCTCCAACACAGAAAGCCAGACGGTAGGAAAAGCGCTCACCGCAGTTCCCTCGGGAAGCAGTGTATAAGCATCCGCCTCCTTCAGCCAGCCTCCTATTTCGGCCAACCGGGCTTTACCAAACAAAGGCTGCGCCTTGTCCTTACTTTTCCCTCGCCTTTCTTTCGCCTTGACAAACGATAAGCGGGAAGGAGTATATTCCTCCTCAACCGGCTTGCGCAACATGGCCAGGAAGAAACCTTCGCCCCGCGTGCGGTGTGGGAAAAAACGATATACAGGAAAACTTTCCCCAGCCAACAGATTGCCGGTGACGCCCCACTCATCCGGTATATCCAAAGAAAGGACCTCTGCCCCCCATTCGTCCCGAATCCAACGGACGTTCTCCTCGTTTTCCTTTTTATTATATGTACAGGTACTATATATTAATAAGCCTCCCGGCTTCAGGCAAGGCCAGATGTCGGACACGATACGCCGTTGGCGTTTCCAGCAATTCTCCACATTCTCCGGACTCCACTCGTTCACCGCCCCCTCGTCTTTGCGAAACATTCCCTCGCCTGAACAAGGCACATCGGTCAGAATCAAGTCGAAGCAATCAGCCATCGGCGTAAAGTCTGCCGGATCGCTGTTCGTCACCACCACATCGGGATGCCCCCATTTGGTCAGATTCTCCGCCAACACCTGCGCCCGACTCCGCACCACCTCATTGGCCACCAGCAGGCTGCCTGCAGGCAACAGACTACGCAATAGAGTGGACTTTCCACCGGGTGCGGCACACAGGTCGAGAGCCGTCACAGGCCTGCCTTCCGGCAAACATTGGCGCAAAGCCTGCTCCAAAAACATAGACGATGCCTCCTGCACATAGTAGCATCCCGCATGCAGCAAGGGGTCGAAGGTAAAGGCCGGACGCACGTCCAGATAGAAAGCGTCCGTAGCCCAAGGGACTTCAGTAAATGAAGAATGAGGAACGAAGAGTGAAGAATCACCAATCCGCTTCATCGGGTTCAGACGGATGCTGACGGGTGGAGCGGTCTGGCTGATGGCATCGCACAAGCGACGGCCCTCTTCTTCACCCAACAAAACGCGGACACTTTCTACAAAGGATTCAGGAAGGAGCATAGATGTATCTGTTATTCATATTTCCAGTTGCAAAGATAGAAACTGAATCTGACATATCATAATTTTGATTTGACAATAAAATTACGTACTTTTGCCCGCTCTAAGCAAAAAGACTAACATCAACTCATTATGCTGAGCAAAATTATAGACCAAGCAAATATAGACCACTTCGCCAAATGGCTGGCACGGGCCGAGAAAATCGTCATCGTATCCCATGTAAGTCCGGACGGCGATGCCATAGGGTCCTCATTGGGTTTGTGGCATTTCCTGAATACGCAGGAGAAAAACGCAAACGTCATTGTCCCTAACGCCTTTCCCGATTTCCTAAAATGGATGCCGGGCAGCAAGGACATCCTTTTGTATGACCGATACCGGGATTTTGCCAATAAACTGATAGCCGAGGCTGATGTCATCTGTTGTCTGGACTTCAACGCACTGAACCGCATTGACGCCATGAAGGATGCCATCAAGGCGTCACCCGCCCGCAAGATTCTGATAGACCACCACTTGTATCCTGAAGATTTTTGCAGTATCATCATTTCGCATCCCAATATATCTTCTACCTCTGAACTGATATTCCGCCTCATCTGTCGCATGGGCTACTTTGAGGACATCACCAAAGAAGGGGCAGAATGCATTTACACAGGTATGATGACTGACACAGGCGGTTTTACCTACAATTCCAACAACCGAGAAATCTATTTCATCATCAGCGAATTGCTTTCTAAAGGCATTGACAAAGACGCCATCTACCGGAAAGTGTTCAACACTTATTCCGAAAGTCGCCTGCGGCTGATGGGCTACGTCCTCACGCAGATGAAAACTTACCCCGAACACCGGGCCGCCTTGATTTCACTCACCGAAAAAGAACAAAAGCAGTTCAACTATATCCGGGGAGACAGCGAAGGTTTTGTCAACATTCCGCTCAGCATCAAGAATGTAATACTTTCCTGCTTCTTGCGCGAAGACACAGAGAAGCCGATGATTAAGATTTCCCTGCGTTCGGTAGGCAGTTTCCCCTGCAACAAGCTGGCCGCTGAATTCTTCAATGGTGGAGGACATCAGAATGCCTCGGGAGGAGAATTTTACGGCACCATGGAAGAGGCCCGTAAGGTATTTGAGCAAGCTTTGGAGAAATTCAAACCCTTATTGAATGCCAAACGATAACAAATAATAAAAGGGGAAAGGCGGAAAGGTTAAAAGATACGAACTTTAGACTTATCACCTTTTAATATTCAAAAGAATCAGATACTTTTGCATTCAAAATACAATTGATAATAATGAGAAAATTAGTTCTGTTTGTTTTCGGCATATTGGCTGTAAGTACAATTTTTCAGGCATGTGATGACACCATGACATATGCCGAGCAGAAAGAGCGCGAAGATGATGCCATCGCCGACTTCATCAACAAAGAAAACATCAAGGTAATCAGTCAAAGTGAATTCTATGCCAATGACTCCACGACCAACCTTGAAGAAAATGAGTTTGTTCAATTGGCCAGTGGTGTCTACATGCAGATAGTAGACAAAGGTTCGGATAATCCGGCTGATACCGTTAAAAATAATGATGTCGTACTGGTTCGCTTCATGGAATATAGTCTGCTGGATGAGGACACGACCTGTTCAAACCTGTCGTATCCATACTATGTGGACGAATTCAAGTATACCGTAACCTCTTCTTCCATAGCCGGCATATTTACAAGCGGTATATTCTTGTTGACCTACGGAGGTACTAATACCGCTGTTCCTGCGGGTTGGCTGGTACCTTTAGAGTATGTCCGCGATGGAGCGCATGTCCGTTTGATTGTTCCGTCAGAAATGGGACATAACCCAGCCATGCAATACGTATATCCTTATTATTACGATATCCGAAAATATCAAATTTGGAAATAACCTTTTTATAAGCTATGACACTAATTAAATCAATTTCCGGCATTCGTGGCACGATAGGTGGACATGCTGGTGAGGGGCTTAATCCTCTGGACATTGTGAAATTCACTTCAGCTTACGCGACTCTCATTCGTAAGACCAGTACGGTAAAAAGTAACAAAATCGTAGTAGGACGCGACGCCCGCCTTTCAGGAGAAATGGTAAAGAATGTAGTAGTAGGCACTTTAATGGGAATGGGTTACGATGTGGTAGACATTGATTTGGCATCTACACCTACTACCGAGTTGGCTGTAATCATGGAAGGAGCCGATGGGGGTATCATCCTCACAGCCTCTCATAACCCCAAACAATGGAATGCTCTGAAACTTCTGAATGAGAAAGGGGAATTTCTCAACAAAGAAGAGGGCAACGAAGTACTTCGTATCGCAGAGGCAGAAGCTTTTGAATATGCAGAAGTAGACAAACTCGGTTCATACCGCAAAGACTTGACTTACAACCAAAAGCATATAGAGAGTGTATTGGCACTGGACTTAGTGGATGTAGAAGCTATCCGCAAAGCCGATTTCCATGTAGCAATTGATTGTGTCAACTCTGTAGGAGGCATTATCCTTCCCCAATTGTTCGAAGCACTTGGCGTAAAGCATGTGGAAAAGCTCTATTGTGAACCTACGGGTGACTTCCAGCACAATCCCGAACCGTTGGAAAAGAACTTGGGCGACATTATGAATCTGATGAAGAGCGGAAAGAACGATGTGGCATTTGTTGTAGACCCAGATGTAGACCGTCTGGCTATCATCTGCGAGGACGGACGGATGTATGGCGAAGAATATACATTGGTTACTGTTGCCGACTACATTCTGAAGCATACCCCCGGAAGCACGGTTTCTAACCTCAGCTCGACCCGCGCCCTGCGTGACGTAACACGTAAGTATGGTCAACAATACTATGCTTCTGCGGTAGGCGAAGTGAATGTTACGACAAAGATGAAGGAAGTAGGAGCCGTTATCGGCGGTGAAGGCAACGGAGGAGTAATCTATCCCGCC
>CALUOV010000144.1 GCA_944322275.1 uncultured Bacteroides sp. | reverse complement strand
TTGATCAATTGTTCTCCGGACGGAGCTTGCGCACTGTCACGGCCGTTTGCCACATCTCGCTTTCGCGCAGGGCTTTCAGTTCGGCGTTCAGCTTCTCGCGATAGTCGGGCTGCGAGTTGCTGTCGATGGAGATTTGGGCCTCGTTACCGGTCTCCACGCTGTGGTAGAGTTTCTCCATGACGGGCTTGATGGCATCGTGGAAGGGACCCATCCAGTCGAGCGCGCCGCGTTGTGCTGTTGTGGAGCAGTTGGCATACATCCAGTCCATCCCGTTCTTGGCGAAGAGGGGCATCAGCGACTGAGTCAGCTCTTCTACCGTTTCGTTGAAGGCTTCGCTGGGCGTATGTCCGTGTTCGCGCAGCACTTCGTATTGGGCCAGCAGCAAGCCTTGGATAGCTCCCATCAGCGAGCCACGCTCACCGGTCAGGTCGGAGTAAACCTCGCGTTTGAAAGTCGTCTCGAACAGATAGCCCGAACCGATGCCGATGCCGAATGCTAACGTGCGGTCGGTGGCACGTCCCGTAGCGTCCTGATAAACGGCATACGAGGAGTTCAGTCCGCGGCCTTCGAGGAACATGGTGCGCAGCGATGTACCGCTCCCCTTCGGGGCTACCATAATCACGTCGATATCGGCGGGCGGAATGATGTTCGTACGTTCCTTGTAGGTGATGCCGAAGCCGTGGCTGAAGTACAAGGCTTTGCCGGGCGTCAGGTATTGCTTGATTTGGGGCCATACGGCAATTTGGGCGGCATCGCTGAGCAGCATGCAGACGATGGTACCCTTCTGGGCAGCCTCTTCGATGCTGAACAAGGTTTCACCGGGTACCCATCCGTCGGCCACGGCTTTGTCGTACGTCTTGCCCGGGCGCTGGCCTACGATGACATTGAAACCGTTGTCACGCAGATTGCAGGCCTGTCCGGGTCCCTGTACGCCATAGCCCAGTACGGCGATTGTCTCATCTTTCAGTATCTCGCGAGCTTTCTCCAAGGGAAACTCTTCACGTGTGATGACGTTCTCCATCACACCTCCAAAATTCATTTGTGCCATTTTCTTTTTGTTTTAGTTAGTATTTAATCATAATCATTCGTCTCTGTAAAGGGCTTCTTCTTTCGGACCCGAGATAGAATCATTGCCAATGATTGTGGGAATCATCCCCAATGATTGTAGGAATCATTGCCAATGATTCTATACCATGTCTTAGGCAAAGGTTACCGAAGCCCGACATACGGGTTCCTCTCCTTCCGTACCTTTCTTCCTTATCTCTACGGCATATCGTCCGTCTTCCTCCTCATCAATATAGAAAGACAGGAGGTCACCGTAGTAACTCTCGGCTACGTAGGCAATCTCGAAGCGGTGCACACGCCGTGTCCGGTAGAAGTCGAGCGGGAAGAGGTCGAGGATGTGCTCGATGTAGCGGATGCTGTTCACGTGCCCGTTGACATCGATGTCGCTGTATCTGGCGCGCAGGGTGCAGGCGGTTTCCGTAGACTTCACCTTGATGCGCGACGGCTTCTCGATGGGGCAAGGCTCGTCGCAGATGTAGTCGGTGATATTGCCACCGTTCATCGTCAGCAGGTCGATGGGGCGACGGGTGCTCATGTTAATCATGGCCCATATGGAGCGGGCATATCCGATGCGGCGTCCGTCCTTGTCGACAACGGCAAAGTTGCGGTCGGTGAAGAGTCGGTAAACGTTCTCCACCCACGTCTGCACGCTGAAGTCTTCGTACTGGCGGGGCATTTCGTCCATTTCGATGGCCAGTCGGGACAGCACCCACGTGTAGTTGTCCTCGTTCAGTGTGGCCATACCGAAACCTCGTTCGGTGGCATGGAAGCCGGCGCAGTTGAGCAGGTGGTTGCCCAATACTCCCAATGTCAACCTTCCGGTAAAATCTACATGGAAAGGCTCGGCCACAAACCGGTAGTTTCCTATCTTGTTCATACAGCCTCCTTTTTACTAGCCTCATATTTCGCCTTCCGTTCGGCCAGGTACTCGTTGACGCGCTCAAAGCAGCTGGTGGTGATGGCCACACGTCCCGAGCGCACAAACTGAAGCACGCACCCGAATGCCTGCAACTCCTCGTAGAGGTGAGTGATGTCGTCGCTCATGCCGTTCATCTCCACGATGGAGAAGACGGGATTGACCTCCACGATGCGGGCATGGTTCTTACGTATCACTTTGGAAACCTCGGGTATCTGTTCCAAGGTAGGCGTAGTGAGTTTGTAGAGCGCTATCTCATGCTGGTAGATTTCATCATCCGTGAAATAGTGCGCCTGTATGACGTCAATCTTCTTGGTAATCTGCTTCACCACTTTTTCGATGGTGTCCGGGGCGGTCCAGGCGGTGATGGTGTATTTGTGCACGCCCGCGATGGATGAAGCGGATACGTTCAGGCTTTCGATGTTGATTTGCCTGCGTGTGAACACCGCCGTCACCTGGTTGAGCAAGCCGGCGAAGTTCTCTGAATGAACGATGATGGTATATAATGTCTTGTCCATAAATGGAATTTACGATTTTACTATTTACAATTTACGATTTACTATTTAACTATTTACTATGTCAATGAAGAATGAAAAAATTGTAAATAGCTAAATAGTAAATGGTCTCAGCATTCCAACAACATTTGGTTCACTGAGCCGCCTGGCGGCGTCATCGGCATGACGTTGCCTTCTTCTTCCACACACGCTTCGAGCAGGAAAGGTCCGTTGGTGGCCAGCATCTCGCGGATGGCGTCTGCCAGCTCAGCGCGCTCCATGACGCGGCGTGAAGGAATGCCATAAGCCGCTGCAATCTGCATATAGTCGGGGTTGAGCATGGGTGTGAACGAGTAGCGGCGGTTGAAGAACATGGCCTGCCACTGGCGCACGTTGCCCAGGTAGTTGTTGTTGAGCAATATCATCTTGACAGGAGCCTGCTGCTCCATCACGGTGCCCAACTCCTGCAGGTTCATCTGCAAGCCACCGTCACCCATAAAGACGCAGACGGTGCGGTCCGGTCGTCCGAAGGTAGCCCCAATGGCGGCGGGAAGGCCGAAGCCCATGGTGCCCAACCCTCCTGAGGTGACAATGCTGCGCTCGCGGGTAAACTTGAAGTAGCGTGCGGACATCATCTGGTTCTGTCCCACATCGGTCACGAGGATGGCTTCATGGCCGGTGGCTTCACTTACCGCACGCACCACCTCGCCCATGCTCAGTTCGCGGGTCGTGCGGTGGAGTTCGGGGCGAATGACCTTCTCCTCTTCCACTTCTTCATAGGTGCGGAAGCTGTCGAGCCATTCTTGGTGCGTGGCGGGATGCAACAGTTCCGTCACGGCGGCCAGTGTCTCCTTGCAGTCGCCCAGCACGGCCACGTCTACTTGGATGTTCTTGTTGATTTCGGCGGGGTCGATATCGAAGTGGATGATTTTAGCCTGAGGAGCATAGGTCGCTACATTGCCCGTCACACGGTCGTCGAAGCGCATGCCCACGGCAATCAGTACGTCGCACTTGTTGGTGTTGATGTTCGGCCCGAGGTTGCCGTGCATGCCCAGCATTCCTTTATTAAGCGGGTGGTCAGTAGGCAGTGCCGACAAGCCCATCAAGGTGCAGCCTGCGGGCAATCCGGCTTTTTCGATAAAAGTGCGGAGTTCCTTCTGCGCATGTCCCAACTCGACACCTTGCCCTACCAATACCAGCGGACGTTCGGCCTGATTGATGAGGTCGGCTGCCTGGCGAATGCTTTCGGGGTCGGTATCCGGCACGGGCATATAGCTACGGATGAAGTCCACCGTCATCGGGGCATACTCCATCTTGTCCGTTTGCGCGTTTTTGGCGAAGTCCAGCACCACAGGTCCCGGCCTTCCGCTACGGGCGATGTAGAAAGCCCGTGCTACAGCCCATGGCACGTCTTCGGCACGGCGTATCTGGTAGCTCCATTTGGAAATAGGTTGCGTTACGCCTACCAAGTCCACCTCCTGAAAAGCGTCTGTCCCCAGGAATCCTGTGCCTACCTGTCCGGCTATGACTACGATGGGCGTACTGTCTATCATGGCGTCGGCTATGCCCGTGATGGTGTTCGTGGCTCCCGGTCCGCTGGTGACTAAGCACACGCCCACTTCACCCGATACACGGGCAAAACCTTGCGCGGCATGGGTGGCGCCTTGTTCGTGGCGTACCAGGATGTGGTTTAACGTATCGCGATGGTCGTAGAGCGCGTCAAACACAGGCATGATGCTTCCACCCGGGTAACCGAATATCGTCTTTACTCCTTCATGCTCCAGCGAACGCATCAGGGCTTCCGCTCCTGTAATTATATCTTTCATACTATAATATTAATTAAGAATGAAGAATTTCACTGCGGTATCCCTGAGATTTCTTCATTCTTCATTATTAGTTCTTCATTTAATCTATGATTCTCACGGCTCCCTTGTCGGCCGAGCTGACCATGGCAGCGTATGCCTTCAAGGATTTCGACACCTCACGTTGACGAGTAATCGGTGCCATAGGTCGTGCAGCCAATTCGGCAGCAGTCAGCTTCACGTTGATGCTGCGGTTCGGGATGTCTATTTCAATGAGGTCACCGTCCTGCACCTTACCGATGTTTCCTCCGGCCGCCGCTTCGGGCGAGATGTGTCCGATGCTCAGTCCCGATGTGCCGCCGCTGAAACGTCCGTCAGTAATCAAGGCACACTCTTTGCCCAGGTGGCGCGATTTGATGTACGAAGTAGGATAAAGCATCTCCTGCATGCCCGGTCCTCCCTTCGGACCCTCGTAGATGATGACCACCACGTCGCCACTCTGCACCTTGCCTCCCAAGATGCCTTCGCAGGCGGCTTCCTGCGAATCGAAAACCTTGGCGGGGCCACTGAATTTCCAGATGCTTTCGTCTACGCCGGCTGTCTTCACTACGCAACCGTCCTGAGCGATGTTCCCCTTCAGCACGGCCAAACCTCCGTCTTTGCTGTAGGCATGAGCCAAGTCGCGGATGCAACCGTTGGCACGGTCGGTGTCATACTCCTTATAGTAATTGTCTTGCGAGCCCATTTCTAAATTGAATTTTCCACCAGGAGCGCTGGCATACTTCTTCAATGCCTTCTTGCATACATTCGGGCTGGTGATGTCATATTGGTCGATGGCTTCAGCCAGTGTCAGGCCATCCACCCGCTTCACACCGGTATCTACCAAGCCTCCTTTAGCCAATTCGCCCATAATGGCAAGGATACCTCCGGCACGGTTCACGTCCTGCACGTGGTATTTCTGCGTATTGGGAGCTACTTTACACAGACAAGGCGTCCGGCGCGACAGCATGTCGATATCATCCATCTTGAAGTCCGCACCGGCTTCGTTGGCCACAGCCAGCAGATGAAGCACCGTGTTGGTGGAGCCGCCCATGGCAATATCCAATGTCATGGCATTCAGGAAAGCCTGACGGGTAGCGATGCTGCGCGGGAGGACACTTTCATCCCCTTCTTCATAATATTTATAGGCATTTTCCACAATCAGCTTGGCTGCATCCTTGAAAAGTTTCTTCCGGTTCTCATGGGTAGCCACGATGGTGCCATTCCCTGGCAAAGCCAGGCCAATAGCTTCGCAAAGACAGTTCATAGAGTTCGCGGTGAACATGCCCGAACAGCATCCACACGTAGGACAGGCATGCCGTTCAATCTGTGCCACGTCCTCATCGCTGACCGATGTGTCGGCCGACTGAATCATGGCGTCTATCAGGTCCAGGTGGCGTCCGTTCCACTCACCGGCTTCCATCGGTCCGCCCGATACAAACACCGTGGGAATGTTCAACCGCATGGCCGCCATCAGCATGCCCGGTGTAATCTTGTCACAGTTACTGATGCACACCATGGCGTCTGCCTTATGGGCGTTGACCATATATTCCACGCTGTCGGCGATGATGTCGCGTGAAGGCAGCGAGTAGAGCATGCCGTCGTGCCCCATGGCGATGCCGTCGTCAATGGCAATGGTGTTGAACTCCGCCGCAAAACAGCCCAGTTTCTCAATCTCCTTCTTCACCAACTGTCCCACTTCATGCAAGTGTACATGACCCGGCACAAACTGCGTGAACGAATTGACCACGGCTATGATGGGTTTCCCCATCTGTTCCTTCTTCATTCCATTGGCCGTCCACAGGGCACGGGCTCCCGCCATGCGGCGGCCTTCGGTACTCGACAAGCTACGTAACTGCTTTTTCATCTTCTTCATCTCCTTTTAAGAAAAAAGCCTCTCCCACTTTGGTGAGAAAGGCTGAACTTATATCTTTTCAACTGACACATACATGCACGAACCTTTCTCACGCTCTTGATTCCAAGACCACGACGCGAATAATATGCAGGACTGCCAGGTTAATGGATGTATG
>CALUOV010000143.1 GCA_944322275.1 uncultured Bacteroides sp. | reverse complement strand
CACTTTCCACCGTACCGGCGGGCGAATGGTCGATGACCCACTTCAGATTTTCCAACTGTAAGTCGGTGATGCCCACGTGACTCACCACACCCTTCTCACGCAACTCTACCAACGCCGGCAACGTCTCGCCTACCACTTGATGAAGGTCGGCAAACTCGATGTCGTGTACATTAATCAAGTCGATGTGGCTGATGTGGAGCCGCTCCATACTCTCGTACACACTTTCCGTAGCCCGTTTGCCGGAGTAATCCCACGTATTCTTACCGTCCTTGCCATAGCGGCCCACTTTGGTAGAAAGGAAATACTTGTCGCGGGGGATTTCTTTCAACGCTTTTCCCAGCACGGTCTCGGCCTTGTAGTGTCCGTAATAGGGAGACACATCGATGAAGTTAATTCCAGACTCGATGGCGGTAAAAACAGCCTCGATGCCTTCTTTTTCTTTCAGCTCATGGAAAACACCTCCCAAGGAAGATGAGCCGAAACTAAGTGCCGACACTTTCATGCCGGTCTTTCCAATCTCATGGTACAGCATAATCTTATATTTTTATGTAAACGAATAATTTGCTACATATAGAGCGTCATGCTCACATGTTACAAAGGTAGAGAATGAAGAAATTACCTGTAGGACTTCCTCTCCGAAAAACATACGTAATGGTTTACGTAACAAATTTTACATATGATAGATTGCTATTACGGAAAAAACGCTTTCTTTGCAATGTATTTTTAAAAGAGACACACTATGGACAACAGTCGACATATTTCTCTGAAAGACTTGGCACAAGCATTAGGCGTATCGGTGCCCACCGTATCGCGCGCTTTGAAGGATAGCCCGGAAATAAGTCGTGAGCTTTGTGACCGGGCTAAACAATTGGCAAGGGAAATGAATTACCGTCCCAACCCATTCGCCATGAGCTTGCGTAAAAATACACCGCGCATCATTGGTGTCATTGTGCCGGATCTTGTGACTCATTTCTTCTCTTCCATTCTAAGCGGCATCGAGGATATGGCCGTGGCTAACGGATACTTTGTTATCATCACAACCTCTCATGAAAGTTATGAACATGAAAAACGAAACTTGGAAAATCTGGTCAACATGCGTGTGGAAGGTATCATAGCCTGCTTGTCACAAGAGACAACGGATTATAGCCATTTTGTGACTTTATCGGATATCCATATGCCCCTTATTCTCTTTGACCGAGTATGTCTGACGGAGCGTTTTTCTACTGTGGTGGCGGATGGAGCCGAGTCAGCTCAGGCTGCTACTCAGCACTTGTTGGACACGGGAAGCCATCGCGTGGCTTTCATTGGCGGAGCCAACCATTTGGATATTGTAAAACGGCGCAAGCATGGTTATCTGGAGGCTCTTCGTGTCAACGGTATCCCTATTGAAAAAGAACTGGTGGTTTGTCGTAAGATAGATTATGAAGAGGGTAAACTCGCTACAGAGTCTTTGCTCGCTTTGCCTAATCCACCTGATGCCATCTTGGCTATGAATGACACTTTGGCTTTTGCTGCCATGGAGGTCATCAAAAAACATGGTCTGCGCATCCCGCAGGACATTGCTCTCATAGGTTATACAGATGAGAAACATGCCAACTACGTAGATCCCAAACTCTCTGCCGTGTGTCACCAGACTTATCTCATGGGGCAAACTGCCTGCCAGCTTCTCATTGGACGTCTGCAAGGAGACCGCACCGTGCGTCAAGTGGTCATACCCACTTCATTGCAGATCAGAGAAAGCAGTGTAAAAATCAGGCCGGTTCAGAAATCCGGTTAAAGTATCCAATTATACTTGGGTCAGTAACCAATGATAAAAAATGGCGCTCTTTTTTTACACTTTTTCTTTGATTAAACCTGTCCGGTAAGCCTGCAAGAGCTTTTTCATGTCCTCTATTTGAGTGCGGAGTTCGCGTCCTTTGTCTGTATCCTTCACCATCATGCGTTGGGAATTGAATTCTACCAGAAAAGTCGTGGACTTGATGTCAAGTCCTTCTTCAATAGCCTTCTGGCGGCTTAGAAAAGGTTCGTGCTGAACAAGCTGCAGTCCGTGTGAGTGGTATACCAATGTGTAGCCGGCTATGCCTGTTTCCGGTTGGTAGGCCTTTGAAAATCCTCCGTCAATGACCAACATTTTTCCTCCGGCTTTCACAGGCTTTTCACCCTTAAGCGTTTTGACAGGTACGTGTCCGTTGATGATGTGGGCGTGCGTGGCAGGGTCAATGCCAAATTCACGGAGGATGTTGTCGCATGTCTCTACTTCGTTACGCAGGGTGTAGTAGTAACCTTTAGTCTCTTTTTGCAGGCCTTTGTCGACTATGAAATAACGTTCGAAAGTAGCCATCTTGTCTTTGTCGAATGAGGGGGCATCCGGGCCGCACCATAGATACCACATATAATCCATGGCGAAGTTCTTTTCTTCGGTGCCGTCTTCACCGAAATAGGCCGTACGGATGAGCTGGTCTGTTTTCTTGAGCAGGCGTTCTCCCCAATATTCCTTTTCACCAATGCGTACGTGCTTAAAGCTTCCGTCCGCATTCAAGGGTACTGAGGCATGGTAAAGCAAGTTACTGTTGCACACCAAGTACATGCTTCCATAAGTGAAGAGGCAACGCATGTGTTTTTTCAGTTTCTCGCTATTCATGAAGGAAGCGTGTATTTTCTCCATCAAGTCCCGCTCTTCATCGGTCAACTTATAGGGATTGGTAGGGTCAATGGTGGGAAAAAGAGTATCACGTAACTCATAATCTTTTCCCTCATATACAAATACATGACGTTCGAAATCAATGAGATGCAGCAGCTTGCGGTTGTCCATTCCGAAATCTGGACGGCGGTCTATAATTTGTGCCTCCAGTTTCAGTTGGATGATGGTGATAGCCTTGTGCATCTGAGCGATGAGTCGTAACGTCTTTTCGTTATAACGTCCATCCGGGGTGGATTTTGGAGCGAAAATCTCACAAGGGTCGTTTTTGTATGTCTCCATGGCGAAAGTTGCCAAAGGCAGGAGGTTGATGCCATATCCGTCTTCCAATGTGGCCAGATTGGCATAGCGCATGGACATACGCAGAACGTTGGCTATACAAGCGTCGTTTCCCGAAGCCGCACCCATCCAAAGAATGTCATGGTTACCCCATTGGATGTCGAAGTTATGGTAGTCACACAAAGTGTCCATGATGATGTGCGCGCCCGGACCACGGTCGTAGATGTCACCTACGATGTGGAGCGAATCTATCGTAAGACGCTGGATGAGGTTGCACATCGCAATGATGAAATCATCGGCACGCTTTGTGGAGATAATCGTACTGATAATAACGTTGATGTAAGCCTGTTTATTGGGATCAACAGTTGACTCGTGCAGGAGCTCTTGAATGATATATGAGAAATCCTTGGGTAATGCTTTGCGGACTTTGGAGCGGGTATATTTGGAAGACACGTTTTGGCATACCTTTACGAGCTGGTTTAACGTTATCTGATACCAGTCTTCCAAGTCTTTTTCGTTTTCCTTTATCAGGTGTAACTTTTCCTCGGGATAGTAAATGAGTGTACAAATTTCTTTTTTCTCACTTTCACGCAGAGTATGACCGAAGATTTCGTTGACCTTGCGTTTTACGGCTCCCGAAGCGTTCTTCAATACATGTTGAAAGGCTTCATATTCCCCGTGCAGGTCGGTCAAGAAATGTTCAGTACCCTTGGGCAAGTTCAAGATAGCCTCCAGATTGATGATTTCGGTGCTTGCATCGGCAATGGTTGGAAAGCTACGCGACAATAGTTGCAGATAGCGTAAATCTTCGATAATACTTTCCTGAGTGATATTTCCCATGATCTTATAATTAATGGTCTCTCTTTAATAATGCTACAAATATATAATGTTTTGCCAATATAAATGTATATGTGATTCGAGTTTTTTCTTATCCTAACAAAAACATCAATAACACTTGGGCGATAATGACTCGTATGAACATACAGAGCGGGTACACTGTAGCATAGGATACGGAGGGATTGTCGCTGGGAATGGTGTCGTTGGCGTAATTCAAAGCCATCGGGTTGGCCATGCTTCCGCATATCATTCCCGTCACTGAGCCGAAATCTAACTTCATCCATCGGAGTGCTATCAATCCCATAATGAGTACGGGTACGATAGTCAGCACGAACCCGACACCTATCCAAAGCAGGCCTTCAGGACGGACTACCGTCTCGAAGAAATGGGCTCCGGCATCCAAACCCAGACAAGCCAGATACAGGGATAAACCTAACGCGCGAAGCATGAGGTTGGCGCTACGGGTGGTGTAAGTAATCATGTGTAGGCGAGGGCCAAAAGTGCCTATCAAGATACCCACGATGATGGGACCTCCGGCCAGCCCTAACTTGACGGGAGCGCTGATGCCAGGGATGGAGATAGGGATAGCTCCTAATATCAATCCGAGGATAATACCTACGAATACAGCTCCTAAGTTGGGCTCTTTCAAGCTTTTGATAGCGTTTCCTAATACTTTCTCTACATTGTGCACCGAGGCCGCTTCTCCTACTATCGTTAGGCGGTCTCCCAATTGGAGAGTAAGGCCTGCCGTGGCCAGCAATTGTACCCCGCTACGGTATACGCGGGTGATATTTACTCCGTAATGATTGCGCAAGTGTAAAGAACCGAGTTTCTTTCCATTTAATTCCGGGCGGGTTATAACGATGCGTTGGGAGATGAGTTTGCTGTCAATGGCATCCCAATCGATGTCATCCTTGTTCCAGTCTGTATGCTCTTGTTCGCCGAATAGAATCGTCATGGAAGCAGCGTCTTTTTCAGCCGTAATGACCAATAGACGGTCGCCTTCTTTCAGGATGGTGTCCGAAGTGGGGATGCTGACCTTCCCGTTTCTCCATAGTCGGGAGATGACGAATTTAGAATGGCTCAACTCGGCTATTTCTTTCAGGCTTTTGTCGTAGATACCTGGATTGTGCACTTGGAAAGCTCCGATGTAAGTCTTGTTCTCGTTCTCTTTCTCAGGAATTTCCAAGTCTTTCTCACGTACCCATAATTTACGGATGACGAGTATGGCCAATATGACACCTACTACGCCCAAAGGATAAGTGACGGCGCAGCCTAAAGCCGGTGTGCTGGCATCCATGCCTAACTGCTTCAGGGTTTGCTGAGCGGCTCCCAAAGCCGGTGTGTTGGTGGTGGCTCCGCACAGGATTCCTACCATATCCGGCAAAGAAATACCCGTAATCCAGCTTCCCACTACCGCCATCAGTGTACCGATGATTATGACCCCGATACCCAACATGTTGAGCCGCATTCCTCCTTGGCGGAAGGAACTGAAAAATCCCGGTCCTACCTGCAAGCCCAAAGCGTAAACAAATATCACTAATCCGAAGCTTTCCGCATAGTTCAGCATTTGCGGATCTATCTCTAATCCTAAATGTCCGGCTAAAATGCCTGCAAAGAATACGAATGTTACTCCTAACGAGATGCCGAACATTCGTATTTTGCCTAATCCTAACCCGATGGCCGAGATAAGTGAAAGCACAACAACCGCTTGGAGGGCTGAAGGCTCAGTAAACAGATTGGATAGCCAGTTCACTGTTATTCTGATTTTAAGTATTGACAGATTTAGATATTATTCTCTCGCATTCTTTATTCTCACGCGCAGCACTTCAATAACGGCCGGCAATATGGATATGATGATAATGGCTACTACTAGTAACTTCAAGTTTTGCTGGACAAAAGGAAGGTCGCCAAAAAAATAGCCCGCATAGCAGAATAAGGCCACCCATACAAGCCCTCCAGTCACATTGTAAAGCATGAAGTAATAGTAGTGCATTTTGCCCATACCGGCTACGAACGGTGCAAACGTACGCACGATGGGGACAAAGCGCGCGATAATGATAGTCTTGCCTCCATATTTCTTGTAGAATTCGTGCGTCTTGTCCAAATAGTTTTGCTTGAAGACTTTTGAGTTAGGATTGCTGAATAGCTTCTTACCAAAGAAGTGGCCTATCATGTAGTTGGATGAGTCACCCAAGACTGCGGCTGCAAACACGATTAATACCAGAATGTTGACTTCCAGAGGCATGTCAGGCTGGGCGGCAATAGCACCGGCTACAAACAACAGTGAGTCACCGGGAAGGAAAGGGGTCACTACCAAACCCGTTTCGCAGAAGATGATGAGAAACAAGATTGCATACGTCCATAAGTGATATTCCTGTACGATGCTGATCATGTATTGGTCTATGTGAAGTATGAAATCAATGATAAACTCCATGACTTTGCATTATTTATCGTTTTTGATTAAAAAAAAGCGACCGCAAAAATGTTGCGGCCGCCTGTCTATTGATTTTTTGTAGTGGATACGAGAATCGAACTCGTGTTCCATGCGTGAGAGGCATGTGTCCTAGCCGCTAGACGAATCCACCA
>CALUOV010000142.1 GCA_944322275.1 uncultured Bacteroides sp. | reverse complement strand
GGGGGGACGAGGTGGACAGTATTGAGGAGGTAGACCCGATAAGCGGAGTAAGCCTGAGCAGCTTCGACACGTACAAGATATATCCTGCCAATCTCTTCATGACCACCAAAGAAGGCACCTTGCGTGCTATCCATCAAATAGAAGATGACTTACACAAGCAGGTGGAATTTTTCGAGCAAGAAGGCAAACCGTTGGAAGCCAAGCGTCTATACGAACGCGTGACCTACGACATGGAGATGCTGCGCGAATTGGGCCATTGCTCGGGCATCGAGAATTACTCGCGCTACTTTGACGGGCGTACACCCGGCACCCGCCCCTATTGTTTACTGGACTTTTTTCCTAAAAATTACCTGATGGTAATAGACGAGAGTCACGTTAGCGTACCTCAGATACGCGCCATGTATGGAGGCGACCACGCCCGCAAAGTGAATCTCGTAGAATATGGTTTCCGCCTGCCCGCCGCTATGGACAACCGCCCGCTGAAGTTTGACGAGTTTGAGACCATGACCCACCAAGTGATTTACGTCAGCGCCACTCCTGCCGAGTATGAACTGATGAAGAGTGAAGGCATCGTAGTGGAGCAAGTCATCCGCCCTACTGGTTTACTGGACCCTCTTATCCAGGTGCGCCCCACGCATAACCAAATAGATGACCTCATGGAAGAGATACAGCTCCGCATCGAACGGGACGAACGCACGTTAGTCACCACCCTCACCAAGCGCATGGCCGAGGAGCTGACCGAATACATGTTGGAAACGGGCATCCGTTGCAACTACATTCACAGTGATGTGGACACATTGGATCGTGTCAAAATTATGGCTGACCTCCGGGATGGCGTGTATGACGTACTCATTGGGGTCAACCTCCTGCGTGAAGGACTGGATCTGCCCGAAGTATCCCTGGTGGCCATCCTCGATGCCGACAAAGAAGGCTTCCTGCGATCACACCGCTCGCTGACGCAAACCGCCGGGCGTGCCGCACGTAACGTCAACGGGTTGGTCATCATGTACGCCGACCACATCACGGACAGCATGCGCCAAACCATCGATGAAACTAATCGCCGACGCGAGAAACAGTTGCGTTATAACGAGGAGCACGGCATCACCCCCCAGCAGATACGCAAAGCAAGAAACCTCAACGTCTTTGCCGGTACTGAGGCTTTCGCCCAGGGCGCTTCATTGGGTTCCAAGCCTTACAGCGAGCCACAAGACACCCAAAAATTGCATGCAGCCGATCCCGTAGTACAATACATGTCGGCCGAACAATTACGCAAAAGCATCGAACGTACCCGCAAACTCATGCAGGAAGCCGCAAAAAAACTGGACTTCCTGCAAGCCGCTCAGTATCGGGACGAGCTATTAAAGATGGAAGACATATTGAAAGAACGAACATCCGTCACACATTAATATATTAGCACATTTATCATGAAAACATTTCTTCAGATGGTTGCCCAAGATCTCTACTATAAGATAGGTAACGACATGAGCCGAACGGCTATCGTCTTCCCCAACAAACGAGCCAGCCTGTTTTTCAACGAATACTTGGCTGCACAAAGCGACCGTCCATTGTGGTCGCCCGCCTACGTCAGCATTAACGACCTCTTCAACCGCATGTCCACCTTGAAGAGCGGAGACCCCGTCCGCCTGGTATGCGAACTCTACAACGTGTTCCGCAAGGAAACTCAAAGCGAGGAGACGTTAGACGACTTTTACTTTTGGGGCGAGCTCCTCATCAGTGACTTTGACGATGTAGACAAAAACTTGGTAAAAGCCAATGACCTCTTCGGCAACCTGAAAGACTTGAAGGACATCATGCCTACCCCAGACTACCTGGACGAGGAGCAGGCAGAAGCCATCCGTCAGTTTTTTCAAAACTTCTCCCCGGAAAAACGCACGGAGCTAAAAGAACGTTTCATCCGACTTTGGGACAAGCTGGGTGACATCTACCACCGTTACAAACAACGCCTGAGCGAACTGGGCATCGCCTACGATGGTATGCTCTATCGGCAAGTCATGGAAGAACTGGACATGAACCGATTAGACTACGACCGCTATGTCTTTGTAGGCTTCAACGTACTGAACAAAGTGGAGCACGAATTCTTCAAAAGGCTGCATGACGCTGAAAAAGCTTGGTTTTATTGGGACTACGATGTCTTCTACACGCGGCTTCCAGGAGAGAAAACACCGCCCTACAAGCACGAAGCGGGCGAGTTCATCCTGCGCAACCTGCGCGACTTTCCCAACCAGCTTCCTGAGTCGTACTTCGATGTGATGGACCGCCCAAAGCGGGTACATTATATCTCTGCGCCGACCGAAAACGCGCAAGCCCGATACCTCTCTACCCTACTGGCCAATGAACAGTTGAGAGGGTGCGATGAGAAGGAAAACGCCGTTGTGTTGTGTAACGAATCGTTATTGTTACCTGTCCTCCACACGCTTCCGGACAACATCCGGAACGTCAACATCACCATGGGATTCCCCTTGGCGCAGACCCCCATTTATAGCTTGATAAATGCTTTGACAGAACTGCAAACCACGGGCTACCGAAGCGAAACTGGACGTTACACTTACGAAGCCGTGCTGTCCGTCCTGCGACACCCCTACATACGACGCCTGACACCTCAAGCCGAAACATTGGAGCAACGCCTGACACGAGACAACCGTTTCTATCCCCTACCCTCCGAACTCCGGACGGACGAATGGACGGACAAGATATTTACCCCGCAAAAAGGTATCCAGGCCTTATGTGCCTACCTGACCGAACGCATCAAAGATGTATCCACACTCTATCGTACTCCCCAAGAAGAAGACACCACGGACATCTACGGACAACTTTATCGGGAATCGCTGTTTAAAAGCTATACTTTGATTAGCCGCCTGCAAAGTCTCGCGGAGGAAGGAGCTTTACAAAACATTCGTACCGACACGCTGAAACGCCTGATGAATCGTTTGCTGACCTCTGCCAATATCCCCTTCCATGGCGAACCGGCCATCGGTCTGCAAGTGATGGGAGTGCTGGAAACACGCAACCTGGACTTCCGTAACCTGGTGATGCTGTCTGTCAACGAAGGCCAGCTTCCCAAAGCGGGAGGCGAATCCTCGTTCATCCCCTACAATCTGCGTAAAGCCTTCGGCATGACCACCATCGAACATAAAAACGCCGTCTACGCCTACTACTTCTACCGCTTGCTGCAACGGGCTGAAAACATCACACTGATGTACAACACCTCATCGGACGGACTGAACCGGGGAGAAATGTCGCGCTTCATGTTGCAATACTTGGTGGAAGCACCACAAGACATCACGTGCGAATATCTAGAAACCGGGCAATCTCCTCAAACATCGGCTGAAATCCGCATCGGAAAAACGCCCGAAACCATGAAGCGTCTGTGCGACATGTACGATATCCGCCTGCACCCTGATGCATTCTTGTCACCATCGGCCTTGAACGCCTACTTGGATTGCCGCCTGCGTTTCTACTATCGCTATGTGGCCAAACTGAAACAGCCTGATAAAGTGACAACCGAGATAGATTCTGCCTTATTTGGCACCATCTTTCACCGCTCGGCCGAACTGGTGTATACTGACCTGACTGCACACGGCAAGGAAGTGCGCAAGGAAGATTTGGAGAAATTATTGAAAGACGAAGTAAAGCTCCAGAACTACGTTGACAGAGCTTTTAAAGAAGATTTCTTCCACGTCTCCGACAAAGAACAGCCTGAGTATAACGGCACCCAACTGATACATGCTAAAGTCATCGGGTCGTACCTGAAACAACTCTTACGCAACGACTTGCAATATGCTCCCTTCCGCATGGAGGGAATGGAACAAGAGGTAAGAGAAACCATTGAAGTGGACACACCTCAAGGACGGCTACCCATCCAAATAGGAGGAACCATAGACCGTATAGACAGCAAAGGAGACACCCTACGCATCGTAGATTATAAGACGGGAGGCAAACCCAAAACGCCGGAGGACATCAAGCAACTGTTCACACCCGCCGAGGGGCGTCCAAACTACATTCTACAAACTTTCCTGTATGCCGCCATCCTCTGCCACAAGCAACCCATGAAAGTAGCTCCTGCCTTACTTTATATCCATCGGGCGGCATCGGACACTTACTCGCCGACCATCGAAATGGGAGCGGCACGCCAGCCCAAAATCCCCGTTACCGACTTCAGCCAAAAGGAACCTGAATTTTGGATGGAACTGCATGCCTTACTCCACGAACTGTTCGACCCGCAAGTGCCCTTCAGTCAAACGGAGCAAATCCAGCAATGCGAATTTTGCGACTTCAAACGGCTGTGCAAAAGATAATTGCCTGCAAGAGGCCACACCCGCTGTGGTTGTAAGTATTTCCAACCGACTCTAAAGGATAAACGAACCCACCCTGCCAGAAATACTTCTGGTCCGGAAATAGGAATGTTAGAAACATTCACCCTTAGTGTTTCTAACATTCACCCTTCATGTTAGAAACATTCCCTTTCCATGGTAGTGACATAGGAAATTTCACTCTCGCAAAAGCATCTTGTTTCGTATCATATTCTAACTTTCTTATCGGTCATTTGAGGTTTACACAAACCCAACGTATCTGTCCACGAATGACACTTATTACGGATTTTTATACCCAAAATACATATTAGGGAAAGATTTCGGCTTACGGAATATACTATATGAATAATTTGAACTACATTTGCAAAACAAAATTATAACACATAGGTATCTATATGGAAAAAGCAAAAGTTTACTTCACTGACCTGCGGACCTCGCCCACCTCCAACCTCCTTGACAAGATGGAGCGGCTAGTCAAGAAAGCGGGTATTGCACAACTTCCTTTAAAAGATAGTTTTGTAGCCATCAAAATACACTTTGGCGAACCGGGAAATCTTGCCTACATACGCCCCAACTATGCCGCCCGTCTGGCGAATTTGCTCCGCAGTTACGGGGCCAAACCATTCCTGACGGACTGTAACACGCTCTACTCCGGACGCCGTGCCAACGCGGTAGATCACTTGGAGAGTGCCATGGAGAATGGCTTCAACCCCATCTCCGCACAATGCCAAGTCATCATAGCCGATGGACTGAAAGGAACCGACTACCGCGAAATTCCCATCGACGGAAAATATTGCAAAGCGCCTAAAATAGGGGCGGCACTGGCCGATGCGGACATCATCATCAGCATGAACCACTTCAAGGGGCACGAGCAGGCCGGATTCGGCGGCGCCTTGAAAAACTTGGGCATGGGTGGAGCGGCTGTGCCGGGCAAGTTGGAGCTTCACGCCTCGGCACAGCCCAAAATCGACACCGAACATTGCATCGGCTGCAACATCTGCGTAAAGCACTGCGCCCACGATGCTATCCACTTGAATGCCGACCGCAAAGCCGAGATAGACTACGCCAAATGCGTGGGATGCGGGCAATGCGTGGCTTTGTGCCAACACGATGCCGCCATCGTAGGCAGTTGGGACACATCGGAGAATATGAACTACAAGATTGCCGAATATACACAAGCCATCTTGAAAGACAAGCCCCACTTCCACATCAGCTTTGTGATGAACGTATCACCCGAATGCGATTGCTGGAACCACAACGATGCCGCCATCATTCCCGACCTCGGCATTTTGGCGTCCACCGATCCCGTAGCGTTGGACCAAGCTTGTGCTGACTTGGTGAACCAGACTCCCGTACTGCACAGCAACAATGTGTTGGGCAACAAACATGAGCATGAAGACCTCTGCGGATGCGACAAGTTCCATCTCATCCACCCCAACACCAACTGGCAGGCCGGTTTGCAACACGCCGAAGAGATTGGTATCGGCACACGAGCTTACGAACTGATAGTATAATCCTTTAATAAATACACAATGAGTATGAATACATCCGCTAAACTTTATTCTTTATCTTTTGGAAATGTAAAGACATACCTGTTTGCATTTCTGTTTGTGGCCGGCAACATCATCTTGCCCCAACTATGCCACCTGATTCCCATGGGAGGACCTACGTTGCTGCCTATCTATTTCTTCACACTGATAGCCGCCTATAAATTCGGCTTCCGCGTAGGCTTACTGACGGCTCTGCTTTCTCCGGTGCTCAACCACTTGCTGTTTGCCATGCCTGCCGCCGCTGTGCTGCCCGCTATTTTGGTGAAGTCAAGCATATTGGCCGTAGCTGCCTCATTAACAGCCCGCTATACACACAACATCAGCCTTCTTCCTCTGCTGGGGGTTGTATTGACCTACCAAGTCATAGGAACCACCTTTGAATGGGCTTTCACGGGAAGTTTCTACTTAGCAGTTCAGGACTTCCGCATTGGCCTCCCTGGCATGTTGCTGCAATGGGTAGGCGGTTACGCCCTACTGAAGGCTATTGCTAAGAGGTAAAATGGATTTTTTGTAATTTTCCTCAAAAAAGTGTGTGAGACGTTTGCTATTTACAAAAAAGTGCGTATCTTTGCACCCGTAAAACGAAAGAGGAAGGCTCCTTAGCTCAACTGAATAGAGCATCTGACTACGGATCAGAAGGTTACAGGTTTGAATCCTGTAGGAGTCAC
>CALUOV010000141.1 GCA_944322275.1 uncultured Bacteroides sp. | reverse complement strand
CTGGCGAAGATTGCCGAACTCACGCCCGACGCCCGTCACCTGAAAGGCTTCGGAGCCGTGGACCGGAATACCGAAGGAATCACGGAATGGCTGAAAGAGATTAAGCTGGCCAAGTAAAAAAGATTCCCCTGCCGCCAACGTGCGACGGGGGATTTCATGAACAGCGGCACAACTTGCGGACAACAACTTCTATGCCACCTTGCAGCAGCAGGCTACCCTTTTGGGAATAAAAGCGATACTAGGCTATATGCTGATGCTTGCCATCGCCTTGGCAGTGGCCGCTTTTCATTCCATTTCACAAAACCATCCGTGTGCCGGTGGTCAAAACGGGAGATGATATGACGTAAAATGTTTCCATCAAAATTAGAACTTTTCCAGAATCTGTGTATGGATGCACCTTGCAGAGCATCGTAACTTAGCAACAACCGTTACCACTACTTTAACCATGTTCCCCGTTTCCAAAGATACTCCAACGGGCCGTGCGAATGTCGCTTCATCCACCAACAGCAGAAAGCGTATTGTGCCAAGAAGAGCAAAATACCTACCAGAAAACTAGCCGTTATGCCCAAATCATCGTGTAAAGCAAAGCCCCAGTTGTAGAACAGCAGAGAGCCCATCATACTCTGCGTAACGTAGCACGTCAGACTCATGCGGCCATACGGAATGATGCGACGTAAGAGAGGCTGCATATTTGTGCGATAGTAAGCCATCAGGACAGCCGAAACCAGCACGAGCATGAATGCAAACTTATATAAAGAAGAAATGATGAGCATCAAAGGAGTTCGGACAGAAGCGTTTTCGATAAAATCCGGAAGCATGTTTCCCAATCCATAAAGCGGGAAAAACGCTACCAACGAAGCACACAACACTTTGTTCCACACCTTCAGATTCTCCTCCAAAAACAATCTTCTCTTACCGACCAAGAAACCTAAAATGAACAGGGCAATGGTCTGGAAAACACGTCCGTTATCCCAAGCCCATGCCAGACTGGCCAACTGTCCTTCCCACAAATTAACACGCAATGTCTCGAGGAATGTGCCGTTACTCTGCGCATTGAATGTTGCCGCCCACAAATCTTTTGTAGGCAGTACCGGTGTCACAAACGAGGGATCGAAACAAGCCCGTATTGTATAATAAAGAGGTATAGGCTGAATAAGCAACACACAAGCCAGCAGGAAGAGCCACTTGTCTTTCAGACGGCATACCAAAGGTAAGGCAAAGCCCGCCAACGCATAAAGCACCAGCACTTCCGCCGTGAAGAACGCCGCATTCAGATTACCAAACAGGAACAACAAAAACAGCCGCCAACAAAAACGTAAGCGGAAATCGTTGCCCCGCAGACGCTGGTTGTCGTACTGAATGAAATAACTGAAGCCGAACAGCAAGGCGAACACCGCATAAGCCTTACCACCCAACATAAAGAACAGCCCATCCCATACAGCCTGATCGGTAAAAGCCAACAACGCACTGCGCCCGGCCTCATCGGGATACGAATAGAAGTTGAAATGTTCGATGCTGTGCAGCAAAATAATGCCCATCACGGCCAGTCCGCGCAATACGTCGGCCACGTCCACTCGGGGATGTCTTAAGATTTGTTGTTCCATGGTAAAATAAATTATGCGCGCAAAGATAATACTTTTTTTCTCCAACCTGCAAAATAATCGATTCTATGTGAACAAGAATCAAAAAATCCTATAACTTTGCAAGCCAATAAAACTATTTTATGAAACATGAAAAAAATACTTTTGTTATGCCTTGTGGCGACATACTGTATATGCACACAAAGCTTTGCGCAAAACAACCGCGCAGATGATTTGAAGAAACAGGCACAGGAGAGTCTGGAGAAGAAAGAATACATCAAAGCCCGCTATTTGTTTCTGCAAGCCTACAATGCTTATAGCGCAGCCAAGGATTATGAAGACGCCGTGACTTGCGGAGTAAACGCCAGCGCCTTGTATCACCGGGAGAATTATTATAAAGAAGCTTTCGAGTTGCTGAACGGCGCAGAACAGTTGGTAACGGCCGGCGAAAACAGCACTGGGAAAAAATTACCCGCCCTGCGTTACCCTATAGCCAAGGAACGGATGCGTATGTACCTCAACATGGGAAGGTTGACCAATGCCAAAACGCAACTGGGCCTACTGGAAAGTGCGGCCAAAGCGGCTGACAATGACTCACTGACTACCGACTTGCTTTATACACGAGCCGCCTACTACTACGTGACCCGCCAAAACGAACAAGGGGATGAGGCCGTCAGACAACTTTTGGCCGAAAGCAGCCAAATACAAGCAGAACAGGCACAAGCCAAGTATGATACGTTGAAGAAACAATATGATGACAGTCTGCAAACGATAGCTGACAAGGACAGTTCGCTCTCTACCAAACAATATCTGATCATCGGGCTTTGTGTGCTGGCCGCTATCCTGGCCGCCTCGCTTATCGGCGTAGCGCTTATCCTTTTGCGTTTCGTCTTACTGACCCGTAAACAGAAAAAGAGCATCCAAATAGCCAACGAGAACAATGAACAAAAGACGCAATTCATCCGCAATATATCGGCGCAAATGGAGCCAACATTAAATACGTTGGATGCCTCTCAACCGGGGGTAAAAGCCCTCCACATGTTTGCCGACCACATACAAACACTTTCGGATCTGGAGAATTCACTTTCGGAACCTTACGAAATGGAGGAGAAGAATATCTCTAACTTCTGCGAAGCCGTGATGGATAAAATCCGAGGGAAAGCGCAAGACAATGTAACGCTGACTGTAAACGCCCCTAAATTATCAGTGAAGATAGCTCCCGAACCCTTGGAACACATCTTGCTTCATTTGTTGGAGAATGCGGCTTACTATACTCCTGCCGAAGGAAAAATCTGGCTTGATTTCAAAAAACGTGGCGCACATACACACCAGTTTATCATTACCGACACAGGCTGTGGTGTTCCCGAAGAAAAACGTGAAATGATATTCAAACCTTTTAGCGAGATAAAAGATTTGACCCAAGGTGACGGGCTGGGGCTTCCCATCTGTTCTTTATTGGCAGCCAAAATGAACGGGAACTTGACCCTAGACACCGCTTACACCAAAGGCGCAAGATTTGTGCTGGAACTGCACGTCTGAATAAATGAAGAATGAAGAATACCCGCTTTACGGAGAAATGAAGAATCTCCATCCAGAAGAGAGATTGCACCACAATTCTTCATTATTCTTCATTCTTCATTAGAAAAAGCTTATCATCCTCAACGTAAGGCTTCCACCTCTTCCGGAGTCAACGGTATTTTCTTGCCCAAACGGCGTGAACCGGTCTCGGTAATGAGATAATCCTCCTCATTACGGATACCACCGAAATGACGGTACTCTTCCACCTTATCATAATTGATAAAGTCGGTGAACTTCTTTTGTCCGCGCCACAAGTCTATCAGTTCAGGAATAAAGTAAATGCCTGGCTCCACGGTATGCACGAATCCGGGTTGCAACGGAATGGCCAAGCGCTGACTCTTGCGACCAAACTGAGTACTCTTCGGTTGTCCGTCGTAACCTACCCACACTTCACCCAAGTTCTCCATATCGTGCACATCCAATCCCATCATATGGCCCAAGCCGTGTGGATAGAACAATGCATGAGCGCCTTCACGCACAGCATCTTCGGCATTTCCTTTCATCAAGCCCAAGTCTTTCAAGCCTTCCACCATCACACGGGCCGAAAGGTCGTAAACATCCATGTAAGGAATGCCCGGCCTCAGCGCTTTGACACTTTCCAAGTGCATACGGTTCTGAATTTCATAAACAGCGCGTTGGCGGGGAGTAAAAGTCTTGTCCACAGGAATAGTGGATGACATGTCACCGCAATAGCCTGACGGCAGTTCAGCACCGGCATCAATCAGGAACAATTGCCCGGATTCTATTTTGTTTCCGTGATAATGGTTGTGCAACGTCTGTCCATTAATCGTGGCAATGGTAGCGAATGACAATTCACAGTTATGACTCTCGGCCACATGATTCATCTCGGCCACTACCTCATACTCATACATACCCGGACGGATAAACTTCGTAGCGGCAATGTGCATATCCGCCGTCACGTCACAAGCCTTTTCTATCTCGGCAATTTCTTCGGCCGTCTTGTAATTGCGCTGCGCCACTACGGCACGGATAAATGGTATGGAGCCTTCCTGACGTGCTGGCGGTATACCCAGCCAGTCCATTAGTTTCAGCTTATGCTCAGCCCGATAGGGAGGCAGATAGTGAATGATTTGTCCGCGCTGCACAGCCTTGTGCAGATAGTCAGTCAGTTCAGCCGAAGGACGTGTGTCCGAAATCCCTACAGCCGATGCCTTCTCATGCAGGGTCGGTTGCGTACCCATCCACACGATGTAATCGATGGTCAATTCATCACCAAAGATGATTTCACGGTCTTCATCGATGTCTATAACAGCAGACAGACCGGCAAACGACAAGCCAAAATAATAAAGGAATGTGGAGTCCTGACGATAGCGGAAAGTATTGTCTTCATAATTCAACCCTTGCTCGTCATTACCAAGAAATAACAATAAGCCTGAACCAACAGCTTTTTTCAGTTGCGCCCGGCGTTGTACATAAGTCTCTTTTGCAAACATAGTGATTCTAAGTTTAATGTTGATTGCTGCAAACTTAGTAAAAATCCACGGGAAAACCACCGGATTTGGGTAAAAACGTGCAATGAAAATCCTTTCTTGAGCTTATTCCGGAAATGTGCGGGAAGAGACGGCAATAAGTCCTGCCAATGACACCGGAAGGCATGTAACTGAAAGAAAGGTTACTAACCGGAAAGCCGAATGTTTCTAACATAGAGGGTGAAGGTTAGAAACATTCGGCCCCTATGTTTCTAACCTTCCAGAAAATCCTCGAAAAGTTTCCTCCCTTATCGCAAGATGCCGGTATCTTTATCCGCCTTCTGTTTAATGTTCCGCCGGATGTTTTTATAAGCGCGTCCTTGCGAAAACTTCCAGGCGATGTTAAGACTGACCAAGTTACCGAAGTCACGACAATGAAGCGTAGTGGTTTTCCGGACATAACGATTGTACACGTCCGACTGGGATTGCTTGTAGTGTGGATTCAACGGTTGCTGCCAAGTGAGCGACAAACTCAGATTTTTATGGCGATAAGCCGCGTTCAAATAGGTAAATACCCCATTGAAGCCTTCGGTCTCGCCTTCGAGAAAGCGGAAGCCACTATCCACAAAGGCTGAAAAGGTAAATTTGCCCAAGTAAGCCTGGACGTTGGCGTTACCCGAATAAAATGTCTTGCAGTGCGTATAATCTTCCCCGAAATTGAAACACCGGAAGAACGTGCCGGAAAGCGCCATCGAAAATTTGTCGGGAATAATCCAACCATTGACATAAAACATCAGGTGAAGCACATCGATTTCCTTCTGATTGAGCTGGGTATATACAAATCGGTTGTCTTCCGTCCGTATGTAGGCCGCCATGTTGGGGCGGTGACAAAGCTTTCCGTACACCTGAAGAAAAGACTGGATGCGCGGATGCGTGTACGAGAGTTGGAAGGTGTGCTCTTGTTCACGGTTGGGCTTGATATTCGGATTCCCTTGTGTCCACTCCATACTATTATTGCGTATGGAGGTATTGCTAATCATCGCCACTTGTGAAACGTGCTCGCTTATCTGGAAATCATATTTCAACTGGACAGCCTGCGCCGGGTTATAAGCAAGAGAAGCCTTCGGACGGAACAGCCAGTAATGATATTTGTCCGATTGCTGCCGATAATCCAGATAATTTCCTCCTATCCCCGCCGTATATCTCACAGGGCCGACAGTTCCTTTGATTTCGGCAAAAGCATACACGTTGCGGTTATGCATCGGGCTGACGGAATTGACATCCCCCGAATACGTGTTATTCGCATATTTCTGCATATAGTTTATTCCGGTCGTAAACGTAAAGGGATTCAGACGGTTTTCGTAAATGGCCTCGCCCATGAACGAACAGGTCTTTCCGTCTACATCGTAAGCATAGGGCGAACCTTCATTATAGCTGTTGTGAAGCGAAGTGCCGATATACGTCCCCACGGCATTCAGGGTCAACGATTGGCGGGGAGACAGCTGACGGAAGTAATAAAGGTCTAAAACAGGGCTGGAACTCTGATTCTTTTCCCACCGGGTGGCAAAATACTGTTCATTTCCGTCCACAATTTGTTTGTGCTGATAATTGCCGGGGACACGTGAAAAGTCTGCGTTTAGTGAAGCCTGAAACACATAGTTGGCGGAATCGGCCAAGTTGTATTTCAATTGCAAACCGTTACTGAAACTCCGGCTGCGTGAAGCGATGTCATGACGTTCGATGGGGTGCGTAGAGCCGTCCGTCAGCCGGTAATGAGCCGTTTCATCCATCCGGTTTCCCTTGAAATCCCTGTATCCGAAATCATAGCTCAGCGAAAGTTCGCTTTTCCCGGCATTCCACTTCCCATACACCAGGTCATGGCCTAATTTTGTGGTAAGCGCTTGGGTAAGGTCGAAGCCGACCGTATATCCGCTATCCATCCGCCGGGTCAGGATGTTGATGACGCAGGCAATGCCTTCACCGTACCGCACCCCGGGATTGTCGATG
>CALUOV010000140.1 GCA_944322275.1 uncultured Bacteroides sp. | reverse complement strand
GTGGAGGTGAACGGCAAGGAATATGAGGAGAATTCCAGCGGCGACGGTCAGTACGATGCCTTTGTGCGTGCCTTGCGCAAGGTTTACAAGGTGACATTGGGGCGCGACTTCCCCATGTTGACCAACTATGCCGTAAGCATTCCTCCTGGCGGACGTACCGATGCCTTCGTGCAGACGGTCATCACGTGGCAGTTTCGGGGGCGTGTGTTCCGTACCCGCGGGCTGGATGCCGACCAGACGGAAGCGGCCATCAAGGCGACGATGAAGATGCTGAACCTCATTGAAGTGGATTATGAACGGAATGTATAGTCAATGGGAAAATAGGAACCGATTTTTTACAAATCTTTCAGCAGCACTTGTCCCGCATGGCTGTAATACTCTTCCTTGGCTTTCATCAGCATCTGCCATTGGGCGTTGTAGGTATGTTCCTTGTCTATCTTGAAATCTTCGGAGCCATGTGTGTCCATGCGGTCGAAGAGGAGGGAAGCACTCAGGTGGTTGATGTTTATGGAAGGTTGGTAGGAAAGGGATTCGCTCTTCTCATCTGTGCTGACTTCGTGTATCAGCTCCACTTCCTCTAACTCGTCCAGTATGCGCCGGGTTAGGCGGATGGGAATTTCGCCTTCTTCGGACAACTCTTCGGCAGTATAGGGCGCAGTGCCTGCGGCAAAGCGTTTGGCGATGAGCGACATGACGAGCACGGCCACGAAATCGTGGTAACGTCGGCTGATATTGCGTGTGTCGGTGTCGAAGCTGAAGTTGCGAATGTTTTGTCCGGCGTAGGTTAACTGGGCGCCAAAGAGACAGATGGTCCACGAGATTTGCAACCATAACAGCAACAAGGGCAAGGCGGCGAAACTACCATAGATGGCATTGTAGCGTGATACCCACAACTGGCCGCTGATGTAGAGGAATTGGAAAAACTGGTAGGCCGTACCCGCCAGGATGCCCGACATTAGAGCATGCTTGAACTTTACTTTTGTGTTGGGCATGAAGATGTAAAGAGCCGTGAACATGCACCAGGTCAACACGAAAGGAATGAGCCGTATGAAGAATTTCCCGATAGGGGCCAACAAGGCATAATCATCAATGTGCTTCAGTACGGTGGCGGAAAAGATGGAAAGACCTCCCGAAAGCACCAGCAGGACGGGGATGAGAAGCAACATGGAGCAGTAGTCGGTGATGCGTCGATACATGCTTCGGGGCTTCTTCACTTGCCAGATGCGGTTGAAGGTGATTTCCATACTGTTTATCAGATTGAGTACCGAATAGAGCAACAGAATGAGGCCCACGCCGATGAACACTCCGTTCTTGGTTTGCGCCAGATAGGTATTGACCGTTTCCAGGATGACCGTGCTCGCTTCGCCCATGCCGCTGAGTCCTTCTTGGATCTGCTGCTCGATGATGTTGTCGAACCCAAATCCTCGTGCAATGGCAAATACCAATGCCAGAATAGGGATGATGGCTATTAGTGTACTGTAGGTCAGGGCTGCCGCTTTATTGGCCAGTCGGTCGTTAGCGAAGCGGGTGATGCAGAGATAGATGGTCTTGATGATGTTATAGAGCGAAAAGGTCGTCTTGGTGACCTCGTCCTCAGTGATACGCCAAATGTCGTAGGTGAGGAATCTCCAAAGAGCTGCGATTCGTTTGTTCATTGTGCCATGTGTGTTTTTAATAAAAAAGCAGCCGACCTATAAGCCGGGTTCTGTTCTCCGTCCGTAGGCGGAGCGCCTGTCATTTATCTGCGCCGCATGTCACCATACGGCTTTAGCGGTCTACCCTCCGACATCGGGCGAGCCACCCTCTTTGCGCCGGTTTACATGACCTTACAACTCCTAAGACGCACAGCCCTTGTGTCGCCACAAGGCTGGTGGGCTCTTACCCCACCTTCTCACCCTTACCGGCCCGGAAGTCGGCGGTTGTTTTCTTCTGCGTTACTCAGCCCTCACGGACTGCTTTCTGTTAGGAAGTAGGATGCTCTGCGTTGCCCGGACTTTCCTCCCGCGCCCGAAGCACGAGCGACAGGCCGGCCTGCTGCTTTATGCGTGCAAAGGTACGATTTTCGCAGGAAAAAGATATGCTATATGGAAATATTTCGTAGTTTTGTCTGAGTAAATGGTTGTTTAAATGAAATTTTATGATAAAATCTTTCACCCGAATCCTGATTTTAGTAACAATACTCTTCTTTGGACCCGGCTCAGTGCAGGCCGGTGAAGGGGAGAAAACGTGTGGCATCATCAGCCTCTCAGTGGCCACTTTGTGTGAGAAGCCCGACTTTGCTTCGGAGATGATGACACAAGCTTTGCTAGGCATGCCTGTGCGCGTGTTGGAACAGGGCGACTGGCACCGTATACAGACGCCTGACAACTATGTGGCGTGGGTACATCGTGTAGGCGTACACTTGACAACGCCGGAAGAATTAAAGGCATGGAGCGAGGCGGATAAAGTGGTGGTTACCTCGCTTTATGGTTTCGTTTACTCCCAGGCGGACAGGAATTCGCAAACCGTGTCGGACGTGGTGGCTGGCAATCGTTTGAAGCGGGAAGGAGAAGAAGGGGATTTTTATAAGGTGTCCTATCCGGACGGTCGGGTGGGGTATTTGGAGAAATCCGTCTCCATGCCTGAAGATGTATGGCGCGCAGGCTTGAGGCAAGATGCGGAGAGTATCCTCCGAACGGCTTATACCTTGATGGGCGTTCCTTATATTTGGGCAGGCACTTCGACTAAGGGAATGGATTGCAGCGGCTTTGTGCGCACAGTGCTCTTCATGCACGACATCATCATCCCTCGCGATGCCTCCCAACAAGCTCTTGTAGGAGAGCGTATAGAGATTGAGCCAGACTTCGGAAACCTCCGTCCTGGCGACTTGGTGTTTTTCGGGCGCAAAGCCACAGGCAAAGTTTCGCAAAAAGTCGTCCATGTAGGTATTTACGTGGGGGCTAGGCGATTCATTCATTCGCAGGGCGATGTGCACGTCAGCAGTCTTGATCCGGATGACCCGTTGTTCGATGCCTTCAATCGTGGCCGTCTGCTTTTCGCTACCCGCGTGTTGCCTTATATAAATAAGGTAGAGGAGGTGAATACAACGCTGACGAATCCTTATTATCAACTTTCTTTTTTACAAGATGCAGAGTAGACGGGATTTCTTGAAGACCGCAGCCTTGGCCACTTTAGGTGCAGGATGGCTGGCGGAAGATGCTTTGGCAGGAGAAAAGCGCAAACCTTCTTTGTTTCATGTCAACCACAGGGCGGGTGTCAATCCTGTCATGCGTTTGCGCTTTTTCCCTTACGAACTTCGGCTGAATCATGTGTTTACGGTGGCTTCCTATTCGCGAAATACGACACCCGATGTGCAGGTAGAGCTGGAGTATGACGGGGTAATAGGTTATGGCGAAGCTTCCATGCCTCCTTACTTGCAAAAAGAGTTAGGCTCGGTGGAGAGTGTGATGGCTTTTCTGAAGCGGGTGCAGGACACTATCGGCCAGTTTTCTGATCCTTTTCAGATGGAGGACATCTTGGCCTATGTGGATAGCCTTTCGCCAGGTGACTCGGCGGCAAAAGCAGCGGTAGACATCGCTTTGCACGACTTGACAGGCAAGTTGCTTCGAGCTCCCTGGTACAAGCTTTGGGGGCTGGACAAGGGAAAAACGCCCGATACCACCTATACTATCGGCATTGATACGCCTGAGGTGGTGCGTCAAAAGACGCGCGAATGTGCTGAGCGTTTCAACATCCTGAAAGTGAAGCTGGGGCGTGACAATGACAAAGAGATGATACAAACTATCCGCTCGGTGACTCATCTGCCCATTGCCGTGGATGCTAATCAAGGTTGGCATGACCGCGCTTATGCTTTGGACATGATTCATTGGCTGAAAGAGCAGGGGGTGGTCATGATAGAGCAACCCATGCCGAAAGAGCGCTTGGATGACATTGCCTGGATAACGGCCCAAAGTCCTTTGCCCGTTTTTGCCGATGAGGCCGTTCAGCGTTTGAAAGATATTCCTGCTTTAAAAGATGTCTATACGGGTATTAATATTAAGTTGATGAAGTGTACGGGAATGCGTGAGGCATGGAAAATGGTAACTTTGGCACGTGCGTTAGGTATGCGGGTGATGGTGGGGTGCATGACCGAGACTTCATGTGGCATATCGGCCGCAGCTCAATTTTCTCCTGCGGTGGATTTTGCAGATTTAGATGGCAATCTGCTGATAGCCAATGACCGTTTTCAGGGCGTAGAAATTGTAAAGGGAAAGATTACTTTGTCCGATTTACCTGGGATTGGAGTGGTTAAAGTTTGAGATTGATTCTCCCCTTCTGAGCGGCTGAAATGTTAATGTGTCAGGAATCGTGCATAAATGCTAATTTGTCAGGTTTTGCCGTTAAGCGCTGTTAAGCTCAAAAAAGGCTCTGTTAAAAGAGGACAAAAATAAGTGACAAGTGGAATAACTGAATGTTTTTTGTCGTTATTTTAACGTCATAAAGTTAAATCAAATCTGAATATTAACATTTAAAACGGATAAGAATTATGAAACGGACAACAAAAATCGTGATGGGTGTCACTACTGGTGTACTCTTGAGTTCCGCAATAGGAGGCTTCACTGCCTATAAATTATTGGAAAGACAACAGTTGCGGGAAACCGCTTCGTTCAACGAATTGTTTCAACCCAATCCTGATAACATGACATTGGCCGCCTTTAGTGCAGCGCCTAATCAACTGGTGGATCTGACAAAAGCAGCCGAGAGTTCAGTACATGCCGTAGTGCATATCCGCGCTACCGAACTGAGTAAAACGCGCACCGTTTATGCACCGGACATCTTCGATTTCTTCTTTGGAGATGGACGTGGGCGTCAACAACAGGTGCAGACTCAGCCTCGCGTAGGGTTCGGATCAGGAGTTATCATCTCGAAGGATGGCTATATTGTTACTAATAATCATGTGGTGGAAAATGTGGATGAGATTACGGTCAAGCTTAACGATGATCGTGAACTGAAAGGCCGTATCATTGGTACTGACCCCGCTACGGACTTGGCTTTGCTGAAAATAGAAGGCGATGATTTTCCCACTATACCTATAGGAAATTCCGATGATCTGAAAGTTGGAGAGTGGGTGCTGGCCGTAGGTAATCCGTTTAATCTCAATTCAACGGTGACGGCAGGTATTGTCAGTGCTAAAGCACGTGCTATCGGCACAACCGCCGCTAATGGACAGGCTGCCAATATCCAGTCGTTTATTCAGACTGATGCGGCCATCAACTCCGGTAACAGTGGTGGAGCTTTGGTTAATGCACGGGGTGAATTGGTAGGTATTAATGCCATGCTTTATTCACCTACGGGTGCCTATTCGGGCTACGGATTTGCTATTCCTACGAGTATTGTGACAAAGGTGGTATCCGACCTGAAGCAGTACGGCACTGTGCAGCGGGCTATGTTGGGTATCTCTTGTATGGATTTGAATATAGGCTTGATGGTGGATGAAAGTGATCCGCAAGTAAAAGCCATTAAAGATAAAGCCGATGAACTGGGTTTGAAGGAAGGCATTTGGGTTCGTGAAATCGTAGAGGGCGGTTCGGCCGCAGGCATTTTAAAGGAAGATGACATCATTGTTCAGATAGAGGGCAAAAAAATACATCGCTTTGCCGATATGCAGGAAGAACTGGCTAAACATCGTCCGGGTGACAAAGTGACATTGACCGTTCTTCGTGACGGTAAGGAAAAAGAAGTCACCATCACTTTGAAGAATGCCCAAGGTAATACGAAAGTGGTGAAGAACGCCGATATGGAAATCCTTGGTGCTGCCTTCAAGCCGATAGATTCCGATTTACGCCGCCAGCTTAACTTAGGCTACGGTCTGCAAGTGACTGGTGTTAGCGGTGGAAAGATGGGTGAAGCTGGTATTCGCAAAGGCTTCATTATTCTGAAAGCCAATGGCGAGCCTATGAAGTCGGTAGATGACTTGGAGCGTGTAATGAAAGCCGCTACGCAGACACCTGAACAAACATTGTTTATCAGCGGCATGTTCCCATCGGGCAAGCGTGCTAGCTATGCCGTAGATTTAAGTCAGGAATAACAGACGAAGGTAAAAAGATTGTAAAAGGATTAAAGTAAAAGAAAGGGTGCCGGCAAGTGACTTGTCGGCACCCTTTTTGCAGGTGGAAAAGAAGAAAATAATTCGACAATTTATCGCTTGACGAAAAAATGTGGGATAAAATGATGACAGATTCAAAAAATAGTCGTAATTTTGTCCACTCAATATGTGTTTGAAGGATGAGACAATTAAAAATTACCAAAAGTATCACTAACCGAGAGAGCGCTTCTCTTGACAAGTATTTACAGGAAATCGGTCGCGAGGATCTGATTACGGTCGAGGAAGAGGTGGAGCTCGCTCAACGCATCCGCAAGGGTGACCGTGCTGCATTGGAGAAATTAACACGTGCCAATCTGCGTTTCGTCGTATCTGTCGCAAAACAGTATCAGAACCAGGGATTAAGTTTGCCCGACTTGATTAATGAAGGCAATCTGGGGTTAATCAAAGCTGCCGAGAAGTTTGATGAGACACGTGGTTTCAAGTTTATCAGTTATGCGGTATGGTGGATACGCCAGTCTATCTTGCAAGCTTTGGCCGAGCAGTCGCGTATCGTACGTCTGCCGTTGAATCAGGT
>CALUOV010000139.1 GCA_944322275.1 uncultured Bacteroides sp. | reverse complement strand
GCAAACCGTTGTGGAGGGAGTAACAAAATTAGTTTTCTACCTGATTTCTACCCAAAATCAGAATTATCAGTTTGTCAAACAGACAATTATCATGATAAGATTGTTGTGGCTTTCTACCCGGTCTCTACCCAACTGTTGATAATCCGCTTTTTCATTGGCTATCGGATGAAAAAGGAAAGTCCTGACTTTGATGAGAAAAGACAGGACTTTTTATGAAAGCTTGGTATTAATCCATATATATTTGTAAACAATATTATATCCTACATGGCTAATAAATCCAATTTTTCCCGGATAATCTGTTTATATTGCTTCTTCTGTTCACTTGGTAGAAAAGATACGTCAATGCAATCGTACAAATTATCCCGATTTTTCAAAAACTTATAAAACATATTTTCTATCACTTTTTCGTTCATTCCGGAAGCCCGCATGGAAATTACGAAATCCGTTTTCTTTAGTTTCCGTTTTTTCCCGTTCAGCGTCAGAGCCAATTCTTCCGTATCTTCCGGCATGACTAAAGCGGTGGAGAGCATGTCATATGCCGGAGAGAGAACGTATATACCATGCTGTTGGCTATAAAGCGAAAAATTTTTTAAATGCATATCCGCATTGCCGGTAATCCAAGAAAAAACGACTTGTTCCCAGTAATTAATCAAATCGAGCCTGGGGACTGACGAATATTTCTGAATAGCCTTAGCTATCTGTTCATACGAGCCCTTGTATTTATATTCGGTCAGACGTTCCGTAAGCTGGCACATGTCTTCCATTGCCAGCTTCTCCCCTTGCTCTGTACGGTCTATACGGCGTGTGATATAGCAAATCTCTCCATCCGCAAAGCGGATAAGACTATGGGGAACCACTTTTATCTTGACCAATTCTGCCATGTGCATTGTCAGATCTTCGTTTTCAGGTAGATTGGCAAAACGGTCGGTCTGCGGTTTCAATATATAGCGTCCCCACAATCCAACGATAGTAAACCGTTCGTTTCCGCTTTTATCGCCTTTGTTTATATCCAGCGACAACTTAGCTTGTACTCCGGTTAACGTAGTCTGGCTGCGTATGACTTGTTTGGCTAAATCCGTCAGATTCTTCCGCGTATAAGGCAATTCGGGCGCATAGGGTGTGCCGAATATTTTCCTTGCGCATTTTTTGTGAAAGTCGTTTTCGCCTTCCGCCAGTTCTTTATAACAATACAAACATTTAGCCATATCGTTCTTCCTCTTTGATGATGGGTTCAACACCTACCGCACCGATACAGTCCCTGCAACAGGCCAGGAGTAAAGACATACGGTCACGCACATCAATCTTCCAGTTTTTTTCAGCGATGTCCAGCAACCATCCTTCCGGAATCAGACCGTCGAAAAACGGGAAAAGCACCTTACTGTTATATGGTTTGTCGCTCAAAGGCATAGTCAGGCTGATTGCTTCCGCATTCTCTGAATGTAAGAAATCCGCATCATACAAGAATGTATAGCCTTCTGCATCCTCCGTGAGGACACCCGCTTTGACGTTACGTAAAAAAACAGCAGCCTTTTTCATTTTTCCTCCTTCTCAACAGGTACAGCACCGACTTCATTTCCGAACAGATTCAATATCTGATTCACTTTGTCCACCCGAAGTGTCTGCTTGCCTTGCTCCAGTTCACGGACAAAGCGCAAGCCTACACCCGACTTCTCTGACAGCTCTACTTGCGTAAGGTTATATTGCTTACGCATTGCTTTTACAAACCTGGATAATCTTGTTTGTTCCATAATTATACCCTTTAGGGTACAAATATAGTCATTTATTCCTATTTTACACCCTCTTGGGTATAAAACATATAAAAATTTCAAAGAATATACCTTACCGGGTATAATTCTCCACTTGAATGATTACGATATATAAAACACGCATGAAACATCTTTCACGGCACCTCCTATTAATCCGTCTTTTCCTGCCGGTGATATTGCTTTGCAGGTATTATTCCTTACAAGAAAGGAATCAATAAGCTGTGTTTCTGTCGCTATTTGTGGATTTTATCGGTTACATCTTCGTAAAGATTGCCGGAAGCGCTTCTCGCGGGCTTCGGGAATGTTAGAAACCTAAGGGGCGAATGTTTCTAACATTCATCCTCTATGTTAGAAACATACCCTCTCGGGTTAGTAATCTAAAAAAACAGTGCCAGCGAAAGCGGCCTCTTTCTCTATATACTTCTTACTTTTCAAACCGGGAAAAATGCTACACCATTCTGCAAGGAAGAAGGAGCTTCCAACAGGAAGGGATAAAACATTCAATCATAATTGAAACTTTGGCTGTCTTTGCGGAAGATTAAATTATAATGGAAGATTATGGAATGCGCAGGTTAGCAAGGTTGCGGGAAGCGCTTATATATAATATGGTTCATTTAAAAAGGGCATACCTTTGCAGATATACCCTTCAATCTTTCTTATTCAGAACCAAACTCTATCAATCGCCTGAGAAGATTTCATTGAATTCTCCAAAATATCCGGCAGATACATAGAACAGCAACGTGACATTAATTGTATTGCCGGTTATTGTCCCGGTACCTTCTACAGAGAGTACACCATAATCACCATAACTGCTGACTACAGGTTGACCTTCGACTATAACATTGCCGTTATCTACGTTGAATAAAAGGTCATAACCTTCTTCGTAAGGAGCTACAGCTTTATAAATATCGGCTTCTTGGGCTTTATAGACATCCGTAGTACCTTCTGCACCATAGAAACTGGAAGTTAAAGTCCACGTGCCTAAACTTTGCCATGTATAATCGCGTGTAACACTGACTGTCACCGTAGGCGAACCATAGATATAACCCTCTTCTTCAGCAATCGAAATCGTTACGGAGCTTTCCGTGCCAATGGCTAAATCAAAGGTTATCGGAATCTCTTTTTCACCTTCACCTGCACTGAATGCTACCGTTTCGGGTACTACGAAGTCTTCTCCTTCGGCCGTCAGGTGTACGGTCGCTGCGTCCGTGGTATTCTGACGCACCACATGAAGCGTGAACGACTGTTCATCGGCAGGCAGATAAGTGTATGACGTAGCGTCCGTGTAGAGATACGCCTGTATACCCTCTGTCTGTTCAGGCCCCGGCTGCCACTCGTCATCTGAACAGGAGGCCATTGTCATGCCGCAAAGGGTCATGACCATCAGCATGTAATATGTAATCTTTTTCATTTGCATCTTTCTTTTATAAAAGTTGTTCATTCTGATTAGTTGTTACCCGGTGCAAACTCGCCTATCGGTGTAGGACCGGTTACGACTCCACTAGGATTCGGATTGTTATTTCCTTGAAGTGCTACGTTGGCATCTACCTCTTCGATAGGAATAACCAGGTTCCATTGCGGTTTGATACCTCTACAGTTAATCTTGAAACGGTTGCTAGGTGCATTCGTTCCTTCATAATTTTGGATTGCATCAGGTTGCAGACGCTTTGCGGTAGGAAATGCTACGCCTTCACCCCAAAACTCAATACGCATCTGCCACATCACTTCCAACTGGAACTCACGGGCATCACTCGTATTGAAATTGTAAGCCGGGTCACGGTAAGTCTGCATAAAGCTGTTCAGTTTGGCCACACCGGCGGCTACACCTTGCGACATACCCACGGCTTCCGCTTCGATGAAGTACATCTCTTCCACACGCATCTTGGGAACATCTGCAGCGCCTCCCACGGTATAAGTGTTCACATCACCTTGCTTGCAACGGAACTTGATGCTTTGGTAAGGTATCGCATTTTCAATCCACTCCGCTCCCAAGGGGCTTTGATAGTCATAAAAATCAAACTTTGCCGGGTCGATAAAGCTGTATTTGCGGAAGTCGGTATCGGCTATATGGTCGTAGAGTGAACTGAGGATACCGGGATAACTTAATGCGCTATAGCCCCACTGAGCTTCGCCAGAGATATGCCCAATGAAGTTGCAAAGGTTGGACATATTCTCCGGGCTGTAGGTCAGATACCACATCCAAGCCTGATTGGCGGTATTGAAAGCGGTGGTCATATCCAGCCATTGAGCTTCCGTCACAGGTGTACCGCCAAAGGTATCAATAGCCATGCGGGCATAAGTGGCTGCGTTGGCATAGTCCTCATCCCACATATAGACTTTGGCTTTGATGCCATACACGACAGCCAGACTGGGGAACAGTCCGCTCGATGGGGTATAGTCGGCCAACAATTCCTCCGCCTTGTCCAAGTCGGAGAGGATGAAAGCCATCATCTCGTCATGTGATACACGAGGGTTATTTTTGGCTGCTTCAGGGTCAGTCGCTTCGGTCACAATGGGAACCGTCAAGCCCAGCACGTTGCTGCAATCGGTATAAATATTATCCACCGGTTCGAACAGAGTCATCAGCATGTAGTAGTTGAACGCACGTTCCGCATAGGCGATGCCTGCAAAACCTTTCATTTCGGTTGTGGTGGCTTCGCTTTCCAAGTCTATGGTACCAATGATGTCGTTGTTACTCTTGATAAATCTGTAGAGCGTAAACCAAGGCAGATACGAATAGGTGTCTTGCTCGCCAAAGGCTGTATGCCCGGTGTTATAGGGAAAGAACCAGTCATAGCCCGGTTCGGATCCTAGTGCCATCATGTCGCCTAGCATTTCCGTCTGGGCTATCATGTACATGGGGTATCCCATGTCGGTTTCCTCTTGCTCGGCGGAACCATATACAAAATACCATTGTACTTGTTGGGAAGGCAAACCATTGACCATACCTTCCAAAGCCGAGGCCGAAGTTCCGATTTGATCGCTCGTGGCGGTAGAGTTTTCAGGAAATGTTTCCTCAATACAGCCGGTCAGTACCGTTGCCGATACGGCCAAGGCTGAAAACAATTTAAATATATTCTTTTTCATACTTTCTTTTTCTTAATTTGAGGTTTAGAATTTAAACGTTACGCCGCCTGAAATGGTACGCATCGGCGAGTAATAAGTTGCATTCGTGGCACCGCTGAAGCTTTGGCGCGGGTCAAATCCCTTACGCTTCGACCAGTAGCATACGTTCTCAGCCGACAGATAAATGCGCAGCGAGTTAATGGCCAGCTTCTTGGTCCAGTCAGCCGGGAAGGTATAACCCAGGTTGATGTTCTGCAAGTTCAGATAGCTGGCGTTGGTCAGGAAGCGGGTCGATGCGCTTGCACCGCTGTATTGCTCGTTGTATTGGAAGCGGGGAATGTCCGTATTCCGGTTTTCCGGCGTCCATGAGTCATACAAATCTTTGTGGTAGTTGTAACCCAATGTAGTAGAGGGAGTTGTCATGAACTGGGCGTATGTATTGTCATACTGTTTTCCGCCAATCTGATAGGTGAAGTTGATGCTGAAGTCCACGCCGTAAGCCTGCAACGAGGTGCCAAAACCACCGTAGACTTTAGGCAGAGTCGATTCAGTTACATAATAAGTGGCTTCTGAATAGTTGGTGGTTGTCGTGTGGCCTATGATGTTGCCTGCCTCATCGGTCTCATCCTTGTACCACATGGCCATACCGGTCTCTGGATCTACACCGGCATATTCTTTCAACTGCCAAGTATAGATAGATAAATCTTCGCCCACGAAGAAGTTTCCGTTGGTGTAACCTTGATAAGCGTTGCCTTCCAAGTCATAAAGCGTGGAAGTCTTTTTGTCATCGGCCAGCATGGTGATGCGGTTCTTCATGCTCGAAAGGTTCAGACTGACATCCCACTTGAGGTCACGCTTATTGAAGATGTTGACACCCAGGTTCAGTTCCACACCGCTGTTTGTCATGTTACCGATGTTGTCGTAGTAACTGCTGTAGCCCAGCGAAGGAGCGACAGAAAAGTCGAAAAGCATGTCCGTAGTCTTACGGAAATAGTACTCAATGCTACCGGTTACACGGTTCCACAATTGGAACTCGGCACCCACGTTGAAGTTCGTATTGGTTTCCCACGTGATGTCTTCCGTTCCTTTTGTTTTAAAGGACACGCCGATTTGTCCGTCGGAGTTCGTGACATTGTACACGTCTGTGTAGAGATAATTATCAATGTTGTCGTTACCTTGCGAACCGATAGAAGCTTTCACCTTCAGTTCCTGCACCCAAGGAGCGTTGAACCAGCTTTCCTTGTTGATGAGCCAGGCGGCACCGGCTGACCAGAAGTTACCCCAACGGTGGTCGGGACTGAAACGGCTGGAAGCGTCACGGCGGAACGAACCTTGTAGGAAGATGCGGTTATCGTAGTTGTAGTGTACACGGCCGAAGTAACCTTCGTTGTTGTAACGGTCTTTCCCGGAATTGGCACGCTGACCGTCTATTACGGCACCGCCCAATTCCAAGTTGTCCGGTGAAAACATGTTCGATTTGCTGGCGCTCAAGTACACTTCCCGCCAGTCATAATATTCGTGACCCAACGTTACGTCCAGGTTGTGCACCTCGGCAATGGTGGTCGTATAGTTCAGCAATTGCTGGAAGTTGTAGTCGTACACGCGTTGATGTACCTTCTGCAAGGTACCACCGGTTGTATCAAACTGACCGTAATAAGGATTATAGTAATAAGTAAAGCGCGTTTCGTCCAGGTTCATCGTGGCATTCAGTGTGGCCGTCAGTCCCGGAATGAATGTGATAGTAGCGAATCCGTTGGCTGTGGCGGCATTGCCTTCGCCGTTATTCCGATTCAGTTGGTTATCCATCAACGGGTTTGCATCCGGCAAGAAACCACGGTTTAGTCCGGCGTTCATGCCGTTACCATAGTCCATCATCTGGAAACCGTTCTCGTCCACTTTGATGCTTCCGTCACCATTGCGTACATACACGGGATAGATAGGAGCCATCTGCGTAGTGAAAGCCCAAATATTAGCCGTTGA
>CALUOV010000138.1 GCA_944322275.1 uncultured Bacteroides sp. | reverse complement strand
GTAAAGCCGGGCACAAACTTCTCACTTCCATAGTGATGATGAATGCTGTTAGAAAACCACACACGCTTCAAATACACCTCCATAGCCTTAAAATCGGGCGTAGTCTTGTCACCCTGATAACCTGTATAGACGGCCTCCAGCGTACGCCGGATGGTAAGATTGTATTTTCCGTTTTGGTCGAACAGGATATCTCGGCCTTGTAAGGCGGCTTCCGTGAGATAATACACTAATTTCTTTTGTTGAAGAGTCAATTCTTCAAATCCCGGTACACGATACCGTAATATCTGTAAGTCAGCAAATTGTTCCACTGTATAATCAAATTTATCTGCCTGAGCAGTTGTTCCGTTCTGGCTTCCTCCACATGCTGTAAGCAGGGCTATAGAAGCGGTAAGTGTCAGTAGTTGTTTCTTCATGGGTAAAAGGTAGTTTACAGTTAACACAGACAAAGTTTCGCAATGCGTCCGTCTCTTCTAAACTTTGTCAAGGCATATGCGAGACTTTCTATAAATGAAAAGAAGGAAGTACTTCGAGATATCGCACTTCCGAAGTATTTCCTTCTTCTAAAAATTACCTATCAGTTCATGCCCGATTATTTCTTAATCTCAGCATGTTTCTTACGATATGAATTGGGCGTCTCACCTACATTCTTATAAAAAGCGGCGTAGAAAGACTGGCGGTTGGCAAAACCTACCATAGCGCTGATTTCCTCCACGTTCTTGTCTGCATAACGTTTATCTGTAAGCAAGTGCATGGCTTCCTTTACACGATACTCATTCAGCAAGCATGAATAGTTCATGCCGAAACGGGAATTGACCACAGCCGATAGATAACGTGTATTCGTCTGCAAGTCTTTTGCCAACTCCTTAGCCGAATAATCACGATCACGGTACTTCTTCTGAACCACGATAATATTCAAAATCTTATCGTACAATTCATCTGCCAGCTCCGGACGAATCAACGTGCGGTAAGCGGCGTTTTTCTCTTTTTTCTCACGCAGGTTATAGGGGCGTTTCTTCGGAGCCTCAGCCTGCGTCTGGTTTTCTAAATCACTCATTGAATTAACTGGTTAGGGTTTACAATCTTTTTTCAAAAAAATTAATCGTACAAAAGTCGCTTTTTTTTTTGATATACGCAACACTTTAGTCTATATTTCTGATTATAAAAAATGAAAAATTATACATTCAAGCCTTTTAGATGCCCTAAACCAGCATTTTCAACGATATTTCAAATTTATAAAAATACCATTTCATACCATTTAAGCAGATAAAACGACTCCGGCCGTCTTTAGAGAATGCAAATTCAGCCACCGATTCTACAGGCAAGCCTAACTTTTTGCAAGCTGGCAGGATTTTTTAGCATCGGTCGGCACTACATTTCGGGACAAATCACTACCTTAGCGGCGGAATATCTGTTCCTATAATAATAAAATGGTATATGAAAAGGATGATTTTGAAACCTTGGCAGCTCTATGCCAGTATGTTTATTTTGTTGTTGGCTATCGGAGTGTTTATGCGTTGGTTTGATCCGCGCGGAGTGCCATGGGGCGACAACTTGTGGCAAAGCGCATTGGGAGCGGTCATGATAACCGCAGGTTTTGCCATCGGCGACCGCCATCGCCGCAAGAATCAAAAGCATCGAGAAGAAATAATGAAACGACTGAAAGATAAAGAACAATGGAACTGAAAATTGCCGTATTGCCCGGTGACGGTATCGGGCCTGAGATTTCCGCCGTAGGGGTGGATGTGATGACTGCTGTGTGCCAGAAGTTTGGCCACAAAGTGACTTATCAATATGCCCTCTGTGGGGCGGACGCCATCGACAAGGTGGGCGACCCCTTCCCGGAGGACACCTATAATATATGTAAGGAGGCGGATGCCGTGCTCTTCTCCGCCGTAGGCGACCCCAAGTATGACAACGACCCCACGGCCAAGGTGCGTCCCGAACAGGGATTGCTGGCCATGCGCAAGAAGCTGGGACTCTATGCCAACATCCGTCCCGTGCAGACATTCAAGTGCCTGCTCCACAAGTCGCCCCTGCGTGCCGAACTGGTAGAAGGTGCCGATTTCCTTTGCATTCGCGAACTGACGGGTGGCATGTACTTCGGTGAGAAATACCAGGACAACGACAAGGCATGGGATACCAACTATTACACCCGTCCGGAGATTGAACGTATCCTGAAGGTAGGTTTTGAATATGCCATGCGCCGCCGCAAGCACCTGACGGTGGTGGACAAGGCCAATGTCCTCGCTTCGTCCAGCCTCTGGCGTCAGATTGCGCAGGAGATGGCACCCCAATATCCCGAAGTGACCACCGACTACATGTTCGTGGACAACGCTGCGATGAAGATGATACAAGAGCCGCGCTTCTTCGACGTGATGGTGACCGAGAATACCTTCGGCGACATCCTGACGGACGAGGGGTCGGTTATCAGTGGCTCCATGGGACTGCTTCCTTCGGCTTCCACGGGCGACAGTACGCCTGTCTTCGAACCCATCCACGGAAGTTGGCCACAGGCTAAGGGACAAAACATTGCCAACCCATTGGCGCAAGTGCTGTCTGTCGCAATGCTTTTCGAGCACTTCGGCCTCGCGGAGGAGGGTGCTTTGGTCCGTCGGGCCGTAGACGCTTCGCTGGATGCCAATGTCCGTACGCCGGAAATCCAGGTGAAAGGCGGTGCGAAGTACGGTACGACGGAAGTTGGAGCTTGGCTCGTTGATTATATTAATAAGTAACTGCTCATGCAAATAGCTAAGAATCTTTTAGGGTTGATAGGCCGCACCCCGATGTTGGAGCTTGCGGCCTATAGCCACGGTGAGGGCTTGTCCCGTCCTTTAATCGCCAAGCTGGAGATGTTCAATCCTGGTGGAAGCGTGAAGGGCCGCACTGCCCTCGCCATGGTGGAAGATGCCGAACGGCGTGGCTTGCTTCGGCCGGGCGCCACGCTCATCGAACCGACCAGCGGCAATACGGGCATCGGGCTGGCCATGGTGGCACGCGTCAAAGGTTATCGTCTGCTGCTCACCATGCCCGAAACCATGAGCTTGGAGCGGCGTAATCTGCTTCGGGCTTATGGTGCCGAGTTGGTGCTGACGCCGGGCAAGGAAGGCATGGCAGGCTCCGTGGCCAAGGCGGAAGAGCTTCGGACCTCCATCCCCGGAGCCGTTATCCTCGGCCAGTTTGACAATCCTGCCAATGCTGATGTCCATCTCCGCACCACTGGCGAAGAAATCTGGCAAGACACGGACGGGCAGGTGGATGCTTTTGTGGCCGGAGTCGGAACAGGAGGCACTTTGACGGGGGTGGCCCGTGCGTTGAAGAAGCATAACCCCGCCGTACGCATCGTGGCCGTAGAGCCTGCCGCCTCGCCCGTTCTCGAAGGCGGTAAGGCGGGTTCGCATGGCTTGCAGGGCATCGGGGCCAACTTCATCCCCGGTAATTACGATGCGTCGGTGGTGGATGAGATTATCTCCGTGGCCGATGCCGACGCTTTCCGCGCCTCCCGTCTGCTGGCCGAGCGGGAAGGTTTGTTGGCGGGTATCTCTTCCGGAGCCGCGCTCAGTGCCGCCTGTCGGTTGGCCCAACGTCCGGAGATGGCCGATAAGAAGATAGTCGTTCTGCTGCCCGATACGGGGGAAAGATATTTGTCCACCGGATTGTTTGATTAAATAAATCAGCATGAATAAAAGATTCATTTTATTAGTGGTAATAATGGGATGCTGCGCTTGCCCGTTTTCATGGATGCAGGCGCAAACCACTTATGCAGAATGGTGTGAACGAGCCGCCACGGCCATCGAAGGCGACAGCCTGACGCAGGCGCAAGAGTACATCCGGCAGGCTCTTCGTTTAGACCCGTCCAACCCGAACAACGCGATGCTCTTCTCCAATCTGGGCACCATCCAACGGGAGCAAGGCCAGTACGAACTGGCGTTGGAGTCCTATCAATTGGCACTGAACCTCTCGCCCATGTCCATCCCCATCCTGATGAACCATGCCACGCTTTCGTTGGAACTGGGACGTTACGACGCGGCACGCGCGGACTATTCGCAAGTCATCGAGTTGGAGCCTCACCATGAAGAAGCCCTCTTGATGCGTGCCTACATCTACATGCAACAGCGGGTTTATAAGTTTGCCCGTCAGGATTACGATACGCTGTTGCGTTATGCTCCCTTGAGTTACAACGGACGCTTGGGACTGGCCACACTCCACCAGCGTGAACAGCACTACGAAGAGGCGTTGAAGGTGCTGGATGGGATGCTGGCCGACAGGGGAGGCGACCCGGCATACTCCGAGAGTGACTTGGCTTTAGTTTATGTAGCCCGTGCCGGAGTGGAGCTTGATATGCGGCGGGACGACTTGGCCTTGGTCGATTTGAATGAGGCCATCCGCTTGGATGACGGACAAGCCGAGGCTTACATGATGCGTGGACAAGTCTATCTGATGCAGGACAAGAAAGCGCAGGCCAAAAGCGATTTCGAGAAGGCCGTCTCCTTGGGTGTGCCGCAAAGTGAAGCGCGCGAGTGGCTGATGCGATGCAAATAACGGGAGTTAAGCGTGCTTCCGTATCAAGTCAGTAAAGGCTTTTCCGTATTTTTTCTTTTTGTATTCCCCGATGCCACTGATGTTGCCGAAAGCTTCGAGCGTCGTGGGGCGCTGTTGAGCTATCAGATGCAACACCTTGTCGGACATGACGATGTAGGCAGGCAGGGCTTCTTCGTCGGCCAGCCGTTTGCGCAGGTCGCGCAAGGCCTCGTAAAGCCCGGTACTTTCCTCACTCGCATCTGTAAATTGTAATTCCGGCGGACGTCTCTCTTTCCGTGTTTTCTTCCGCTTGTCTCCCCCAGCCTCTTCGCGCTTGATGAGCACCAGGCTTGCCCGCTCCCGTCCGTAGAGCACTTCTATACCGGCCGATGTCACCTTCAGGTGGTTACTTTCGTTATAGGCCACTTCGATATATCCCAGTTGCAGCATCTGTAGCAGATAGTCCTGCCAATCGCGTGCGGGGATGTCCCGCCCTGCCCCATAGGTTTTCAGTTCCTGATACCCCTTCTCCTTCAACTCCGCACTGAGATTGCCGCGAAGGATGTCTATCAGTATGCGTGTGCCCACCCGCTGATTGGCGCGTACTATGGCGTTCAACGCCTTTTGCACGATAACGGTGCCGTCAAAACGTTCGGGCGGATTCTTACACACATCGCAGTTTCCACAATCGTGCGTACGGCTTTCTCCGAAATAATTCAGTAGAATACGCCGACGGCAAATATCGGCCTCGGCATATTGCCGCATCCGTTCCAGTTTCTCCAAATTAATGGCCTGCTGGCCGCTCTCGGAAGCGAACTTGGTGAGAAGAACCAAATCGGCCATGGAATAGAAAAGAAGAGTGTCTCCAGGCAATCCGTCCCGCCCGGCACGCCCTATCTCCTGATAAAAACTTTCGATGCTTTTCGGCAGGTTGTAGTGTATGACCCAACGCACGTTGCTTTTGTCGATACCCATGCCGAAGGCGACAGTGGCACATACCACCTGCACACGGTCGTTGATAAAGTCATCCTGCGCCCGATTGCGCGCCTCGACCGATAACCCGGCATGATAGACGGCCACACGCAGGCCATACTCACATAACAGTCTGGCCACGCTTTCGGTCTTACTCCGACTCATGCAATAGATGATACCGCTCTCGTCTCCGTGCTTTGCGATGAACTCCAGGATGGCCCTATGCTTGTCCTTCTGCGTATAGCCCCGTTTCACGTCCAGACTTAAGTTGGAACGGTCAAAAGAAGAGACAAACACGCGTGGTGCGTCCAAATGCAACTGCTTCGCGATGTCTTCCCGTGTGATTTTATCCGCAGTAGCCGTAAGGGCAATGACAGGCACTTTGGGGAAAAGCTGTCGCAAGATCCCCAATTGCGCATACTCAGGACGGAAGTCGTGTCCCCATTGCGAGATACAATGTGCCTCATCAATGGCAAAGAGTGAGATGTGCATGTCACGCAGCAAATAGGTTATTTCGCCCATCAGCCTTTCAGGTGAAATATACAGGAGCTTTAGTTTTCCCGACACACATGCCTGACGTAAAGAGGCGTTTTCAGTCTCGTCATTGAGGCTGTTGAGCGCTCCTGCCGATATACCATTGGCACGGAGACTTTCTACTTGGTCTTTCATGAGCGAGATGAGCGGGGAGACCACCACCGCGGTGCCTTCGCTCATCAAGGCTGGCACCTGGTAGCAAATGGATTTCCCGCCTCCGGTAGGCATCAGCACGAGGGTATCTTTGCGCTGAAGCACGTTCCGGATAATGTCTTCCTGCAACGGACGGAAGCCGTCATAACCGAAGTAGGTTTTGAGTATGTGCAACATCTGAGTCCTCATTTGAAATGATCTATTCGGACGCAAAAATAACTAAATTTTCTCATATAGCTATATATGGCACTTCTGTTCCAGTCCCTATTCCGGATACCAAAACTTTTTCGGGAAATGAGTATTCGCCTCGATTATTCATGACGGATACTTCCGACATACTCCGACGGTGTCATGCCCGTCTGTTTCTTGAACATCCGGCTGAGGTGTTGCGGATACTCAAAGCCTAACTTGTAGGCAACCTCAGCCACATTTGCCCCTGTTGCCAGTTCATTCTTTATCTGCTGGATGATGTATTGCCGGATGTAATTGCTTACCGTGTCATTGATAGTCTTTCTTACCAAATCGCTGAAATAATTGGGTGACATGCACAGCTTGTCGGCGAAAATAGCGTGCCGCCCCGATAGTCGTATTTGCCGCAACCGTATTTCAGTTCCACGTCAATGTACCTAAGCATGAACAGCGCATAGACTTCGTAGTTGTTCAGGCTGCTCCTGACGGGCGACACGTCCGCATACTCCACCACGCT
>CALUOV010000137.1 GCA_944322275.1 uncultured Bacteroides sp. | reverse complement strand
CATGGCAATAGCTACAAATTTGAGATAGACCAGATTCAACGCCTGATATTCAACCGCGACTCCTTACCAATGGATGCCGACACCATCATAGACAGTATTCTGATAGATACTTTCTCGGTATACGGATATATCATGTCGGGCACACCGGACACGTTGCTCGATATTTCAAATGCTCAAAACTTGCTTTCCGCTGCATCTGGTAGCGGCATGACTTTTCGCGTTTACGCCCCGGACAATCTCACCAGCCGTACCTACACCTTGCGCATCAACATACACCGGGAAGATCCTGACTCCATGTCGTGGGTAAAGATGGCTTCTGCTCCTGTTATCGAATCAGCTCCCCAAGGTCTGAAGGCCGTAACATTGAATGATAACCTTCTGATATATCCATCCAACGAGGAAGTCTATACTACCTCCACCATTCCGTCATCCGGATATGTTTGGGAGAATCATAACGGAATCAACCTGCCGGAAGACGTCGTTCTGAACTCCATCCTTAATGTAGGAGAAACGCTGATGGCCAACACCGCACAGGGTGATGTGTACACCTCTATCGACGGCATCCAATGGGAACGTTCGGAAGCATTGAGCGGAAACATTACAACCCTGCTCACTTATCTCCCGGCCAACGATATCAGTGCCATGCCCGCTACATTGAGCGCCATCCGGAAAAACGAGACGGACGGAAAACTTTACTTCTGCAGTACAAGTAACGCTATGACAGAATGGATACAAGGTGAAGAAGTGCCGGAGGATTTCCCTACGCAAAACCTTTCCACAGCCTTACAGGCGACAAGCAACGGCCTTTACCAAGCTTTTCTGATTGGAGAATCCGATGTAGAAAGCGAACACACCACACCATGGGTGACTATGGATGGATTGGCATGGGTAGACTTCTATACAGAATCAGGTTATTGCCCGTCGTTGGCTACACCATATTATATAATAGGTTATAACGAAGCATTGTACATTTTAGGGGGCGACCTGACCCATGCCTATACATCGGACACGGGGGGCATTGTATGGACAGAAGCCGACAATAAGTTTTGGCTTCCTGAAGAATTCTCGTCTAACGGTCCTTCCTACACCATTGTTCATGACCGGAACGATTTTATTTGGGTCATTTGGGCAGGCGGAGGAACCAACGAAATCTGGCGCGGATGCTTGAACAGATTGAAGAAGTTTTAACGAAAGGGTCTTATATCATGTCATATAAAGAACAAATTGATACAAACCGGATACCGGAGCACATAGCCATCATCATGGATGGCAACGGACGGTGGGCCAAACAACGCGGACACGAACGAAGCTTTGGCCATCAGGCGGGTGCGGAAACCGTACACGTCATTGCCGAGGAATGCGCTCGACTGGGTGTCAAGTTCTTGACTCTATATACATTCTCTACCGAAAATTGGAACCGACCGACCGATGAAGTGAATGCGTTGATGACCTTGTTGTTCGATTCCATCGAAGAAGAAACCTTCATGAAGAACAACATCAGCTTCCGAGTGATAGGCGATGTCAGTAAACTGCCCGACAAAGTACGAACCCGTCTGACGACCTGCATCAATCGCACGGCTTCCAATAACGGCATGTGTCTGGTGCTTGCTATCAGCTATTCTTCACGTTGGGAGCTTACCCAGGCCATGCAAGCCATCGCAACACTCGTACAAGAGAGAAAGCTGACTCCCGCTGACATCAACGAGCAACTCATCAGCAGACATTTGACCACCCGCTTTATGCCCGATCCCGACTTGCTGATACGTACCGGTGGCGAAATTCGCTTAAGCAATTACCTGCTTTGGCAATGCGCTTATTCCGAACTGTACTTTTGCGACACCTATTGGCCCGACTTTAGGGAAGAGGAATTATGTCAAGCCATCTATGACTACCAGCAACGGGAGCGAAGATTTGGGAAGACAAGCGAACAAATAAAATAGAAACGCCAGGATCATTATTAATATTAGATTATGCTGAAAATCAAACATAGCATCATGCATCATCGTATTTTCTATATACTCGTATCCATCATCTGCCTTATGGGCTATGCCCGGCCGACTTTTGCGCAGACCAGTGAAGAAGAGAAGCCTGTAGTCCTCTATTCAGGTACACCCAAGAAGTATGAAATAGCGGACATCAAAGTTGTAGGCGCCGACAATTACGAAGACTATGTCATTATCAACCTCTCGGGACTCAGTAAAGGGCAGACCATTACCATACCTGGTGAAGAAATTACGCAAGCTTGTAAGCGCTATTGGCGTCATGGTTTGTTTTCAGATGTGTCTATCACTTTGGACAAGGTTGAAGGCGACAAGGCATGGCTTACCATCCACGTAGTGATGCGTCCGCGTGTGTCCGAACTAAACTTCCACGGTGTGAAGAAATCTGAACGGGAAGACCTGGAAGCCAAAATCGGCATGATTAAAGGAAATCAGATTACCCCCAACCAAATAGACCGTGCCAAAACTTTGATAGAGCGCTACTTTGATGACAAAGGATTCAAGAACGCTGAAGTCATCATCAATCAACGCGATGATAAAACCAAAGAGAACCAAGTCATCGTTGACATAGAGGTGGATAAGAAGGAAAAAGTAAAAGTCCATCAAATCACCATTGTAGGTAACAAGGCCATTAAGACCAAGAAGCTGAAACGTGTGATGAAGAAAACCAACGAAAAAGGCAAGCTTCTCAATCTGTTCCGCACCAAAAAGTTCGTGGAAGAAAATTACGAAGCCGACAAGCAGCTCATCATTGACAAATATAACGAGTTGGGCTATCGTGACGCCGTGATTGTGGTGGACAGTGTGACCCCCTATGACGAAAAGACCGTAAATGTATTCATGCAAATAGAGGAAGGACAAAAGTACTACCTGCGCAACATCACGTGGGTGGGCAACACGCTCTACCCTTCCGAGCAACTCAGTTATCTGCTACGCATGAAGAAAGGTGACGTCTACAACCAAAAGTTGCTGGAAGAACGTACCACCACAGACGAAGATGCCATTGGCAACCTTTATTACAACAACGGTTATCTTTTCTATAGTCTCGACCCCGTGGAAGTAAATATTGTGGGCGATTCCATCGACTTGGAAATGCGTATTTACGAAGGCCGTCAGGCTACTATCAATAAAATTATCATCAGCGGCAACGACCGTGTGTATGAAAACGTGGTACGCCGTGAGCTCCGTACCCGTCCCGGTGACCTCTTCAGCCGTGAACAATTGATGCGTTCACTCCGCGAAATCCAACAGATGGGACATTTCGACCCAGAACAACTTCAACCGGACATCAAGCCGCGTCCCGAAGACGGTACGGTGGATATAGGCTATCCGTTGGTATCTAAAGCGAACGACCAAGTGGAGTTCTCCGCCGGTTGGGGACAGACAGGTATCATTGGTAAGCTGAGTCTGAAGTTCACCAACTTCTCCTTAGCTAATCTTCTGCATCCGGGTGAGAACTATCGGGGTATCCTCCCGCAAGGCGATGGGCAGACCCTGACTGTAAGTGCCCAAACCAATGCGCGCTATTACCAGCAATACAGCCTGTCGTTCTATGATCCGTGGTTTGGAGGAAAGCGTCCGAATGCATTCTCCGTATCAGCATTCTATTCGCGTCAGACAGACATCAGTAGCCAGTACTACAACGATGCATTCTATAACAATTATTACAATAGCTTTTATAGCGGCATGTACGGTTACGGCCTCTACAACTACGGCAACTACATCAATTACGAAAACTATTACGATCCCGACAAGTCGGTACAGATGTATGGTGTAGCCCTTATGTTTGGTAAGCGTCTGAAGTGGCCAGATGACTATTTCCAAATTAGCGCCGAGCTCTCTTACCAGCGTTATGTATTGAGTGACTGGCAATACTTCCCCGTCACCAATGGTAAATGCAATGACCTGAGTATCAACCTAACTTTGGCACGCAGTTCGAGTGATAACCCCATCTATCCGCGTACGGGTTCAGAATTCTCGCTCTCTGTACAGTTCACTCCGCCTTATTCGTTGTTCAACGGGGTAGACTATAGCAAATATAACCTCAACAACCAGGATGACATCAACCGGATGCACAAATGGGTGGAATACCACAAGTGGAAATTCAAATCGAAAGTGTACATTCCTTTAATGGACCCCTATACCGTAAAACGTACACCGGTCTTGATGGGACGGGTAGAATTCGGTTTATTGGGCCATTACAACAAATATAAGAAATCACCTTTTGGAACCTTCGAAGTGGGTGGTGATGGTATGACCGGTTATTCCTACTACGCTACGGAGACCATCGCTCTCCGCGGATACGAGAACGGTTCTTTGGCCTCTTACGGAAACGAAGGTTACGCCTACACCCGTCTGGCATTGGAGTTGCGTTACCCGTTGATGTTGGAAACAAGTACCAGCATCTATGCCCTCACCTTTGTGGAAGCAGGTAACGCCTGGCAGGAAGTGGGTGATTTCAATCCGTTCGACCTGAAGCGTTCGGCCGGTGTCGGTGTACGTATCTTCCTCCCTATGGTAGGTATGATGGGTATAGACTGGGCCTATGGTTTCGACAAGATCCGCGGAACTTCCCAATATGGTGGAAGCCAGTTCCATTTCATTTTGGGACAAGAGTTCTAACAGACAATTGTTTCACTTAATAAATAAAACGCCATGAGAAAGTCTTTTTTATTAATACTTCTGTCAACAGTCATGAGTTTGACGGTTCATGCGCAGAAGTTCGCTTTAATCGACATGGAATACATCTTGAAGAATATTCCCGCTTATGAGTCTGCCAATCAGCAGTTGGAACAATCGTCTAAACAATGGCAAGCCGAAGTGGAAAAACTGGCGGGTGAGGCAAAGACGATGTACGAGGATTATCAGTCCACGGCTTCGAAACTTACCGCAGACCAGCGCTCTCAGAAAGAGGACGCTATTGTTGCCAAGGAAAAAGAAGTAGCCGACCTGCGCCGCAAGTATTTTGGACCGGAAGGAGAAATGGCGAAATTGCAGGCTCGCTTGATGGGACCTATTCAGAATAATATATATGATGCAGTGAAAGCCATTGCAACGGAACAAGGTTATGCAGTAGTAACAGACCGGGCGTCGGCTACAAGCATTATTTTTGCTTCGCCTGACATTGATATCAGTAACGAAGTACTCGCAAGGTTAGGATATTCCAATTAAAAACCTTACATTTGTGCCCATAGTAAGAAAACAATTAATTAAAAATCAATATTATGCTAAAAAAAATCGCACTAATCGCAGTTTTGTTCATTCTCCCGTTGGGAGTAATGGCACAATCCAAGTTCGCCCACATGAACTCGCAGGAAGTAATCTCCGTTATGCCGGAATTTACCAAAGCGCAAACCGACTTGGAAGCTCTTTCCAAACAGTACACTGAAGAAATGCAACGTTCGGAACAGGAGTTCAACCGTAAGTATCAGGAACTGATTCAACAACAGGACTCTCTGCCCAAGAACATTCTGGAGAGACGCCAGAAAGAAGTACAAGACATGGCTCAGCGTCAACAACAATTCCAACAGGAAGCTTATCAAGCTATGGAAAAAGCCCAGCAGGACGCTATGGTACCCATCTATAATAAACTGAACGAGGCTGTTCAGGCTGTAGGTAAAGCAGAAGGCGTAGTCTATATCTTCGATGTAGCCCGTACACCGGTAGCTTACATCGGAACCGAAAGCATCGATGTGACAGCCAAAGTAAAAGCCCAGCTTGGCATTAAATAAATTTTGTTTAGGAACCATAAACGTGCGATAAGCACAATTTTATAGACACGGATTACACGGGATTACACGGATTTTATATTATCCGTAAAAATCCGCGTAATTCGTGTCTTTCTATAAAAATTTAAAATTCATGTCCCTTATACTTCCTACCCAACCTGGTCCCATCGGTGTATTTGATTCTGGCTACGGAGGCTTGACCATCCTTAGTGAAATCCGAAAAGTCCTCCCCATGTATGATTATATCTATTTGGGCGACAATGCTCGTACTCCTTACGGTACCCGTTCATTCGATATTGTTTATGAATTTACCCTGCAAGCCGTACAGCGACTTTTTGAGAAGGGATGCCACTTGGTTATTTTAGCTTGCAACACAGCCTCAGCTAAAGCCTTGCGAAGCATACAAGTGTGTGACCTGCCGATACTCGATCCATCCAGACGTGTACTTGGCGTTATCCGCCCCACGGTGGAGCATGTCGGTCAACTCAGTCGGAGCCGCCACATCGGCGTATTAGGTACCGCCGGTACTATCAAATCTGAATCCTATGTACTAGAGTTCCGCAAGCTTTTTCCCGATATTCGGGTTATCGGTCAGGCTTGTCCCATGTGGGTACCCTTGGTAGAATACAACGAGATGTACAGCGATGGCGCCGACTACTTCGTTAAAAAATATATCCAAGCTCTATTAAGCCAGGATGAACAGATTGATACGGTCGTCTTGGGATGTACCCATTATCCTCTTTTATTGCCCAAGATAAAGAAATACATGCCCGCAGGCATCACTATCGTTTCTCAAGGAGAATGGGTCGCCAAAAGCCTGCAGTACTACCTCCAACGCCATCCGGAAATAGATGCACGCTGCACCCGTGGTGCCCATTGTACCTACTATACTACCGAGTCCGAAGAAAAGTTCGCCGAATCTGCTTCAACGTTTCTACAAAAAAATATCGAAGTACACCACCTCGACATAAACGAATAGGCTCTTCCTCCACCCCGCAAAATCACACCCAAAATATGGTAAGCCCGCTAATAGAGTTAACTTTTTCATAGGGAATCATAAACTACCAACATATTGGAAATTGAATGCCCGCATTCCACCAAATAACGTTTTCGAAATGAAGTTATACTTCAACCGTCATAGAAGCCAAATGAAATGGACATAGAAGCTAAAAGAAATGGTCGTTGAAGCTTACTTAGTCGTCCCTTAAAAATATTTTTATTTACTGTTATTCAGTTATTTAATCAATAAAAGTCTTTGATAATTCTGCAA
>CALUOV010000136.1 GCA_944322275.1 uncultured Bacteroides sp. | reverse complement strand
GTCTTTAACTAAAAGTGGGCGCAAATTAGGGAAAGTCCAGTAAATAAACAAATTTTCGGCACGTGTTACTAAACTATGTTTTTCAACATATTAAACGGCGGTTTAATCTAACAGGAGGAAATAAGCCGTGGCATCTCACACAATCCGGAATCGATAACAGGCTGACAGTCAATAATCCAATACGTTTTTCCGGGAAAGTGCCCCGATCTTCACCTCTTAAGATATCCCGTTTTTTGTAATCCTTGTCTTTGCAATCCTTGGCAAAAACCGTATCTTTGCCAAACAATAAGGCAGACACTGCGAAGCCTTTCCGCCGAGAAGATAAAAACGATGAATTGACCTAAAAACTGCAAGAAATGAATGATTTTGAATCAATATTCTACTCTTTTGAGCGATTTGCCTACCCTCGGATAAGGCGAAATGCGCTAACTTTGTGGAGAAAATATTTTAATAAACACATCTTTTTTGTACCATGAACAAAGTAACATCTATCGTGATGGCTGTACTGATGTGCCTCACCTCGTTGGGAGCGGGAGCGCAGACATCTGCCAACGGCCGTACTTTTGAAGCTGGAAAAGGCACCTTCCTGCTGGATGGCAAACCTTTCGTTGTAAAAGCAGCCGAGCTGCATTATCCGCGTATCCCCAAACCTTACTGGGATCAACGCATCAAACTGTGCAAGGCGCTGGGCATGAACACTATCTGCCTATATGTGTTTTGGAACGCACACGAACCTCAGCCCGATGTCTATGATTTTACCGGGCAAAACGACCTGGCCGCCTTCTGCCGCCTGTGTCAAGACAATGGCATGTACGTCATTCTTCGTCCGGGTCCCTATGTTTGCGCCGAATGGGAAATGGGAGGCCTTCCCTGGTGGTTGCTGAAGAAGAAAGACATCCGCCTGCGCGAGGATGACCCGTACTTCATTGAGCGCGTGGCCCTATTTGAAAAGGCTGTGGCCTCACAGGTGAAAGACCTCACGATACAGAATGGAGGCCCCATCCTGATGATTCAGGTAGAGAACGAATATGGCTCCTACGGAGAAAGCAAGAAATACGTGAGTCAGATACGCGACATCGTGCGCCAAGAATACGGAAAAGACATCACTCTCTTCCAGTGCGACTGGGCATCGAACTTCGAGCTGAATGGCCTTCCCGACCTGGTATGGACGATGAACTTCGGCACAGGAGCCAACATCGACCAACAATTCGCCCGCCTCAAGGAGCTCCGACCAGACAGCCCGCTGATGTGCTCGGAGTTTTGGAGCGGTTGGTTCGACAAGTGGGGAGCCAACCACGAGACCCGTCCCGCCGAGGACATGATAGCCGGCATTGATGAAATGCTTTCCAAAGGCATCTCATTCAGCCTCTACATGACCCACGGAGGTACCAACTGGGGGCACTGGGCTGGAGCCAACTCTCCAGGATTCGCACCAGATGTGACGTCCTACGACTATGACGCGCCCATCAGTGAATCCGGCCAGACCACACCGAAATACTTTGCTCTGCGCAAGACGCTGGCCAAATACATGAACGGAGAGAAGCAGGCGCGTATCCCTAAGCTTATCAAGCCCATAGCCATCAAAGAATTCCAACTGACGGAGATGGCTCCACTTTTTGCCAACCTGCCTGAGGCAAAGAAAGACGTAGACATCCGCACGATGGAGGAATACGACCAAGGATTCGGAAGCATCCTCTACCGTACTACCCTGCCTCAGATAAAGACTTCGGCCCAACTGACCGTGAACGAAGCGCACGACTATGCGCAAATCTTCGTAGACGGTAAATATATAGGTAAGTTGGACCGCCGCAACGGAGAGAAGCAACTTACTCTACCTGCCTGCCCCAAGGGTGCACGACTGGACATTCTGGTAGAAGCCATGGGACGCATCAACTTCGGACGCGCCATCAAGGACTTCAAAGGCATCACGGAACAGGTGGAACTGACCATGGACATCGATGGCTATCCCTTCGTATATAATATGAAGAATTGGGAAGTGTTCAACCTGGAAGACACCTACGAATTCTATCAAGGCATGAACTTCCAACCCATCCAGAGTCTGACGGATGATAAAGGACAGCGCATACCGGGCTGCTATCGGGGCACATTCAACGTGAAGAAACCTAGTGATACTTTCCTCAACTTCGAGACGTGGGGCAAAGGTCTGGTGTATGTCAACGGTTACGCTTTGGGACGCATCTGGGAAATTGGCCCTCAGCAGACCCTCTACGTGCCGGGATGCTGGCTGAAGAAGGACGAGAATGAAATCTTAGTGTTCGACATCATCGGCCCCAAGGAAGCCAAATCCGAAGGCCTGACCGAGCCTCTGCTCGACCAATTGCTTGTAAGCAAACCCTTGACACACCGCAATGAAGGAGAAAACCTTGACCTCAGCGCAGAGAAGCCTGTAAAGGCAGGCAGCTTCAAACCGGGCAATGGATGGCAGGAAGCCAAATTCGACCAACCTGCCAAAGGCCGTTACGTATGCATCGAAGCCCTCAATGCCCAGGACGGCAAAGACCTGGCCTGCATCGCCGAGATGTATCTGCTGGACGCTAACGGAGAGCGTCTCTCACGCGAGCCGTGGTTAGTTAAATATGCCGATAGTGAGGACGTGGCTCACGTAAACCGCTCGGCCGATAAAACGTTCGACCTGCAGGAGTCTACTTATTGGAGCACCGAAAAGGGCAAGCAATATCCACACGCAGTGGTTATTGATCTGGGTGCCATACATACACTGAGTGCCTTCCAATACCTGCCCCGTATGGAAAGCGAGGTACCCGGCGGCATCAAGGATTTCCGCATTTATGTAAAGGAAGAGCCGTTCAAGTATTGAATTTTAACGGGACATTCCCCGCTCTAGTTGACAAGGGAATAACTTGTCAACTAGATGATTATTAAGAAAAACGATTTATTCATGAAAAAAGTTTGGTATTTACCGCTACTTCTAAGCTTGCTACTCCCTACCACGACACAAGCTCAAGAGCGGGAAGTAAAGCTGAAAATAGTGCAGACAAGTGATGTGCACGGAAATTACTATCCGTACGACTTCATCCGGCAAGACGATGCGGAGGGAAGTCTGGCACGCGTATGTAGCTACGTGCGGGAGGAACGCGAAACATACAGAGACCGCCTGATACTGCTGGACAACGGAGACATTCTGCAAGGACAACCCTCGGCCTATTACTATAATTATATAGACACGGCCTCAACGCATCTCTGTGCGGAAATGCTGAACTACATGAATTATGACGCCGGAAACATGGGCAACCACGATGTGGAAACGGGCCGTAAGGTGTTCGACCGTTGGGCGAACGATTGCCTTTTCCCCATCTTGGGCGCCAATATTGTGGAAACGGACACAGGACGGACGCACTTTAAGCCCTACATTGTACTGGAACGTGAAGGGGTGAAAATCGCGATACTGGGTCTGATAACTCCCGCCATTCCCGCCTGGCTATCAGAAAACCTCTGGCAAGGATTGCGTTTTGACGATATGGAGGAGACTGCCCGCCAATGGATGAAGGTGATACGCGAACGTGAGAAGCCCGATCTAGTGATCGGTCTTTTCCACTCGGGCAAGAATCCCTACCTGTTAAATGGGATGTACAACGAAAACGCATCGGCCGATGTAGCCCAGCGCGTAGAAGGTTTTGATGTTGTGCTGATGGGGCACGACCATGCCCTGGCTTGCGAAAAAGTAACCAATACCGCAGGAGACTCTGTCTGGATTGTAAATCCTGCCAACAACGCACGTCTGGTGAGTGAAGTAGAAATCGACCTCACAATGGAAAACGGACACGTGAACGGAAAGCACATCACATGCCGTCTGGTACCGATGGAAAAATACGAGGCAGACCCGGCTTTCATGAAACGTTTTGAACCTCAACAAAAGACCATCCAAGATTTTATAACACGTAAAATAGGCACCATAAGTCAGACCATCTCCACCCGTCCCGCCTATTTCGGTCCATCGGCTTTCGTCGACCTCATCCACCAATTGCAACTGGAAATAAGCGGGGCCGACATATCGTTAGCCGCGCCATTGTCCTTCGATGCCGAAATCAAGGCGGGAGACATTTGCGTGAGCGACATGTTCAATCTCTACAAATACGAAAACATGCTCTACACCATGGAGTTGTCCGGCCACGAGATACGGAGAGCTCTCGAAATGTCCTACGCCCTTTGGACACGCCGCATGACTTCGGCCGATGACGGCCTCCTCTTGCTACAAGACACGCCACGCCCAGGAGCCGAAGACCGGGCCAAGTTCGCTAATCCCAGCTATAACTTCGATTCGGCCGCAGGAATATGCTACACCGTAGACGTAACCCGGCCTGAAGGCCATAAAGTGCACATCACAAGCATGGCGGACGGCACGCCTTTCGATGAAAATAAGATGTATAAAGTGGCGGTAAACTCCTATCGGGGAAACGGAGGCGGAGAGCTATTGACCCAAGGTGTCGGCATATCGCAAGAAGAATTGAAGAAACGCATCCTGACCTCTACGGACAAAGACTTAAGATACTACTTAATGCAATACATTGAGCAAAAAGGCCGGATAGAGCCCCGTGCATTGAACCAATGGAAATTCGTCCCGGAGGAATGGACTCTATCGGCCTCCAAGCGGGATTACCAACGACTTTTCGGAGATGGAAAAGAATGACGAAACAAGCCAAGGAACAAGAATAATTCGTATCTTTGCCGGCAGAAAACCAAGTTAGCGCCATTATGAAATACCTTTATTACATCTATCAGATCTGTATCGCACTCCCTATTTTTTTAGTGCTGACCTTACTGACAGCCCTCGTCACCATCATCGGTTCGCTCATTGGAGGGGCTCACGTATGGGGGTACTATCCGGGTAAAATATGGTCCCAACTTACGTGCTACGTCCTCCTGCTTCCCGTACGGGTAGAGGGACGTGAAAAGCTACACAAGCGCACCTCGTATGTATTTGTCCCCAACCATCAGGGAGCGTTTGACATCTTTCTGATTTATGGATTTCTAGGGCGTAATTTCAAGTGGATGATGAAGAAAAGCCTACGAAAAATACCTTTTGTGGGCAAGGCGTGCGAAAGTGCGGGACACATCTTCGTAGACCGTAGCAACCCCAAAAAGATGTTGAGCATGGTTCGTCAGGCAGAAGCGTCACTGAAGGACGGAGTATCATTGGTGGTCTTTCCCGAAGGCTCACGCACACGAGACGGACACTTGGGAAATTTTAAACGCGGTGCTTTTCAGATGGCAGATGATTTGCAACTGGCTGTGGTGCCGGTCACCATCAATGGTTCGTTCGATGTCTTGCCGCGCAATCGGAAATGGATACACCGCCATACGTTGACGCTCACCATCCACACACCCATCCCTCCCAAAGGGAAAGGCCCCGAAAACGTAAAGGAAACCATGGAGGAAGCCTATAAGGCCGTAGAAAGTAGACTTCCTGAGAGATTCAGAGCAGGTCAGCGTTGAGCAGTGGCTACATTTTCCTGCAAGCGTTTGTTCTCTTCTATCAGCTTCATGTTTTCCTTGGCTTTGGAGACATAGTCTTTCACCAACGGGTTTTGCTTGAACGTCAGAGGAGCGTCCTTCAAAATATCTTCTATAGTTGGAGTCATGACCGGATAAGGCAGGGTACTACACATCATCATAAAGATGCTGGAACCTAACACATTCTCATAGTTAGCGGTAATGAAACTCTTCACATACGCCTCCATAGCCAGCGCCATGGAATCCACTTTGTGTTGCAAGCGGTCATGAATATCGTCTAGACGTACTCCATCCAACACCAAACGGGCTTCTTTCCGCTCGACCTCGTTGATAGCACGCTCCATGTCATTACGTTTGTCTATAAACTCATACAAGAGGTCGTTCAAAGGGGTGCCTTCCGCCCTCAACTGCGTATTGGAGATATTCACCTTGATCTTTCCGTCTTCCAATACCAGAGGCATCAACCCTTCCTCGTCCATGTAAAGGGTCACCATGCGCACACTGTCTACCGTCCCTTTCATTTTGAAACACCCGTGCAGCATCTCGGCCGAGTCAACAACCATCCAGTCACCATCCTGCAACGCCTTCAAATATAACTTTTTCCCGTCTAAGCTGGTCACCGATGATTTTCCTTCTACCCGATAGCCTTTTGCACACGAAGTCAGACATAAAACTCCCATCACCAGCCACAAGATATTGTTCAAATACTGTTTTAACATGTAAGAAAGATTTATATATACTTGCGGCAAAGGTATTAATATTCCTTATAATCAAAACATGGAGGCGAGTTTTTTCAGTTGGTTTACGTATTTTTGCCGAAAATTAAAACGGAATATTGAAAGAACTGAAATTTATGTCAACAACATATGCCCCTTTTGCCAAGCCACTTTATGTGATGTTGAAGCCCGTAGGAGCTTTATGTAACCTGGCTTGTGACTATTGCTATTATACAGAGAAATCCAAATTATATAAGGAAAATCCTCGGCACGTCATGAGTGAGGAACTGCTTGAAAAGTTCATCCAGGAATACATCCATTCACAAACCATGCCCCAAGTGCTCTTTACCTGGCATGGTGGAGAAACACTGATGCGCCCCCTATCTTTCTACAAGCGCGCTGTGGAGTTGCAGAAAAAATATGCTGACGGGCGTACCATCGACAATTGCATTCAGACAAACGGCACACTCCTGACCGATGAATGGTGTCGCTTCTTTAAGGAAAACAATTGGCTGGTGGGTGTCTCCATAGACGGACCTCAGGAATTTCATGATGAATACAGGCGTGATAAGCAAGGCCGCCCGTCTTTCCATAAAGTAATGCAGGGCATCAACTTGTTGAAAAAGCATGGTGTGGAATGGAACGGTATGGCTGTAGTAAACGACTATAACGCCGATTACCCCGTGGAGTTTTATCGTTTTTTCAAAGAGATAGGATGTCACTATATTCAGTTCGCACCCATAGTAGAACGCATTTTGCCCCACACGGACGGTCGTCACTTGGCTTCTCCGGCTGA
>CALUOV010000135.1 GCA_944322275.1 uncultured Bacteroides sp. | reverse complement strand
TGATTAAAGAATTGTAAAAGGTAAGAAGTTGTTTTTGCATGTTGGAGTTGAGTGATTAGCTTTGCTTCATCGTATATCTTATAAGTTGTATACATAAACTATTTAATGATGAAACAGACTATCTATTTGGTATGGCTTGCTTTATTATGCATTGCCTGTCATCCTGTTCAGCAGCAGAAAGCATACGATTTCAGCAGCTTAGACTCATTGATTGCCGGTTGGATGGACAAAGGTTATTATCCGGGAGGAGCCATTTGTGTAAGAAGAAACGATTCCACTTTGTTCGAGCAAACTTATGGTAACTTCACGCGAGAGACGCCTGTATATGTAGCTTCGGCCGGGAAATGGGTGGCAGCGGCTGTCATAGCGGCTGTAGTAGATCGTTCTGAGTTAGATTGGGATGATCGGGTGGCAGACTGGCTACCGGAATTTAAGAATGATGTCAAAGGAAATATACGATTGAGGCAATTGCTTTCGCATACGTCTGGAATCCGACCGTACTTGCCTGAGCCTCGCGTTGACAACTATAATTCCCTTGATTCGGCTATCGTAGAAATCTTGCCCTTAGATACAGTCTTTGCGCCGGGTACCCGATTTGAATACGGTGGATTGGCTATGCAAGTGGCCGGAAGAATGGCTGAAGTAGCTATGGGCAAGGAATTTGAAACGCTATTTCAAGAGTTGCTGTGTGAGCCTTTAGGCATGACCCGTTCTCATTTCATACCCGTAAATACAGATGGTGGACATGCACCTATGTTAGGAGGTGGATTGTGTACGACACTGGATGACTATATGAAATTCTTGGATATGATTTATCATGAAGGAAGAAGGAACAGAATCGTCATTTTGCAAGCAGAAACCGTCAGAGAGATGCAGGCGGATCAAGTGGGTGAGGCAAAAGTTAATCCTGGTGAATATGTGGAGAAAGCCTTGGGAAAACACCATACAGGTATATATGGCTTGGGAGAGTGGAGAGAACTGATTGATGATACAACAGGCGAGGCTTATCAGATTAGTTCCCCCGGATGGGCAGGTGCCTATCCTTGGATCAACAAGCGCGACAGTGTTTATGGCTTCTTCATTGCCCACGTGACAGGGGCGGCTAACAAACCGGATGGCTTTTCTTCTTTTTATGGTAGTCCTGCCATATCCCGGTTAGTAACAGATATCGTCAATCGTATGGAACTTGATCATTGAAACTAAAATCACAATTATTCAGTAAAAACATGAAAAACTTATTCATCTTTTTCAGCATCCTTATGCTGTTGACCGGTTGCCAAAGTGATGCCATCCATCCGCACATCTATGCTGATGATGCGGATAAAGCAAGTATCCGGCAAATGATTGCCGATGAAGAGTGGGCTTCTATGGTATTTCAGCGGTTAAGAGACAAGGTTGAGCCATACGCCGACAGGCATGTGTCCGATCCGGAGTGGCTGGTGTCCCGTCTGGCCATGTATTGGAAAGACGGTGAACACTATACGCAATGTTATCTCAAAGATCAAAATTGGGAACGGGGTGAGGGCAATGCTCCTGTTCCGACGGTTCGTATGCCGGGCATGCGTACGTGGAACAAGTATGTCAATGTTCCTTTGGAAGAACGTACGCCTTACAATGAAACGGGCGATATGTGGGGGATTGACCGCTCTCATCCGGATGCTCCCAAAGTGTTGGTGCCCTACAAAGAGTCCGGACATATGATCCGAAGCAATAATGTGGAAATCCTTACGTTGGCGGAAGAAGCCGCTTTTCTTTACTGGCTGACCGGAGAAGAAAAATATGGGGCGATGGCTGCCGATGTGTTCCATACCTGGTTAGTGGGTACTTATTACATGAATCCTATCCTTGACCCCAATAAATCTACAGGCAGTGAGGGTGGTTATGAACCGGGTGGCATTTGCGGTTATTACGACTACGAACAGATACACGATGATCTTGCTCTTCATGCCGCCGTGGTTTACGACTTTGCGTATGATTACCTGAAGGCACATCCGCATCCTCATCTGCAAGAGTTGGGCATGTCCTTGCCGGAAGTGTCGGGAATCGTATTCAAACGTTTTATCGATATTGGCTTTGTACGTGGAGGCAAATCGGGGAATTGGAATGTGAACGGGTGGAACATGATGCTTCGTCCTATCTTGGCATTGGAGGAGAACGATGCTTACCCCGACGGGAAAGGGCGTTCCTATTATTTGCATTACCTCATTAAGGAATCTACTCCTTATCACGATGCTATTCCGGACATATTGAAAGCGTATGATCCTGTGACGGGACTTTGGCCGGAATCGCCCGGATATGCGTTCGGTACAGTGGCCGGGCTATTGGATTTTGCAGCCTTACTGCAGCGTGAAGGCATAGATGTCCTGAAAGAAAATCCTATTTTGCAGAAAGCCGCTTTGGCTGTATTTCCATGGATGGACGAACGGGGCAACATGATTGTATTCGGTGATTCAAGAGGAGGCAGTGCCAATTTTACTACATTGGAAAGGTTGTTGGCCTATTATCAGTTGGTTGGAAATAAGGAGAATGCGATGCGGGTGGCTTCCGCTTTGCAGACTGGTATCAGCAGTGGAAATTACCGGCGTGAGGAGGCTGACTGGAGTAGTCTTTGTCTTTACGCTTCTGCTATTCCTCCGGTAAATACAGAAGAAATGGCAGAAGAACGTATGTCTTATTCACCGTTTCATCGTTTGGTGACTATGAAAAGCCGGCGTGACGAAGAGAATCTGATGGCTGTACTTTATGGCGGACGCGACGGTTCCCATCTCACTCCGAATGGGCTTTCTTTGCAACTCTATGGTTTTGGCTATGCTTTAGCCCCCGATGCAGCGGCCTATGAATCTTATTGGAGTGCCGATAAGGTCTATCATCAATCACCCACAGGCAGCAATACCATTCTGCCCGGTTATGCCGCAGGGGACATCCGTATTCATGCCATGGAACCACGAGTGGATACGGCTACAGCTTTTGTTAATGCAACGGCATTGAACCCGTTTATCAACCTATGCGACATGGAGGCTGCCGAGAAACGCCGGGTGGTGGCCATGGTGAAAACCACTTCCGACCAAGGCTACTATGTGGACATCTTCCGCTCGGCACAGCCCGATAATGATTATCTCTTCCACAACGTGGGCACTTCGCTGCATGTGGAAGATGTAAATGGAACGCCACTTCCTTTAACAACCTGCCGAAGCCTTGGCAAGATGTACGGTGAGGGCTATAAGTGGTTCAGCAAGTTACAAAAGGCAGACTGCCCGGGAGATTTTCATGCGGTATGGAAGATTGCCCCGCATGACACTTGCCTGTTGACGATGCAGATGTGGATGACGGGAGTAGAGGGACGTGAACTATACTGTATGGAAGCCCCTTATACGACGTTGAATCCTGATTTGACTCCCGGCGGAGTAAGCTCAGCTCCTCATCCTACTCCTACGTTGTTGGTTCGCCAGACCGGAGTGAACGGTTGGGAATCTCCCTTCATAGCCGTATATCAGCCTGTGCGTGGAGAGATCGCTTCGGTGAAAACAGTGGAACGTTTGGTCGCTGATAGAGAGAAGGTGATGTTGTGCGTGTCATCGGAGGGAGAGCGTAAGGATTACATCTGCAGTGCCGTTTCTGCTGAAGCGGAGTTCCCGCAGCTGGACGAATTGGCTTTCCAAGGTATGTTCGGGCTGGTGTCTGAAGTTTCAGGCGAGGTGTCCCAATTGTATATGGTCAACGCCCGGAAGATAAAGCAAGGGACGTATGCCATCAAGGCGGATGAGCCGGTTTCGGCATCAATATACCGGGAGAATGGAAAGTGGTATTATTCCTCTACGGGTGAGGCGACCGTCATTCTCCGGGGTAAGTCCTTTGCCGTAAATGAAGGTTATGGCAAAGAAATCATCGTAGACTGATATGAATCAACCATTTTGCGATAACTAATGTTCCCAACGATTATTATCCTTCCCCCCGGACTCTCTGGGAGGAACTTCCTGTAGTGTCTGGGAGGGTAATTATTCTTCGATTGAGTGGAGCGATGGGGTCAAACGTATATACGAGAAAACCTGTAACTTTTAAACGGAAGATAAGTATGATGAGAAACTGTATTTTACCTTTATTCTTGCTGCTGGCATCAGGCGTGTCCGCACAACAAGTGCAAGTGACTTCTCCGGATGGGAAGATCCGTCTGGACGTGTGCAACGAAGAGCCATTGGTGGAGCGGTGAAGTGAAAATGGAGATGGATGTGAATAAGAATGACAGCTACAAAGAGACTTTTGCCCTTTACGATTATGAACTGGAGTATTGGGCAGACGGTAAGCATGCAGATAAGAAACCGACGGAAGTCTTGAAGAAAAAAGTACGTGTGGTTTCCGGCAAGCCGTTGAAGATTAAGATGGCTGGCAGCGAAGGTTATGTGGGAATCATGACACCTGTGGAGTAATCAGTCCGTAGATAGGCACTCCCTTCTTGCTACGTCGATGAAGAATCATTGGCAATGATTCCTACAATCATCCCCGATGATTCCTACAATCATTGGCAATGATTCTATATCGAAGTAAGCACTTCGGCAAGGCTTGTCCGACAGGAAGGAGGGGAAAGGCTGCAAGGAAGCAGATAGGAAGTAAAAACTACAAAAAGAATAGAATATGAAACAGAACGTTTGCACAATGCTGGTGTGTCTGGCGATGGCGGGCACATCGTTGGCCCAGTCGGTCTACCCCGGCCAGCACGAGGGCAAGTTGAAGAAAGAAAATGCGATTGAACTGAAAGCCGAAAGTTTCGACTTGCGGGATGTCCGGCTGCTGCCAAGCCGCTTCCGCGATAACTTGCTGCGCGATTCGGCTTGGATGGTGTCCATCAGCACAGAGCGTCTGCTGCACAGCTTCCGCACCAATACCGGGGTATACGCCGGGCGTGAAGGCGGATACATGACGGTGAAAAAGCTGGGCGGATGGGAATCGCTCGATTGTGAACTGCGCGGACATACCACCGGGCATCTGCTTTCGGCCTACGGCTTGATGTATGCCGCCACGGGCAGTGAAGTGTTCAAGCTGAAAGGGGATAGCCTGGTCAGTGGTTTGGCCGAGGTGCAACAGGCATTAGGTAGCGGATACCTGAGCGCTTTCCCCGAAGAACTGATTAACCGCAATATCCGGGGGACAAGTGTCTGGGCACCTTGGTACACGTTGCATAAACTGTTTGCAGGGTTGATAGACCAATATCTGTATGCTGACAATCGGCAGGCCCTGGAAGTGGTGATGCATATGGGCGACTGGGCCTACAACAAGTTGAAGCCGCTGGACGAGGAGACGCGCCGCCGCATGATTCGCAACGAGTTTGGAGGTATCAACGAGTCATTCTATAACCTGTATGCCATCACGGGTGACGAGCGTTACGAATGGTTGGCCCGTTATTTTTACCACAATGATGTGATAGACCCGCTGAAGGCCGAGCGGGACGACTTGGGCACCAAACATACCAACACGTTTATCCCCAAGGTGCTGGCCGAAGCCCGCAATTATGAACTCAACGGAAGCGAAGACAGCCGGAGGGCCACCGACTTCTTCTGGCATACGATGATAGACCGTCACACTTTCGCACCGGGATGCAGTAGCCAAAAGGAACACTTCTTCGACCCAGCCCGGTTCTCCCACTTCCTCAACGGCTATACGGGCGAGACATGTTGCACGTATAATATGTTGAAGCTTTCGCGCCACTTGTTTTGTTGGACGGGCGATGCAGCCGTGGCCGATTACTACGAGCGGGCGCTCTACAATCACATCCTGGGTCAGCAGGACCCGGAGTCGGGCATGGTGTGCTACTTCCTGCCCTTGCTCAGCGGGGCGCATAAAGTGTACAGCACGCCCGAGAACTCCTTTTGGTGCTGCGTGGGGAGCGGGTTCGAGAGTCACGCCAAATATGTCGAAGCCATTTACTACCACAACGACCGTGGCATCTACGTCAATCTCTTTATCCCTTCGGAGGTGACTTGGAAAGAACGCGGCCTGACCTTGCGCCAAGAGACCGATTTCCCAGCGGAAGAAACCACCATGCTGACGATTGGTACCGAACGACCTGTACAGGCTACGCTCTACCTGCGTTATCCTTCGTGGAGCGGCAAGCCTGTCATCCGGGTAAACGGCAAGAAGATGGCTGTACGCCAACAGCCCGGTTCGTATGTCGCCATTGACCGGCAATGGCAAGAGGGCGACCAAGTGACCGTTCATTATCCCATGCAGCTGACTTTGGAACGTACACCGGACAATCCGCAGAAAGCAGCCGTGCTCTACGGTCCTGTCGTACTGGCTGGTGAACGGGGGACGGAAGGCATGGAAGCTCCGGCTCCTTTCTCCGACCCCACGCTTTACAACGATTATTATACGTATGATTATCACATTCCGGCCGACTTGCAGACCACCTTGTCGTGGGACGAACGCCATCCGGAACGCAGTGTGCAGCGGAAGGACGGAACTTTGGAGTTTACCACTCCGCAAGGTGATGTGCTTCGTCCGCTTTACGACCTGCACCGGCAACGCTATGTGGTCTATTGGGACTTAAAACTCGATTAGTTATGCGAAAGGTTACTATGTTTTTCTGCCTGTTGCTTGGCTTTATAGGAGTACGGGCGCAAGTGTGGCAGTGGTCTGTTCCTATCCCCTCGGTGGTGTCGGAGGAGACGGGACAGCATCCGCAGGCGTTCCTGTGGATTCCGGAAGATTGTCTTCAGGTGAAGGCTGTCGTCGTGGGGCAACACAATATGTGCGAAGAAACGCTGTTGGAGAATCCCTGCTTCCGCCGGGAGATGCAAGAGGCAGGTATTGCTTTGGTATGGGTGACGCCTATCTTGGATTTCCCTTGGGACGTGTCGAACGGATGCAACGATGCCTTGCTGAATGCGTTGGATGACTTGGCGGACGTGAGCGGCTATACCGAACTGAAGTTTGCTCCCCTTGTGCCGCTGGGACATTCGGCCATGGCCACTTTCCCTTGGAACTTCGCCGCATGGAATCCGGAGCGGACGCTGGCCATCGTTTCCTACCACG
>CALUOV010000134.1 GCA_944322275.1 uncultured Bacteroides sp. | reverse complement strand
AAACTTACCGCATCCCAATTCCTCCAACACTTCCTCTTCAGTCCCGAGACTCAGTACAGCTATGTTTACAAGCTCTCCGGAGGCGAGCGCCGTCGGCTCTATCTCTGCACAGTCTTGATGCGTAATCCTAACTTCCTGGTGCTGGACGAGCCTACCAACGACTTGGACATTGTCACCCTGCAGATACTGGAGGATTATCTTCAACAGTTTGCCGGATGCGTTATTGTTGTGAGTCACGACCGTTATTTTATGGACAAAGTAGTAGACCATCTGTTGGTATTCAATGGTCAGGGCGACATCCGCGACTTTCCCGGTAACTACACTCAATACAGAGCTTGGAAGGAAACCCGCCTGCGTCGCGAGCGCGAACTGCAGGCCACTTCCCGTCCGGCTCCAGCCAAAGAAAAAGAAGCTGATGCCGTTACCCTTCGCAATGCCAACCGTCCGCGTCGTATGAGCTTTAAGGAGCGGAAAGAATTCGAGGCTTTGGAGCAGGAAATAGCTGAATTGGAAGCCGAGAAGAAAGCTTTGGAGGAAGCCTTGTGCAGCGGTGCCCTTTCCGTGGATGAGCTGACCGAGAAATCCAAGCGATTACCCGTGGTGGATGAACTTATCGACCGGAAAACCGAACGTTGGATGGAATTGAGTGAAATAGAAAGTTGAATGATGACGAATTACCATACTCATACACTTTTTTGTGACGGACGATGTCAGATGCGCGACCATATCCGTTTTGCCATCAGCCGAGGTTTCACTTCCCTGGGCTTCTCCTCCCACGCCCCTTTGCCTTTCCCTACGGCATGGACCATGGAGTGGGACCGTATGAACGATTATCTGTCCGAATTTCACCGGATGCGCCGTCTGTACGGAAGACGTATCGAACTTTATATAGGCCTTGAGATAGACTATTTGGATGAGGGGCATCATCCCGCTTTGTCTTGCTTCGCAAACCTGCCCTTGGACTATCGCATCGGCTCAGTCCACCTTTTGCGCAACCCAGCGGGTCAGATTGTGGATGCTGACCTGTCCGCAGATAAGTTCAGACAAATGGTGGACAAACATTTTGAGGGAGATGTGTGTGAAGCTGTCCGCCAGTATTATGCCCGTTCTATGGCCATGTTACACTACGGAGGTTTCGATATTGTGGGACATGCCGATAAGGTGCACTATAATGCCTCCTATGTACGTCCGGGCATCATGGACGAGCCTTGGTATGACACCTTGGTGCGCACCTACTTCGAGGACATTGCCCGTCGGGGATTACAGATGGAGATCAACACCAAGGCCTATGAAGACTTGGGGGTGTTTTATCCCGATGTGCGTTACTTCTCCTTCCTGCACGATTTGGGTATCCGTGTGCAAGTCAACACCGATGCCCATTATCCCGACCGTATCGATTCCGGGCGAGAGGCTGCCCTTTACGCTTTGCGCCGTGCGGGTTATCGTCACGTGATGGAGATGCACGGAGGAGAATGGATAGAGGTGGTATGTCAAAGTGACAGCTAGCTCTGATTTTTATGCCATATTTGGCAAAGTCTGCCATTATGGCAAACAATTTGTAGGTCGAGACAAAAATAGATAAATATAGAAAGGTAAAATAAAATGGATCCGAAAGAAAAGAATTTGAAGGACGAGGATATTCAGGCTCAAGATACTATCCAAAAGGAGGATGAGTCTGATAAGAAAGAAAGTGTTCAGGAAAAGGAACAAGAGACGAATGCCGCAAGTGAAAAAGAAAAGCTGGAGGAGGAGTTGAAAGCATTGCAGGAAGAACGTGACGCACTGAAAGATAAGTATTTGCGCTTATCGGCTGAATTTGACAACTACCGCAAGCGGACTATGAAGGAAAAAGCCGAACTGGTGTTGAACGGAGGAGAGAAGAGCATTACCAGTATTTTGCCTGTAGTGGATGATTTGGAACGCGCTTTGAAAAATATGGAGACGGCTCAGGACGTTGAAGCTGTACGTAGCGGCGTAGAGCTAATTTATAATAAGTTTATGTCGGCATTGGGACAGAATGGTGTAAAAGTGATTGAGACCAAGGATCTGCCTCTGAATACCGACTTTCATGAGGCCATAGCGGTTATTCCCGCACCGGCAGAGGAGCAGAAAGGTAAAATATTGGATTGTGTACAAACGGGATATACACTGAACGATAAGGTTATCCGTCATGCCAAAGTGGTAGTCGGAGAATAAATAAAGAGCTATGGAGAAAAGAGATTACTATGAGGTATTAGGTGTGGACAAGAAGGCGTCCGCCGATGAAATTAAAAAGGCTTACCGTAAGAAGGCTATCCAATATCATCCTGACCGGAATCCCGGAGACAAGGAGGCTGAAGAAAAATTCAAGGAAGCGGCCGAGGCGTATGATGTGTTGAGCAATCCTGATAAGCGTGCGCGGTACGATCAGTTCGGCTTTGCCGGAATGAGTGGAGCCGCTGGCAATGGAGGCCCGTTCGGTGGATTTGGTGGAGGTATGTCCATGGACGACATCTTCTCCATGTTTGGCGATATCTTTGGCGGACGTGGCGGATTTGGTGGCTTTAGCGGATTTGGCGGCGGAGGCGCTAATGCTCATTCGCGCTATTCCCGTGGTTCGGATTTGCGCGTCAAGGTAAAACTGACCTTGCAGGAGGTAGCCACCGGTGTGGAGAAGAAATTCAAACTAAAGAAATATGTACCTTGTAGCCATTGTCACGGCACGGGGGCGGAAGGCACGGGAGGCACAGAGACATGTCCCACGTGTAAAGGTACGGGCAGTGTGGTGCGCACCCAACAGACTATATTGGGTACGATGCAGACCCGGACAACATGTCCTACATGTGGTGGCGAAGGCAAAGTAATCAAAAATAAATGCAAAGAATGTGCGGGTGAAGGCATCGTCTATGGCGAAGAGGTGGTGACAGTAAAAATTCCTGCCGGAGTGGCCGAAGGCATGCAGCTTACGATGAGCGGCAAAGGTAATGCGGGCAAGCATGGAGGAATGCCGGGTGACTTGCTGATTTACATCGAAGAAGAGCCGGATAAGGAGTTGATTCGTGAAGACAATGATTTGATATACAATCTGCTGTTGAGTGTTCCTACAGCTGCTTTGGGCGGTGCCGTTGAGATACCTACGGTAGATGGCAAAGTGAAGGTGAAGATAGAGCCGGGTACTCAGCCGGGCAAAGTGCTTCGCCTGCGTGGTAAAGGGCTTCCCAACGTGAACGGTTATGGCACGGGCGACCTGCTGGTGAATGTCAGTGTGTACATTCCCGAAACATTGACTAAGGAAGAGAAAAAGCTGATGGAAGAGTGGGACAAGTCCGAGAGCTTCAAACCCAATACGTCCATTAAAGAGAAAATCTTCCGTAAATTCAAGAGCTTGTTTGATTGATGGAAGAAGAATTGCATGAATGACATTTTTCCCCATAAGATAGCCACCTCATTGGGCTTGACGGACAGGCAGGTAAAGCAGACACTAGCCTTGTTGGATGAGGGGGCTACCATTCCTTTCATCAGTCGGTATCGGAAAGAAGCGACGGGAGGTTTGGATGAAGTGCAGGTGGAGGCCGTTAAAGACCGCTACGAAAAACTGAAGGAAACCGGGCGACGCAAGGAAACCATTCTCTCTACCATCGAAGGGCAAGGAAAGTTGACATCCGAGTTGAGACAACGCATTGAAGCTTGTTGGGACAACACTGAACTGGAGGATATCTATCTGCCCTACAAGCCTAAACGGAAAACACGTGCTGAGGCTGCCCGTCAGAAAGGATTGGATCCTTTGGCCACTTTATTGATGTTACAGCGGGAAGCGCATCCTGAAACACGGGCGCAGGCTTTTGTCAAAGGAGAGGTGAAGGATGCAGCCGATGCTTTGAAGGGAGCTTGTGACATCATTGCCGAGCGGGTGAATGAGGACGAACGGGCCCGCCAAATGGTGCGAGGAGCTTTCTCTCGCCAAGCGGTAATCTCCGCGAAGGTTATCAAAGGGAAAGAAGAGGCAGCCGATAAATACCGGGATTACTTTGAGACGTCCGATTCGTTGAAGCGTTGTAGTTCACACCGTTTGCTGGCCATGCGCCGAGGAGAAGCTGAGGGCTTGCTGAAGGTCAGCATCAGTCCCGATGATGAAGATTGTTCCGCGCGATTGGAGAGACAATTTGTGCGGGGTGATAATGCCTGTAGCCGATATGTGGCAGAGGCTGTGCACGATGCCTATAAGCGTTTGCTGAAACCTTCCATTGAAACCGAGTTTGCCGCATCAAGCAAGGAACGGGCTGATGACGAAGCGATTCAAGTCTTTGTATCTAACTTGCGTCAGTTGTTGTTGGCACCTCCCTTGGGGCAGAAACGGGTGATGGGCATTGATCCGGGTTTCCGCACCGGATGTAAAGTGGTGTGTCTGGATGCGCAAGGTAATCTGTTGCATAATGAAAACATTTATCCGCATCTGCCTGTCAACAAGCCCAAAGAAGCCACTCAGAAATTGCAGAAGATGGTGGAGGCTTACAAGATAGAAGCTATTGCTGTTGGTAATGGTACGGCCAGCCGGGAAACGGAAGATTTCTTGAAACGAGTGCGTTTCGGTCGGGATGTACAGGTGTTTGTGGTGAGCGAACAAGGCGCGTCCGTCTATTCGGCTTCCAAGTTGGCGCGTGGGGAATTCCCAAATTATGATGTCACTGTGCGGGGAGCCGTATCCATTGCGCGCCGGCTGATGGATCCCTTGGCCGAATTGGTTAAGATTGATCCGAAATCTATTGGAGTAGGGCAGTATCAACATGATGTAGATCAGGTCAAATTGAAAAAATCACTGGATCAGACGGTAGAGAGTTGTGTAAACCAGGTCGGTGTCAATCTGAATACCGCTAGTAGCCATTTACTGGCGTACGTGTCGGGTTTGGGGCCTCAATTGGCGCAAAACATTGTGGATTATCGGACTGAGCATGGTGCTTTTACTTCCCGCAAGGAGTTGCTGAAAGTTCCCCGCATGGGCGCCAAATCCTTTGAACAATGTGCGGGTTTCCTCCGGATAGCAGGGGGGGCGAATCCGTTGGACAATACGGCTGTGCATCCCGAGAGCTATGGTATCGTCGAGCAGATGGCGCGCGACTTGACGTGCACCGTAGACGAATTGATTGCGGACAAGGAAATGCGTCTTCGCATCCAGCTTGAACGGTATGTGAACGACAAGGTCGGTATGCCCACGCTGAAGGATATTTTACGGGAATTGGATAAACCGGGACGTGATCCACGAGGTCCTATTAAAGTTTTTGAGTTCGCTCCTGATGTGCGCACGATAGATGATCTGACTGAAGGAATGGAGCTTCCCGGCATAGTAAGCAATATTACAAAGTTTGGCGCTTTTGTGGATATTGGCATCAAGGAGAACGGTCTTGTGCATCTCTCTCAGTTGGCTGCCCGTTATGTCTCCGATCCGAGCGAAGTGGTATTTATTCATCAGCATGTGCGCGTTAAAGTGTTGCAAGTTGACAAGATTCGCAAGCGTATTAGCTTGACCATGAGAGAAGTAAGCCAGGAAAATAATTAGATGGGGGCTGCCGTTGAGTGATGGCATGTATAATTTTGCATAAAATAACAGGCTGATAGGGAAGTTTCGAAGGCTTTTTTGTAATATTGCAATCGAAATACAGAAATATGCCATTTAAAAAGAAGAATCTTAATAGTGCCTAAAAATGAAAAAAACTACAAGACTTTTGTTCGTACTGGTCTGTTTGTGTCTGCCTTTGACAGCTCATGCCCAAAAAGAGGATGACAGCAAATACCTGGCCGGTGCTGTGCCTGAAGTAGACGGGAAGGTGGTTTTCAGTAGAGAATTCAGCATCCCCGGTATGTCGCAAGACGAGATATTCGAACGCATGCAGAAATGGATGCAGATTCGGTTGAAGCGAAATCAGAATGAAACCAGCCGTGTGGTGTACACCGATAAGGAGAAGGGGCAGGTGATTGGCATCGGAGAGGAATGGATTGTGTTCAGCTCTTCTGCCTTAGCGCTGGACCGTACCCGCGTGCAGTATCAGATAGGTGCTTTTTGTCAGCCTCAGGCTTGCGAGTTGCGCATTGAGAAGATACGCTATACCTATCGCGAAGGAAACGATCAGGAGAAATATACAGCTGAAGAATGGATTACTGATGAATATGCCTTGAACAAGAGCCGGACGAAACTGGTGCGTGGCTTGGCTAAATGGCGTCGTAAAACAGTGGACTTTGCCGATGCGTTTTATGCAGAAGCTGCCGATGCATTGAGCGCCGCGAGCATTCAACAGATATTGGCGCAGGCGGATGAGGAGGAGAAAGAGGAGGGGGATAAGAATCCTGCCCGGCCTGTAGCCAAAGCAGGCCCTACGGTGATTACGCCCAAGAAGGAAGTCATACACGCCACCTCTAAGGCTAATGAGGAACAGCCGCAGGTCGTGCCGGCAGCGCGTATCGTTCCTGCACACTCCGTAACGTCTTCTAATGGAGAGTATCGGGAAGTGGAACCAGCTCAGCTTTCATCGGATATCATTCAGATAGGTTCCGGTAAGTTGGTGATTGTTATTGGTTCCGATGCGTTCAACATGACCATGATGACGGCCAATGCGGGCGGTTCGTTGGGAAAAATGTCTGGCAAGTCTGTGATTTACACCTTCCTTACGCCCGAACAGAATCATGATCAGATAGATCGTGCGGATATGTACACTGTCCGTTTCTATCCCAACGGACAGCAAGAGCCTTCCGTGATATTAGAGTGTAAAAAACTTCCTTCACAGGAGCCTTTGGATGGACAGCCTCGCATGTATGTCGGAGAAATTGTGAAGGCGATGGTTAAATAACAGATTGTTATTCTGCTTATGAACATAGAAGACGTAATAGTTGGTGGGGGCATTGTCTTTAAAGGAAAGAAAGATAAGCCCAAGGAAGAAAACAAGGTTAAGACCAAGGCCAAAAAGAAAACCTATATTACCGGTCTACATAATTCCGGAGCAGCCAAGATGAAAGCCGAAATTCGGCGTAAACGGGCCAATCGGCATAAATGAAAAGAGGCCTTCATCCCTGTCAG
>CALUOV010000133.1 GCA_944322275.1 uncultured Bacteroides sp. | reverse complement strand
CAAAGACATTCCCATACTTGTGGCTCACAATGCCGCTTTTGACATAGGTTGCATCCGTCATTCGTTGGAACTCTACGACATAGAAAAGCCAGACATTACCTATTATTGTTCATTGCGTGCCGCCCGCAAACTCTATGATTTCGGTTGTAACAGCTTGGATTACCTTTGTGACCAGTTTGAGATACCCTACGGGCAACACCATCGGGCAGGAGATGATGCGGAGATGTGCGCACGGCTGTTCCTTAGAGAGATCAGGGATGCAGGGTGGTGTGAACTGGAAGAGATGGACTTTTGTAATGGAAAACTATAGAATTGAAGTCTCCTAAGATACTTGGGCTTTTATCTTAGGAGACTTTGCCATTTCTCTTAAGATAGTTGGGCAAGTATCTTAGGAGCCCCGGAAGTCTTATCAAGGTTGTACTGTCAGTTCCACTACCCGGCTTTGCATGGAGCGTGTACCGAATATGTTCAGCCCAATTTTCATCAGGTAGTCACCGGAGAATATTTTGCCGTGCTCTTTCAGGTGAGATTTGGTGCCGGGCATGAGGTTGATTTCTTCGACCTTATACATTTTATCGGCATCCAATCCTTGTAGCTTGACCGGAACTAATTTCTCCTGATAGCGCGGATGAATGTCGTAGGCAAAGAGTACGGCTTTGTCTTGCGAGGCACTTACGTAGTTCACGGCCATGTGATTGCTTTCGTAGGGAGATATCAGGCGGTATTGCGTGCCTTCCAGAATGGCGGGCTTCAGTCGTTTCCAATTGGTGACGGCTTGACGGCAATAATTCAGTTCATCAGCAGACATCTCTTTCAGACCAATGTCGAAACCTAACTTACACATGGAGGCTACATCGGTACGGAATTTCACAGAAGCGTTTTTGTTCCAGCTCGTTACATGGGCACACATGGCTTTGGTGGGGAAGAAATGAGAAAATCCCCACTGGATGTACAGGCGTTCCACAGGGTCAGTGTTATCGCTGCACCAGAATTCGGTAAAGTACTTTAAGGCTTCGTAGTCACAACGTCCTCCACCGCCTGAACAGAGCATCATGGGTATATCGGGATGATTCTCCTTGACGCGACGCATGACGTTGTACACCCCCCGTACATGGTCGATGTACAATTGCCCTTGTTGTTCTTTCAGATAAGGAGAATAGATGTTGGTGATGGGGCTGTTGCAATCCCATTTGAAATAGGCGATTTCGGGATTTTCCGTCAGAAGTTTGTCCACTACGCCGTAGACGTAATCTTGTACTTCCGGATTGCTCAGGTCCAATACCAGTTGATTGCGGTAATAATAGGTCTTGCGGTTGGGGTAGTGGATAGCCCAGTCGGGATGTCGCTCAAAAAGTTCGCTTTTGGGATTTACCATCTCCGGCTCTATCCAAATACCGAATTTTACACCGGCTTCTTTGGCGGCTTTGGTTAAAGCTTGGATACCTCCGGGCAATTTCTGATGGTTCACTTCCCAGTCGCCCAATCCGGCGTGATCGTCGTTACGGGGGTGTTTGTTGCCAAACCATCCGTCATCCAGCAGGAACAGGTCTACACCTAGCTCTTTGGCTTCCTTCATCAGATCTTCCAGTTTGGCCTGGTCAAAGTTGAAGTAGGTATTTTCCCAGTTGTTAAGCAGTGTCATGCGATCTTCCATGCCGTCTTTTAATTGGTAGCGGCGCGCCCACTCATGCAGGTTACGACTACCTTGTCCGGCACCTTCCGTGCTGAGAGTGAAGATAAATTCAGGTGTTGTGAACGCATCGTTCGGTTGAAGTGAGTAGACGGAAGCATAGGGATTAATGGCGGGGATGATGCGTAGGTTACCCACATTGTCCACCTCGAAAGTGGTGCGGAAGTTACCCGTCCAGCCCAAAGTTCCCATCAGCACTTCGCCTTGCCGCTCACTGGCTGGCTGGTCCAGCCCTACCATGAAGAACGGTTGCATGTGCATGGCGGCCCGACTTCCCAGTTTGGTGTCCAATATTTTTTTACCAGGTTGCAGTTGTTGGCTGCTCATTTGGGCTTCTTTGGCCCAGTCGCCACTGAACTCCGTCAGGTAGTAAGCGTTGCGGCAAAAGTAGAGCATAGTAGAAGCGTAAGTGGAAAGCTGAATAGGTTTCTTTTCCTGATGGCGAATTTCGCTCCATGTTTTGATGACGTTTTCCTTGGCATAAGCCACATAGTGCAGAATGACTTCCACCGGATATTGGTCATCGCGCAGGGTAATGTCCGTCTGCATGCCGCCCGGCACTAGCTGCTGTGTGGACGATACATAGTAGAGCCACGTGGAAGGATTTCCATCGTTATGAGTAATGGCAACGGCCGGCTCAAAGAAATCTTCGTTACCCGATCCACTGTACACTTCCCAGCCACGTTGGCTCACGCTCCCGTCCGTAGCGGCATATACGTCCCATGACAATGCCTCCAGATCGGATACATGTAGTAGCTTTTCACCTAAATAGCTCTGATAGAGCCGTCCGTTCTCGGCCACTTGCAGTACGAGGTCGGTCCGGTCGGTAGAAATACGGATTAGTTTCTTTTCCATGGCGTTCATGGTTGTAGCCAGCAATAGAAGCATGGCGGTTAAAATGATATTTTTCATGATTGTATTATGTTTAGAACGCTCAAAGATACGTCTTTTATCAGACATCAAAAACAGTCTCTATCTGAAAGAATAAAAATTGGGCTATTTAACAGTGAAATGTTTTGTAGGGCAATAGGCCTTAATACCCATTTTAGCTGTTGTATGTGATACTAAAACAAGTGTAGGCACTAAAATGACCGGTGCCATATTTACGATTGGTGACAGCCAATTAGCCAAGGCCGTCACGCTCCCCAATCCTATTGTTTTTCCTGCAGCCAGAAATTTTTGTTGTTCTTTATCATAATCAGGATGACCGCAAATTCTTGTTTTATTACTTGCGAAATTCATTGGGTGTCAGTCCCGTTTCATTTCCATGATGATTTGCCGGTCTATCAGTTCCTTGGACTTGCAACATGAGATAGGCAGATTTCTGCACGAGTTGTACTATCATCACGATGTTGATGTTCATGGTATGAAGAATAATAGTTGACAAATCATCTCCATGAAGGAGTACGGCCCCTACCCATGTTAGGGTAATGAGTAATGCCCTAATATGGGTGTTCGCGACACTCCAAAATAACCCATACAGATAGCTGTAGGGTCGATGGGGGATTTATATATAAGTAAAAAATGAAATAAGTAATACTCCTTTGCAGTACCATCCTCTTGCTGACGGGCTGCTACATATACAAGCCATATTCCCGTCCTGAAACGGAAGTGGAAAACCTATACGGAAAAGGTGTGTCGGTGGATGATACCGTCTCCATCGCCCGCCTGCGGGTGGAGGAAGCCGAAGCCACGCCGCAATCCACAGTGAGATAGAAGCGGCATGCTCCAAGGTTTAATTCCACCTTTGTACCGCGATTATGAAAGGTGTGTGTTGTGATCCCATCGGGGGCTGTATAAGATGCCGGACAAGGTGACTGGGTGGAACCAATCAGCTTGTCCGGCATTCTTAACAAGTTCGTCGGATAAAGTCAAGGCTGCTTCTTTCGCCTATTTCTTTTCTCCTAAGTTTTCAAAGTTATAGGTTTCGGCAAGTTTGTCGGCTCCTGTTTCTTCATTATAATATTCATAGGCTAATTTAAGATACTTCCGGTAGAGGCGTGAGGCCACTTCCACTTCATCACCTTCCGTGATAGGGGTCCGTGCCTTACCGTAGGTTTGGGTGTATTGCAATTCCCAATTGCCTAATTCATTGTAGAAATCATTGGCACGGAAAGCCTCTCTGCCGTGTGTCTGTTTCAGTCCGTCTTCCCGGTAGGGCGTATTTGTGTCTAAGTGATGTTGCAGCATGGCGTAGAATTTTTCCCAGCGCGGCAGGTAATAGCCGTTTATCAGTCCGGCCCATTCGCGCCATGAATAGTCGAATATCAGCGGGTCGCTGTCGCCTCCCCAGATGGTGACCAGCGTGGTGGCATCGTGTTCAAAAAGATTCTTTTCGGATTCGTTATCACCCCAACTGCGGGCTTGCGTGAGCCAACGGTCGTAGTTGAACTCCGGACGGGTACGGAGCAGCGTGTCCGCATCGCGGAGCAGTTCCAAGAAACGGCCACTATGGAGTGCGAACGCTTCTTTATCTTTGTTACGGAACGCTTGTGCGGCTTGTTTGTGGATGACCTGTCCCAGGTTGGTCATCATCTGGCGTTGTACATCCATTATATCAAAACGATAAGCATCTGATTCTTTCAGCTTTTCAGCGTCCTCCAGTAACAATCCGGCGGCTTTTACCACTAATAGCGGCGAGTAGGGGATGCCTAATCCGGCGTTAGGTCCTGACTTTTTGACGTTCAGAGCCGGACGGGCTGCAATGATGGAGCTACGCTCTGTCCCATTGGTTCCCGGACGATAAGGACCTTCCAATAAGCAGTTCCACGCAGCGTTAGCTTTTTCCGATGCGTTTCCGTAACGCCGTTCAGCGTAACAGGACAACCATTTTTCTATCTCGACAGAATCACGGTGAAGCGGCATTTCGAAAGCCAGGTCGTAGTACACCGGATTCTGTTCGATACCTTCCATAAAGAGACCGGATCCACACACGTTGGAATATTCTTCCTGCACACGTCTGTATTGGTTGGAGGCGAGCAGGCGCAAGTCACCGTGTAGGTTGATTCGTCCGCCGAAATTGTGCAGGTTGCCTGCTACAAAAGGATAACCCCAAAAGCCTTTTTCTTGTTTATATTTACTGCCATTCAAATCTAAAATAAGTAGTTTGTTTTGAGGAACAGCGTTGACTATGTCCTTGCGGATGCTCCAGGCTTGCATGACCCATGTGGCGTTGGGGTCGAAGTCCTGAAAAAGGCGATGGATGGAGTTTCCTACTGCATGCAGATATTCCGGCGTATCAACAGGCGGAGCACTCTCATGGAAAGGGTCAGCGGCATAAAAGCCGTGGGCACCAAAGAGCTTTTTCTCTTCTTCCAAGAAGTCTCGTCCGATGACGCTGAACAATGAGTCCGTAGGATCAAGTTGGGCTGCGCCTGTGAAGCCGCACCAAGATCCTTGCAACTTGATGTTCACATCCGGATATTTGTCTTTCAACTCTCTGGGTACGTAGCCTGAGAATCCTTGCTGGATAGGCATCATGCCCAATTCCAATTCGCGATCGATGATTTGTTTACCCAATGCGGTATGTTTGTCTATCCACGATTTGGGCAGAGGGCCTCCGTAGCTTTGTATGTTTTGCATCCATTGCCATGCGGCATGGCCAGGTCCCGCCAAAAAGCTCCGAGCTTCTTCATCGGTAAACTTATGTTTCAATAATGTGTTATACCAAACTGCTTCCAAACCTACTACAGATAATGGCATGTTGATGCTGTTCATTGCCATGAAATCTATTTCCCGTTGCCAACGTTCCCAGTCCCACCAGGCGGCCGAATAGCTCACGGTGCAATAATTCATGTATACCCGGTATTTGCCGTTGATGATATTTCTTGTCGGTTGGGGCATCGGCAGTTGGTCCGGCAGATTCAGTTGATTGCCCATCCAGGAGACATGTGCGTTACATGTGTATTTCAAGTATTGGTTGTAAGCTGTGGCAATGGCTACAGTATTGTTCCCTCGCAGTATTACTTTGTCATTCGCCGCATCAATCTCGTATACATCTTGCCCGTTTACCGACTCTATCAGTTCCAATTTAAATTGTTTCCCATATCCGGGTGTTACACGCTCTATCAGGTCATAGGCGGCTGTAATCCGGGCATCTTCCCGACATGCGCAGCATAGTGTGGCAAATGCACACAAAAACAAGCACTTTTTAAGAAAGCTTAGAAGGTTACTGTTTCTCATAATGGTATTTACAATTAAAAACTGTTTTGACTTTCTACTAGAAGTTTCATCGCTGTGAAACAATGTCAGAAAGCAGTCTGTTATTTTTCTCACAATGGAAGCGAAACCAGCTCAAAATCATCTCGAATCATCACACGATAAATTCAAAACAATTTCTTGTAAGAAGTGAAAGGACTCACAAAAAAACCGCTCCGATGTGGAGCGGTTTTCTATTTACTAACTTCCATTGAAGTTAGAGATTGGCCAATTTATCGTTTGAACCCAATACGTTAAGGATTTTGTGCTTGTATAGCTTCTCCATTTCGTCACGAGCCGGACCCAAGTATTTGCGCGGGTCGAACTCTGCTGGTTTCTCAGCAAATACCTTGCGGACAGCAGCTGTCATGGCTAGACGAGAGTCTGAGTCAATATTGATCTTACAAACGGCAGATTTAGCAGCCTTGCGCAACTCATCTTCGGGAATACCGATTGCGGCTTCCAGCTTGCCACCATATTGGTTGATCATATCAACATATTCCTGAGGAACAGAAGAAGAACCGTGGAGTACGATGGGGAATCCGGGCAGTTTCTCCATAACTGCATCCAATACCTCGAATGCCAAAGGAGGAGGAACCAGACGACCGGTAGCGGGATCAACATGGCACTGTTCGGGTTTGAACTTATAAGCACCGTGAGACGTACCGATAGAGATGGCCAAAGAATCGCAGCCTGTACGCGTTGCAAAATCGATGACTTCCTCAGGGTTTGTATAAGTATGGTGTTCTGCGGAAACTTCATCCTCTACACCGGCCAATACGCCCAGTTCGCCTTCTACAGTTACATCGAATTGATGAGCGTATTCAACAACTTTCTTGGTCAAAGCCACATTTTCTTCGTAAGGCAGATGGGAGCCATCGATCATTACAGAAGAAAAGCCCATGTCTACACAGCTCTTGCATAGTTCGAAACTGTCACCGTGATCGAGGTGAAGAACAATTTCGGGATGAGCGCATCCTAACTCCTTTGCGTATTCTACAGCACCTTCAGCCATGTAGCGCAGCAAAGTCTGGTTGGCATAGTTACGTGCGCCTTTTGAAACCTGCAGGATAACCGGAGATTTTGTCTCAACCGCAGCTTTGATGATAGCCTGCAATTGCTCCATATTGTTAAAATTAAAAGCAGGAATAGCATAACCGCCCTTGATGGCACGAGCGAACATATCTCTAGTGTTCACAAGGCCTAAATCTTTGTAATTAACCATTTTGTTTAAAAGTTTATAGTTAGTGAATCTAAAAATACCAAAAAAAAATAATCAT
>CALUOV010000132.1 GCA_944322275.1 uncultured Bacteroides sp. | reverse complement strand
GTCTTCCCTAATACAGGATGCACTACATCGGGAGCAATTTCAGCCAAAGGTTGCATGACGAAACGACGCAAATGCATCAACGGATGAGGAAGTTGCAAAGTGGAAGTATGCACAATCAGGTCATCGCACATCAACAAGTCAATGTCAATGAGGCGATCAGCATATACACCATCGGTTGACTTATGGGTGCGCCCCATTTCGCGCTCAATAGTTTGGGTAAGAACCAAAATCTGACCGGGAGTCAGCGTGGTATCCGTACAGAGAGCGGCATTCAGAAAAGTATGCTCGGAGGTAAAACCCCATGGAGCAGTTTTGAAGAAAGCAGACAGAGAGACAGTCCTCCCTATCCGCTTTTCTATTTGTTGCACGGCGTTCCGGAGGTTCTGCTCCTTGTCGCCGAGATTAGTACCCAATCCGAAGTAAACCCGCATTTACTTATCGGTTATCAACATGGCATCACCGTAGGTACCAAAACGGTAGTCCTCCTTCAATGCCACGTCATAAGCATTCATCACTTGTTCATAGCCGCCAAAAGCTGCTACAATCATCAATAGCGTAGATAACGGCATGTGGAAATTGGACACCATGGCATTAGCTACCGTAAAATCATAAGGCGGAAAGATGAACTTATTGGTCCATCCATCGTAAGTTTTTAGGTGGCCGTCAGTGCTGACGGTGCTCTCAATGGCTCGCATGGCAGTAGTTCCTACAGCGCATACTTGTCTATTGAGGTCCTTGGCACGATTAACAATGCTTACGGCTTCTTCGTTCACAATCATCTGCTCTGAGTCGGTCTTATGCTTGGTAAGGTCTTCCACATCTATCTCACGGAAGTTTCCTAAACCAGCATGGAGGGTGATGAAGGCGAACTCAATGCCTTTAATTTCCATGCGTTTCATCAATTCGCGACTGAAGTGCAGGTTGGCCGTTGGTGCCGTCACGGCTCCTTCGTGGCGTGCGAAGATGGATTGAAAGCGTTCAGCGTCTTCCGGTTCTACAGGACGGTTGATGATGCTATGTGGCAAGGGAGTCTCTCCCAAAGCATAAAGAGCTTTCTTGAACTCATCGTGTGGCCCATCGTAAAGGAAACGTAGTGTACGTCCTCGTGAAGTAGTGTTGTCTATCACTTCGGCTACCATTGAATCATCTTCTCCAAAATATAACTTATTCCCAATGCGGATTTTGCGTGCGGGATCTACCAATACGTCCCACAAGCGTAATTCCTCATTCAACTCACGCAATAAGAATACTTCTATGCGCGCACCGGTTTTCTCTTTGTTGCCGTACAGACGGGCGGGGAAGACCTTGGTGTCGTTGAAAACAAACACGTCCTTGTCATCAAAGTATTCCAAAATGTCCTTGAATACACGGTGCTCTATCTCACCACTCTTGCGGTGAAGCACCATCAGGCGGCATTCATCCCTGAACTTAGAGGGATGCATGGCAATCTTCTCTTCAGGAAGCTTGAATTTGAATTGCGAAAGTTTCATCTTCTCTATTTATTAAAGTTCTGTTGTTCATTCATTTTCTTTATCTGTTTCCATTGGTTGAACGTCTATCCAGTCGCGGAAATCCAATGGATTAAGGCAATCTTCGATTCGTATATTGCCTACACGAGTGCGGGTCAGTGCAGTCAGATGGGCGCCGCTATGCAGGGCTTCACCAATGTCGCGTGCCAAGGCCCGTATGTAAGTGCCCTTGCTGCATACCACCCGTATTTTGATGTCCGGCAAGTTACATTCCAGTAACTCTATCTCATCGATGACCAGTAGTTTAGGCTTCAGTTCCACTTCCTCGCCTTTGCGTGCCAGGTCGTAGGCTCGTTTACCGTTTACCATACAGGCCGAGAAAGCGGGAGGTGTCTGCCAGATTTCTCCTACGAAGTTTTTCAACGTTTCTTCTACCAATTCGCGGGTAATGTGTTTCGTAGGGTAGGTGGCGTCAATCTCATGCTCTAAGTCATAAGAAGGTGTGGTGGCTCCCAATCGGATGCAGGCCACGTATTCTTTGGTGTGGTATTGCAACTCCTCAATGCGTTTGGTCGCCTTGCCCGTGCAGACTATCATGACACCTGTGGCCAAGGGATCTAACGTACCGGCATGGCCTACCTTGAGTTTCTTCACTCCCATACGGCGGCAGATGTGGTAGCGCACGTGGCCTACGACCTTGAATGAGGTCCAGCCCAGTGGCTTATTTAAGTATAATATTTCTCCTTCTTTAAAATTCATATCAAGCCATTTGCAAGTTATGTCCTGTCAACAGCAGGATGATAATGACACTACCCACGATGATGCGATACCAACCGAACGCCTTGAAACCATAGCGTGTCACAAAACTAATAAAGAATTTGATGGCCAGCAATGCCACAATAAAGGCTACTACATTGCCTACAATCAATGCCGACAGGTTGTTTACAATGATGTCCAGGCCCCCATCCATAAAAAGCTTGGCCATTTTGTATCCCATGGCTGCAAACATGGTTGGTACGGCTAAAAAAAACGAGAATTCCGCTGCATCCTTGCGGGTCAGTTTCTGTGCCATCCCTCCTACAATCGTGGCCATAGAACGTGATACACCCGGTATCATTGAAATGCATTGGAAAAGGCCAATGATGAAGGCGCGTTTTTCGGTCATTGGTGTGTCCTCACTGCCCTTGTTGAAAAGTCGGTCACAAAACAACATGAATATACCACCAATGACCAACATGATGGCTACTACAGTCACGCTCTCCAGCATGGCATCTATCATGTCGCTGAACAGGAAGCCCAGCACTGCCGCAGGAATAAAAGCCACGAACAGCTTCCAGTAGAAATCATACCGATGCAGGAAACGTTGCAGAGATGAAGCACCTTCCGGGACAGGCGTATGGTTAAGCCGGAAGAAACGTTTCCAGTAAAGGCATACTACAGACAGAATAGCACCAAACTGAATGATGAACGTAAACGCTTTGACAAATTCCGTGCTTTCCACGCCCAAAACATTTTGCGTAATAATCATGTGACCCGTAGACGATACGGGCAGAAACTCGGTCAGACCTTCTACAATGGCAATAATAATTGCCTCAAAAGTTGTCATATCTCCCATAAGAAAAACACGTCCCGGTTTTTATTACTCATTCTCTTTATCTGTATGTAAGTCCTTCGGCTTGCGCACCACGGCATAAATCATAAATAGAAAACCTACCAGACATACCACAGGTGCGACCTTGATGCGCCGTACACTGAAGATGTCCGGCTCAAAGTGGGTCATTGTTGATGAAGGTCCCGACATGAGCAGAAATCCCACAATCACTGCCAGCATCCCGATGCCCAGCAGTATGAAATTGGTCTTATCAAAAGCAAATCTCTTTTTATCCACGATACAATAATTATTAATTATTTTAATTTTCAAATTTAAATGTAATACAGTGTGCTGGCTTTCATTCGCAAATATCTGTTGATAGAGAACAAGGCACACAGCCATGTGATGCTTACGCCAAATAATAGCACGGCTATTGATACTTGCGTCATCACCATTGGCGTGACCACTTCTATTAACTCTGGTTCTCTACTTACCAGTTCATTGGCAGCTATCCATAACACGACATTGGCCAAGGCTGCCGATAACAGACCGATCCAAAAGTTGCGCCTTAGGAAAGGTCGTCGGATGAAGCTCCAGCTTGCCCCCACCAGTTTCATGGTGTGGATAAGGAAGCGTTGGGAGTAAATGGTCAGTCGGATGGTGTTGTTAATCAGTACGAATGAGACGAATGTCAGCAAAACGGCCCCTCCTAATAATAACAAGCTGATGTGCCGGATGTTGTCGTTCACTGCGTTTATCAGCTCCTTTTGGTAGACCACATCTTGTACATGTGCGTTTCCCTTTATCGATTTTTCTATTTGCGCGATGCTGTCCGCATTCGTGTAGGCAGACTTCAGTTTTACCTCAATGGAGGCGCTGAACGGATTGTATCCTAAAAATTCTGCCGGATCCGTCCCCATTGCTTCCGTATGTTCCTTTAGCGCTTGCTCTTTCGAGATGTATTGGGTGCCCTTTATAAAAGGTTGGGTGTTCAGCTCCTTCTGCATACGCAGGATGTCACGCTCCTTCATGTCATTGTCCAGAATGATGGAGAAGTTGATATGCTCGCGTACATATACCGAGAGGTTGCCGGCTGCCAATACAAAAAAGACAACCATCCCCAATAACAACAATACCAAGGAGGTGCTGATACTGGAGGTGACGAATTGCAGGTCGAATAAAGATGCTCTATGTTTTTTTCCTGGCTTCATAGTTATTTCTTCCTGAACACATAAATCATGGAGCTGCTACGCTCCTTTTTGACTAACGAACTGAGCCCGGCCAGTGTCCCTGTCCATAAGCCTCGTAAGAATGCGCCCCGATGGTGCATGTAACGTTCGGTGAGCATTGATATGTAAAAGGCGTCAAACGGCATCGGGTGTCTTGCCGAGAGGATAAAACCGTGTTTGGCACCTAGTTTCTGCATCGTGTCTGGCGTGAAATGCCACAAGTGACGGGGAACATCGTAGGCCGCCCAATAGGCTCCATATTTGTGGGCGTCATATGATGAACAGTTAGGCACGGCCACCACCAACACACCTTTGTCAGCCAGTAAGGAATGAAGCTTTTCCCATGTCTCGTTCAAGTGCTCCAGATGCTCCATGACGTGCCACAGGGTAATGACATCAAAGCTCTCCGGCGCATAGTCGGACAAGGCAGTTTCGGGCTTTACCTCCAGATTGAAGTGGGCGCGGGCAAAGTCTCGCGCAGACGCGCTCTTTTCCAAAGCTTGCACTTGCCATCCCGAGGCTTTCATTGTGGCTGGGAAATAGCCCGTTCCTGTGCCAATATCCAATAAGCGTCCCTCTTTCCGATGGGCTTCGCTCACGACCAGCCGTGCTTTCCGCTTCAGCATGTAGCGGCGCACGTAGTGATATGTATGGTTTACGATTCCTTTTTTGGTGTCAGAGTGTGAGATGTAATCTGGGGTTTCGTAATAGCGTTCTATTTCCGTTTCCGAAGGAAAATCCTGAGTAAACAGAAAGCCGCACTCGGCACAATGGCACAAGTGAAACATTTCGCCCGTGGCGTAATGGTCTACACACGTTAGTGCACGTTCCAATCGCGTCCCGCCGCACAACGGGCAAGTTTTTAAGTTTATTCTATTCATGGAAATTTCTGACACTACCTAACACGTATGCGCAGAATACGTCAGCGCACACCACACCCTAATTTGCTGCAAAATAACAAATAAAAAGTGATTTACCCGTATTCTGTTAAGGAGATTTAAGAGATAAATGCCGCATAACACCCCGGTAAGCGCATATATAGTAGAGCTCCGTCTTCTAACGCATACAAAAACGTTGGCATAGGCGCGAAAGACTTTTATATTACTCCTTGTTTCTCCAGCTCCTCCACCGCGATCTCCAATTCTTCATACCATTCTTTTCCGAATTTACGGATAAGCGGCTCTTTCAGGAACTTGTAGACAGGCAGGCCTTCTTTCTCGCCTAACAAGACAGCCGCCTTGCACACGTCCCAGCGGTTGTAGTTCACACCTTTAAAAGAACCGAAGTCTTTTACACGGATGGGATAAAGGTGGCAGGAAACAGGTTTGAGGAAGCCCGTCTTACCTTCGCGGAAGGCTTTCTCGATGGCGCAATAACAACAGCCATTTTCATCGTAACAAGTAAATACGCAATCCTTTCCATTTACAATAGAGGTTACCAGGTCGCCTTCCTGGTCCACATATACTACGCCTTGCTTGTCAATAACGGTACGGGCTTCGGGTGAAAGCTCGTTCCAAATCAACGGAAGAACTTCCTCCAACTTCTCCACCTCATCCAGTTCTACCGGCGCTCCTGCATCGCCTTCGATACAACACGCCCCTTTACATGCTTGCAAGTCACAGAGAAACTTTTCTTTAAATACGTCGAGACTTACTACAACGTCACCTATTTGTACCATGCTCATATTCTGTATCATCGTTTAATTTCCCACAGGCTTTCATGGAAAATGGGAATGATTGGGTGATGAAAAAACACAAACTACATGAAAAGTGTTAGTTTGCTTTCATATAGTTTGTGCTTAATTCTTTTATGATAATTGTATGAGGGCTATGCAATTACTTTATCAAGTCGTGTCCCGTCATATCGGTCGGTTGCGCCAGACCCATGATGTGCAGGATAGACGGAGCCACATCAGCCAACACACCGTTTTCCACCTTGGCTTCTTTGTTCGTTGTGACATAAACGAAAGGCACAGGATTAAGCGAGTGAGCCGTGTTGGGCGTGCCGTCAGCATTCAGGGCATGGTCAGCGTTGCCGTGGTCGGCAATGATGATGACTTCGTAATCGTTGGCTTTGGCGGCCTCCACGGTGTCACGCACACAATTGTCAATGGCAACCACGGCTTTTTCGATGGCTTCGTACACACCTGTATGGCCCACCATATCGCCGTTGGCGTAGTTTACCACGATAAAATCATACTTCTGCGTATTGATGGCTTCCACCAGCTTGTCCTTTACTTCGTAGGCGCTCATTTCCGGCTTCAGGTCGTAAGTAGCCACTTTGGGAGAAGGCACCAGAATACGGTCCTCGCCCTCGAACGGAGCTTCACGTCCGCCGTTGAAGAAGAACGTTACGTGAGCATATTTCTCCGTCTCGGCAATGTGCAGCTGCTTCTTGCCTTGCTTGGAGAGGTATTCACCTAATGTGTCGGCCACGTTTTCCTTGTCGAAAATGATGTGTACGCCTTTGAAGGAAGCGTCATACGGTGTCATGCAGTAATATTGCAGGCCGGGGATGGTCTTCATGCCTTCTTCGGGCATATCCTGCTGGGTCAGTACGATGGTCAGCTCCTTGGCGCGGTCGTTGCGGTAGTTGAAGAAGATAACCACATCGCCTTCCTTGATGGTGCCGTCGAAGCCCGCGTTGTTGATGGGTTTGATAAACTCGTCCGTCACGCCTTCATCGTAAGACTCCTGCATGGCTTGCACCATGTCTGTGGCTTGTTTGCCCTGTCCGTTCACCAAGAGTTCGTAAGCGTCCTTGATGCGTTCCCAACGTTTGTCGCGGTCCATGGCGTAGAAACGGCCTACAATGCTGGCAATGCGGCCGGCGCTTTGGGCGCAATGGTTGGTCAGTTGCTCGATGAAGCCCTTGCCGCTCTTCGGGTCAGTGTCACGGCCGTCCATGAAGCAGTGGATGAAGGTACGTT
>CALUOV010000131.1 GCA_944322275.1 uncultured Bacteroides sp. | reverse complement strand
TCAATTCCTCCCTGCCTTGTTGGCGCTCAACATCGGGGTGGTAGTGGGATTAATCGTGCTTACTCTTCTGCTGGGATGTGTATATTGCTCTGTCATTTGTCCTTTGGGGGTGATGCAGGACATCGTGGCCTGGTTCTCCAAAAAACGCAAGAAGAACCGCTACACTTATTCGCCTGCCCTTTCGTGGCTGCGCTACGGGGTATTGGTGGTGTTCGGTGTGGCCATGCTGGCCGGAGTAGGTTCATTGGCCGCGCTGCTGGCTCCTTACAGCTCCTACGGACGCATTGCGAGCAATCTGTTCGCCCCTCTCTATCAATGGGGAAACAACGTGTTGGCCTATCTGGCCGAACGGGCGGACAGCTATGCTTTTTATGAAACGACTGTGTGGATAAAAAGCCTGCCTACGTTTGTCATTGCCCTCGTTACGTTCATCGTGCTCGTCATACTGGCCTGGCGGGGAGGGCGGACGTATTGCAACACCATCTGTCCGGTGGGTACCATCTTGGGCGTCCTGGCCAAATACTCGTGGCTGAAGCCGGTCATTGACGAGGACAAATGCATCAGCTGCAACCTTTGCGCACGCAATTGCAAAGCCTCGTGTATCGACATTAAGAATCATCAGATAGACTATAGCCGATGCGTGGCGTGCATGGACTGCATCGGCAAATGCCATAAAGGTGCCATCCGTTATGCCCACAAGAAACCGTCTCCGGCAATTCCTCGCAAAGAAGACGCCAGAAGTGCGCAAAGGCCAAGTCAAAGTGCCTCCGTGAAAGAAGCGGATAATAACGGTCGCCGTACCTTCCTGACCGCTACGGCCTTGGCTGCCACCGCGGCTGTCCTTAAAGCACAGGAAATGAAAGTGGATGGCGGTTTGGCAACCATCATAGACAAAAAGAAGCCTCAACGTCAGACCCCTATTGTGCCTCCCGGCGCACAAAGCATAAGCAACTTTACCCAACACTGCACGGCTTGCCAGCTCTGTGTATCGGTATGCCCCAACGAAGTGTTGCGCCCCTCCACCGGACTGATGACACTGATGCAGCCCGAGATGAGTTACGAACGGGGCTATTGTCGTCCGGAGTGCACCAAATGTTCGGAAGTATGTCCTGCGGGAGCCATCCGGCCGCTGACCACAGCCGACAAGTCGGCTACGCAGATTGGACATGCGGTGTGGATCAAGAAGAATTGCGTTCCCCTGACCGATGGGGTGGAATGTGGCAACTGCGCCCGCCATTGCCCTACGGGAGCCATCACCATGATTCCTTCCGATGCCTCCGATCCCGAATCAGTGAAAATTCCCGCCATCGACACGGAACGTTGCATCGGATGCGGAGCCTGCGAGAATCTTTGCCCCGCACGTCCCTTCAGCGCCATCTATGTGGAAGGGCATGAACGCCATCGCATCATATAATATATATGTATTACCCTCAATAGCATCATAACGATATGGACGAAAAGAATCATAACGATATATCCCGCCGTGATTTCCTGAAAATCGTAGGCATCAGTACGGCTACAACCGCTTTGGGGCTGGCCGGATGCACACCGAAGCAAACCACTTCACCCGATGCCCCGCAGACGCAAGGTGAAATTCCTACAGATAAAATGACAATGCGGGAAAACCCACATACGCATGACAAAGTGTCCATCCTGGGATATGGCTGCATGCGCTGGCCCACCCTGCCCACAACCAAGAAAGGAGAAAACGTCATCGACCAAGATGCCGTGAACGAACTCATCGACTACGCTATGGCACACGGAGTGAACTATTACGACACCTCCCCCGTCTACGTACAAGGCTGGTCGGAACGCTCTACCGGCATTGCGCTCAAACGTCATCCGCGCGACAAGTTCTTCGTAGCCACTAAATTGTCCAACTTCTCGAACTACACGCGCGAGAATTCCATTGCCATGTACGAACGCTCCTTCAAAGAGTTGCAGGTAGATTACATTGACTATTATCTGTTGCACTCCATCGGCAACGGAGGCATTGAGACGTTCCGCGCCCGCTACATCGAGAACGGCATGATCGATTTCCTGATGAAGGAGCGGGAGGCCGGACGCATCCGCAACCTGGGCTTTTCCTTCCACGGCACCAAAGAAGTGTTCGATGAAGTATTGGCCATGCACGACCAGGTGCATTGGGACTTCGTGCAGATACAGATGAATTACGTAGATTGGCGCTATGCTTCAGGACGAAACGTGAACGCCGACTACCTCTACGCCGAACTGGAGAAGCGCCACATACCGGCCGTCATCATGGAGCCGCTTTTGGGCGGACGTCTCTCCAAGTTGCCCGAACATCTTATTCAGCGCATCAAGCAACGCAATCCGGAAGCCAGTGTGGCTTCATGGGCTTTCCGCTATGCGGGATCGTTCCCCAACGTGCTTACAGTGCTGAGCGGCATGACCTACATGGAACACTTGCAGGACAACCTGCGCACCTATTGCCCTCTCGTGCCGCTGACCGAGGATGATTTTCAATTCCTCTACCAGACGGCGGACTTGATGAAACAATATCCTACAATCCCCTGCAATGACTGCAAGTATTGCATGCCCTGCGAATACGGCATCGACATCCCCGCTGTGTTGCTCCATTATAATAAATGTGTCAACGAAGGGAATCTGCCTACCTCGAAAGAGAACGCCAACTACCGGGAGGCACGCCGCGCTTTCCTGATAGGCTACGACCGGAGTGTGCCCCGCCTGCGCCAAGCCAGCCATTGCATCGGATGTGAACAATGTAACCCGCGCTGCCCACAAAGCATCGACATCCCGAAAGAACTGCACCGCATTGACGCCTACGTGGAACAGCTGAAACAAGAAACGTTATAAAGAAAATGAAGGAACTTATAGACATATTGGACGAGGGAGGATACTCCTGCGTCATAGCCCAAGGCGACCACATCCGCACGTTCACCCGACGGGGTGTGGCCGACCTTTACGACTTGCAACAAGAAGACCCGGCATTTCTGAAAGGAGCTTCCGTAGCCGACAAGGTCATCGGGAAAGCCGCCGCTACACTCTTGGTCTTAGGGCAAGTGAAAGAAGTCAGCGTGCACACCATCAGCCAACCGGCTTTGCAAATCCTGCAAGAGGCCGGTATTTCTGTCAGCTATGATGAAGCCGTACACCACATCATCAACCGCGACCATACGGGATGGTGTCCCTTGGAGCAAGCCAGCTGGGACTTACACTCACCCCAAGAGATTTATCCGGTCATACAGAATTTTATCAACCGACAACGGAAGTAAGTCTACCGCTTTTCTAACACGTCCACATCTTCCATCGTCAGACAAGTTCCTTCGCCCGACACTTCGGAAGCATGAACATGAAGATAACGGGCCACACATGAATGAGGGAAATACCAATACCGCTTGGTGGGATCGTTAAGGAGGTTTCCAAACTCAAACGCTCCCACTTTATCCCATGTACGCCCGTCTCTACTGCTTTGGACAACGCCTTTTGTCATCAATGCCCTGCCGGATGCGGTGGACGGCCTATAGGCTATGCCATTCAGGACGTGTTCTTCACCCAAATCTATGACCATATCAGTAGCAGTTTGCTTCAGCACCTTCCAAGAAGCTTTGGGCAAACCGATGTGTGCATCCGCTACACTTCCCCGTTCTCCGTTTAAGACTGCAACCGCTTTCACCCTTCCTCCGTCTGTCAAGAAGGGTCCGGTGTATTCCGTAGCCTCTTCCGTAGGTTCACTGCCGTCTGTTGTATAGAATATCCGGAAACCTGCGTTGAGATTTTCCACGGCATTCTGACCATGAGGCTTCCAGCCGAAGTCCTGTTGCTTGGGAGCAATGGCGATCCGTCCTTCCCTGTCTTGTGTAATTTCCAGTTGGGGGGGACGCGCTTGATAGTAATGGGCCGACACCCGACAGATTGAAGGATCCAGTCGGGATTGCAAAATGCGGATACGCAAACGGTCCGTCGTAACATCCGGAAAACGCAAGATACGCTTATAACCTATGTTCGTAGACTGAATCAGCTCCTGCCATTCATTATCTATCCAGGCATCCAAGGCAAAGGCTTCCACCCGTTCGCCCCGCGTGGCTACGGCCTCCTGGATGAGAAAGCGGTTCAGCGTAATGGGCTTGCCGGTCTTCACGATAAAGGATCGACTGTCTTTGCTCAACGTGAGGTAGGTAGAGTCATTCGCATCCAACAAAGCTTCCGGTCCTTCGGCTTCGGCCAACAGATTCTTTCCATACGTTTCCCGAATGCGCTTTCCCGTTTCTTTCAATACGGCCACATCCACAGACGAGAAACGTCCTTCCCGATTAGGCGGAATGTTCAAAAGGAAAATGGAGTTACCGCCCACGGCCCGTTCGTAAATGTCGAACACATCGTCCGCACTCCGCACCCGCTGATGTGTATCGTCCCGATAAAACCAGCCTTCGCGAATGGATGTATTGGTCTCGGCTGGTTGGTAATGCAGGTAGCGGGCTTTCAGCAATCGGCCGGCAGAGGCTAAATCCTCATCCGTCAGGTCGGAAAAATGGTTGAGCGTGTCGGGGTCGGCGTCATAAGGTATCACATTCCATTCCGTCTTACGGGTTCTCCCGGCCTCGTTTCCACACCAACGGATGTCTTCACGACCGAAAATAACCGCCTCCGGAGCCAAGGTGCGGATGAGTTTCTTCCAGGCCTGATAGGCATAAGTCTGCCCGCCTTTGCGTTTCGGGTGGGCACCGTCAAACCACACTTCATGAATGGGGCCATACTCTGTCAGCAGCTCGAAAAGCTGATTCAGAAAATATTCGTTATAATCATCTGCCACAAATTCAAACCGGGTAGAGTCGGCAAATGGTCTTCCGGGCACTTCGCGCGGAATGGTGCGCGTCGTATAGGCACTTCCGTTCCCGTACAAGCCATCGGGACTTTCTATCTGATACAAATCGGCCGGCGAGAGGTATATGCCGAGCTTCAAGCCATATTTGGCACAGGAAGCCGAAAGGTCTCGCAGAACATCTCCCTTTCCTTCGCGGAAAGGAGAGGACATTATGCCATGCTTTGTATAGCGGCTCTGCCAAAGCACAAATCCGTCATGATGCTTTACGGTAAGAATAACCAGCCTGATGCCGGCCTCCCGCATGGCTTCACACCATTGGTCTGTATCCAGCTCGCGCAAATCGAATATCCCGGGGTCTTCCATGCCGTTGCCCCACTCTTTCCGGGTGAAGGTGTTGGGACCGAAGTGTACAAACGCTATGAACTCATTGCGCAGGGCATTCATCTGATTGGCCGTAGGCACAACGTGAGCCGCCTTGGCAAGTATGCCCAGAGAGTCATCACTTTGCTCTACACGGATGGTATTGCTATACGTCCCGCTTTCCCGCGTCCCCGGGGTGCATCCTTGCCACAACAGGGCTACCGCCAGTCCTACATAATAATAGATGTGTTTCATGTTGTATGTTTTAATAAAGAAACTGAATTCTCACTGAAATCATCGTCCTGAATTTAGGAAGATACAAAGGAATGAAAAAAAATAGAAAAGAAGAAAGATATTAGCAGGGAATTGCGAAAGAAGCTATCTTTGCGTCATCAAAAAAAGAAAGCGATGGAAATTGTTCAACCTACTCAGTGGTACATCTTTTTCAAAGACAACGTACTGATACAAAAAAATGCGGACGGCACCTGCAGCATCCCCGACGGCATCCGCCCACCCTTTGCCCCACCTCATGCCCAGAAGGTGCACCGCGTGTTGCTCCCCTCAGGCACTTATGTACATACATTCGCCATCGATTATCCGATAGCCGAGACGGAACAATGGACGATGAAAGGATTGCGGGCTTCATTCGACTGTCTCTCCTTAGCCGATTACCGGGCGGCCGGGAAGGCATACCAGATTCTTTTCTGGGATGTGCACAGCCGATATTGTCCCGTGTGCGGCACCCCCACCGAACAACAGACGGACATCATGAAGAAATGTCCCCAATGCGGCTACGAGCTTTATCCGCCCATCTCCACCGCCATCATTGTATTGATACGCCGGGGAGAGGAAATCCTGTTGGTGCACGCACGCAATTTCCGCGGTACGTTCTTCGGGCTGGTGGCCGGATTCCTCGAAGCGGGCGAGACACTGGAGCAGTGCGTCCGCCGGGAAGTGATGGAAGAAACGGGACTCTCCATCCGCAACATCACGTATTTCGACAGCCAGCCTTGGCCCTACCCCAGCGGACTGATGGTGGGCTTCTTTGCCGATTATGAAAGCGGCGAGATCAAGCTGCAAGACAACGAATTAAGCGCCGGGGCATTCTATCGGCGGGACAATCTGCCCGAACTGCCTCAGAAGCTGAGCATCGCACGCCGTCTGATAGATACCTGGCTGGCTACGCAAGGAAAAGAGGCTTTAACGGATACTTTTAAATAAAAACGAATATGGGAAACAATTGTCAGATAAAGAAAGTGGTGACCTTCGGTGAGGTCATGATGAGATTCACAACAAAAGGTTTTCAGCGATTTACCCAAGCCAATGAGTACAGATCCGCCTATGGAGGAAGTGAAGCGAACGTCGCCGTTTCACTGGCCAATTTCGGCATACCGACCGAGTTTGTGACCCGCTTGCCGGACAACGCCTTAGGACATGCGTGTGTGGCCGCGTTGCGCGAACTGGGTTTAGGCACGGAGGGCATCGTCTACGGAGGCCGGCGCATGGGACTTTACTTTCTGGAGCAAGGAGCTGCCTTCCGCAATTCCAACGTGGTGTACGACCGGGCCGATTCATCGTTTGCCACCTTGCGTCCGGGTATGATAGACTGGGAAAACATCTTCCGGGATGCCGGCTGGTTCCATTGGTCGGGCATTGCCGCCGCACTCTCACAGGAAGGAGCCGAAGCTTGTCGCGAAGCCTTGGAAACGGCCCGCCGCATGGGGCTGACCATCTCGTGCGACTTGAACTACCGGAAGAAATTGTGGAACTATGGACGCACAGCCGCCGAAGTAATGATGCCTTTGGTACAATACAGCGATGTGATTTTCGGTGCCGAGCCGGAATACAAGGAGATTATGGGCATCCAACCGGTCGGATTCAAAGCCTCCACTTCCGATGACCGGTCGTTCAATGCCGACCTGCCTCGTTTTGAAGCGTTCACACGCGAAGTTGTCACACAAGTTCCCCGGTGTAAGTATGTTTTTCTGGAGCTACGCCACTCCGTCACCTCCAATCATAACTTACTGGCTGCTGTTCTGTTGGCCGACGGGACTTTCCATCACACCGGCATCTACGACATCACACACGAGGTAGACCGTGTC
>CALUOV010000130.1 GCA_944322275.1 uncultured Bacteroides sp. | reverse complement strand
AAGAGCAAACAACACCTGGTAGACATCAAGGCCAACGTGAAGAACTCTCAGTTCGCTACTCCGCTGTTCGAGTTCTCAGGCGCTTGCTCCGGTTGCGGCGAAACTCCGTACGTGAAACTGATTTCTCAGTTGTTCGGTGACCGTGAAATGGTAGCCAACGCTACTGGTTGTTCTTCTATTTACTCCGGTTCTGTTCCTTCTACTCCGTATACCAAGAACGAAAAAGGTCACGGTCCCGCATGGGCTAACTCCCTGTTCGAAGACTTCTGTGAGTTTGGTTTGGGTATGGAATTGGCTAACGAAAAGATCCGCGAACGCATTGCCAAGCTGATGCAGGAAGCCATTGCAGGTGAAGATACTCCGGCTGAATATAAAGCTATCTTCCAAGAATGGCTGGATAACTGCCTGGATGCCGACAAAACAAAAGAAATCTACGAGCGCATCGTTCCGATGCTGGAAGCAGCCAAGGACAAGTGCCCGATTTGCGCACAAATCTACGGTTTGAAGCAATACATCGTAAAACGCAGCCAGTGGATTATCGGTGGTGACGGTGCTTCTTACGATATAGGTTACGGTGGTCTCGACCACGTTATCTCTACCGGTAAGGACGTTAACATCCTCGTATTGGATACGGAGGTTTATTCTAATACCGGTGGTCAGTCATCCAAGGCCACTCCTCTTGGTGCCATCGCCAAGTTTGCCGCCAGTGGTAAGCGCGTACGCAAGAAAGACCTCGGCTTGATGGCTACTACTTACGGTTATGTATATGTAGCTCAAATTGCCATGGGCGCTGACCAGGCCCAGACATTGAAAGCCCTGCGTGAAGCTGAAGCTTATCACGGACCTTCACTCATCATCGCTTACGCTCCGTGTATCAACCATGGTCTGAAAGCCGGTATGGGTAAGAGCCAGGCTGAGGAAGAAAAGGCCGTTAAGTGCGGTTACTGGCACTTGTGGCGTTACAACCCAGCACTGGAAGCTGAAGGCAAGAATCCGTTCACACTGGATAGCAAAGAACCCGAATGGGAAGGCTTCAAAGACTTCCTGAAGGGTGAGGTTCGTTACGCATCTGTTATGAAGCAATATCCTGCAGAAGCAGAGGAACTCTTCCAAGCTGCAGAAGACAATGCCAAGTGGCGCTACAACAGCTACAAGCGCATGGCCTCTGAAAGCTGGGGCGTAGCTCCCGCAGACACTATGCTGAAGTAATACATAAAGCATAATCACTCATTGGAAAGGCAGGAACCGCCAGTCGGTTTCCGCCTTTCTTTTTAAAACTTCACAGCCATCACCAGAAAGTAATATTGAACTATAAAAAAAGAATTCATGTTCCCCAAATTCATCATCAACCAAGACGGCGTATTGAAATTCGGTCACGTCTATTTGCACAGAGAACTGTTAAACTATAACGAACAATGCCCTTACGGGGGCGGATTGTGGAAAATAGACGAAGGACGAAGAGCAATCTTATTATACGGTCGCTCTTTTGATTTCGGAACTCCGGATTTCAGCCATGTACATCGCATCGATTGGTCAGGCATCGGAGGAAATCCACTCCCCTTATTCTACTTACCCCATTGGCCCGAGGAAGATTTGCTCATACCTGTATATGCACAATAACCACACTTCTTTTTCCCAAAGAAATTATCCGGTTAGTAATAAATTGGTTTACGAAGAATTCCAACTAATTATGGACATCTGCTTATCATGTATTGTGGTCAGGCGACCATGTTAATTTATATCAAATAAATTACGAATTATTCGTAAACATAGAATAAATTAGTACTTTAGCCAAACATTATAGGCCCTAATATGTATTCAATTCATGAAACGATTTCTTTTTCTGTGTTTACTATGTAGTTGTTTGGCAGTACTCAGGGCTCAGATTTCCGAGCTTTCTCCCATTCAACGTGCCATGAACAATTATGATTATGAGACAGCGCTTCAGTTAATGGAAGAAGTACCACCTACAGTATTCTTGCTTTACCTGAAAGGAAAAGCACTAAAAGAATTGGGTAGGAATCGGGAAGCCTTGGAAGTATTCCGTCAATTGATTATGGCAGATTCTCTCAACTTGCGTGCTTATATCGAAGCGGGCGAATGCTACAAAGCACAAGGCAAGTTCCTACCAGCGCTACAATGTTACGAACGTGTGCTGCAACTGAAGCCCGAACATAAGTATGCCCGTATCCAACACATCACCCAATTGCTGAACCTCCAAAGGTATCAGGAAGCATTGGGCGAAAGTTCCCAGTTGGCGGAACAAGACAGCTCATCCGTTGCGCTCCATTTGAAAGCCCAATGTTTGGAAGGGTTGTACACCGATCCCAATATTTTAATCGGAGCATACCAAGAGATTCACGACCGCTATCCGGATGATTATGTGGCTGCTTCCAAATTGGCCAGTCTTTACATTCGGAATAATTACTACGACTATGCCATCCAAGTATGTGAAACCTATCGTCTGACTGATACCACGAACCTAAGCGTCAATCGACTTGCCGCACAAGCCTATTGCTTGAATCAAAATTACGATACTGCCATCACACGTTATCGTACCCTGCTGGCTCAAGGTGACACAACTTTCTATAATTGCTACTACGCCGGCATCAGTTACTATGCCAAAGACTTGTACTTCGAAGCACACGATCTATTGGAAGCTGCCCGTAAGTATGCTCCCGAACATGTCGACCTACTTTACTACCTGGGACGTGCCTGCTCTAAAACCAGTTGGAAAGAGAAAGGAATAGACTACATGCAAGATGCCATCCGGCTTTCTTTTCCTACCGACAGCCTCGTTGCCCGTCTCTATGCCGGCCTGGCCGATTGTTATAAAGAAGCAGGTGAACCTCAGAAACAGATAGAGACATTGATGAAACTATATAAATATAGTCCACAGAAACATTCGTTACTATATAGGGCAGCTTATGTATCCTATTTCCGGCTTAGAGATTTCGAGGCCACGGAGAAGTATCTGAAAGCCTATATTAAGACCCGTCCCGAAGGCAGTCGAAACCTTCCTCAGGAAGTTGCGGAAGACGGTACTGTCATTATCAACGAAAACAACCGTTACAATGCCGCCGAACGCTGGCTGGAAGACTTGCAGAAGCGGAAAAAGGTGGAAGACTTCTTCAAAGGAAAGACGAAAGACGGAGTCAACACTCCCCTGACAACTCCTTGATAACAAACGTTTGCATAATCTATTTGAACAAGAGTGGCGAAAAAGTTCACGTATCTCCGCCATTTATTCTACTTTAGAGCCAACAAAAATAATAACCGAAAAACATTCTCATGAAAAAAATTTTCTCTGTATTGGGAGCCATGCTCCTTTCGCTCGGTAGTTATGCGGGGGTTAATGTCACTAAAATCGATCCGCCTTTCTGGTATACCCAAATGCAAAACCCTGAATTGCAACTCATGGTCTATGGGGAAGGTATCGGAGATGCACGGGTCAGTGTAGACTATCCAGGTGTGTCACTAAGCAGTACTGTCAAACTGGAAAGCAACAACTACTTACTGGTCTATTTGAAACTGGACAAAAACGTGAAGCCAGGCAAAATGCCATTGACCTTCACCGTTGGTAAGCAACAAAGCACACAAACGTATGAACTGAAAGCTCGTGCCATGAAAGGCTGTGAGCACAAAGGATTCGATGCTTCAGACGCCCTCTATCTGCTGATGCCCGATCGCTTTGCCAACGGCAATCCGGACAATGACCAAGTGCCCGGTATGTTGGATGCCAAGATAGACCGTAATGACCCCAATGCACGTCATGGTGGTGACCTTGCCGGTATTGAGCAACACTTGGACTACTTCACCGATCTGGGTGTGACGGCTCTTTGGTTTACGCCCGTATTGGAAAACAACATGCAAGGCGGATCGTACCATGGATACGCCACAACCGATTATTACAAGGTTGACCCCCGCTTCGGCACAAATGAAGAATACCGCCAACTGATAGAAAAGGCTCACCAACGAGGCATCAAAATCGTGATGGACATGATATTCAACCATTGTGGAGTAGATCATGTATGGATAAAGGATATGCCTTCGAAGGATTGGTTCAACAATTCCGACTACCAAAACAACTTCGTGCAAACTTCTTTCAAACTGACTCCACACGTTGACCCTTATGCCTCGCAATATGATTTCCATCAGATGAACGACGGCTGGTTCGTCCCCTCCATGCCAGACCTTAACCAGCGCAATCCGCACGTCCTCCGCTACCTCATACAGAATAGTTTCTGGTGGATAGAATACGCGGGTATCGATGGTATCCGCATGGATACTTATCCTTATGCCGACTATGACTCCATGAGCCAATGGATGAAGGAACTGAATGAAGAATATCCCAACTACAATACCGTAGGTGAGACATGGGTCACAGAACCTGCCTATACGGCTTGGTGGCAGAAAGACAGCAAACTTTCCGCCCCGAAGAACAGTAACCTGAAAACCGTCATGGACTTCAGTTTCTTCGATAAGATAAACATAGCGAAAAATGAACAGACGGAAACCTGGTTCAAAGGGCTGGACCGTGTATACAATAACTTTGTTTACGATTACCTTTATCCCAATCCGGCAAGTGTACTGGCTTTCATTGAGAATCATGATACAGACCGCTTCCTGGGTGAAGGACAGAACCTGGCATTGCTGAAACAAGCTACTACCCTATTGCTCACTACTCGCCGTATTCCCCAACTATACTACGGTACGGAAGTCTTGATGAATGGGATTAAAGCCAAGAGTGACGGCTACGTACGCAAGGACTTTCCCGGCGGATGGGCTGGTGACGCACAAAACGCTTTCACCCCTGAAGGACGTACTCCCGAACAAAACGAGTGCTACAACTTCTATAAAACCATCCTTAATTGGCGTAAAGGCAATGAAGTCATCGCCAAAGGCAGCATGACCCAATTTATGGTACAAAATGGAGTTTATGCTTATGCCCGGCAATATGAAGGAAAGACTGTCTTCGTAATGCTGAACGGTACTGATTCGGAAACTACCGTTCCTTTGAAATTCTATCGTGAGATATTAAAAGAAACTCCACAAGGACATGACATCCTCAGTGGACGTACCATTACCTTCGGTGAAGAGCTGAAGATGGCCGCACGCGAATCACTAGTTATTGAACTATAAATGCCAATAAGTAAAAAATGCGGTGAGAGATTCGTTTCTCACCGCATTTTTTAACTATTCCACTCCCTAAAAAGTATCTTCAGAAGCAGCTGCTTCCATCGAAACAATGCGTACAGAGTTTACACTTGGGCAAACCGATAGACTCTACTAAAGTCTCCAATGTATTGAAACGCAAAGAAGTGAAACCGAACCGCTCGCGCATAATCTCTACCAGCTTGTTGTATTCAGGCGAACCAGTGGTCGCATATTTCTCCAAATTTTTATTCTCATCGCCTTCCAATTCCTTAATGATACGACGGGTTATCAGTTCCAACGGGCTCTTGGAAGCCGTGAAACCAATGAACGGGCAGGCATAAATCAAAGGCGGACAAGCGATGCGGATATGCACTTCCTTGGCTCCATATTCATAAAGTACTTTCACGTTGTCGCGAAGCTGAGTGCCACGCACAATAGAATCATCGCAAAAAAGCAAGCGCTTCCCCTCCAACATCGATCGGTTGGGAATCAGTTTCATCTTGGCTACCAAATTGCGCATTTCCTGACGGCTGGGAGTAAAACTACGTGGCCAAGTAGGTGTATACTTGGCTATGGCCCTGTGATAAGGAACACCTTTTCCTTCGGCATAACCTAACGCCATTCCTACGCCAGAATCAGGAATGCCACAAGCACAATCCACTTCCGATGTATCCGTTTTTCCCATCTTCAGACCACTGGTAAAACGCACTTCCTCTACATTTCGACCTTCGTAACTGGAAGTAGGAAAACCATAATATACCCATAAGAAAGAACATATCTGCATCTGTTCATTAGGCTTACGCATTTGTTCTACCCCATCGGCACGCAGACGAACGATCTCACCCGGACCTAAAAAACGCTCTATCCCATAATCCAAATTAGGAAAACTGCTCGATTCGCTGGTAACAGCATAGGCACCCTCTTTACATCCTATGACAATAGGCGTACGCCCCCATTTATCACGAGCGGCAATAATGCCATCCTCAGTCAACAAAAGCATGGAACACGAGCCCTTGATGTGGTTATACACATTCTCTATGCCTTCCACAAAATTACGTCCCTGAATAATGAGTAACGCCACCAATTCAGTCTGGTTGGTCTGTCCAGAACTTAATTCGGAAAAGTGCATGTTATTCTGCAAAAGCTCATTTTCCAGTTCCTGAATATTATTAATCTTTGCAACGGTCACAATGGCAAAACGCCCTAAATGCGAGTTCAGAATAATAGGTTGCGCATCGGTATCGCTAATAATGCCAATGCCCGAACGTCCCTTAAACTTATCCAGTTCATCTTCAAACTTTGTACGGAAATAGGTACTCTCCAAATTATGAATAGAGCGATTAAATCGCTGATTCTCTTCATCGTAAGTGGCCATGCCACCTCGTTTGGTACCCAAATGTGAATTATAGTCTGTGCCATAGAACAAGTCAGTCACACAACTTCCCTTGGCCACTGTTCCGAAGAAACCTCCCATATTGTTGATTCTTTAATAAATTAGTATCCGGAAAATAAAATAACGCCGGCAAATTTAGCTATAAAATCCGATTTCTAAGCCAGCGTCCCAAGAAAAACTCAAGGTAAGTATGAAGATGAGCAAAAAGGCAGCCGCAAATAATCAACATTCTTCAACTTTATTCAAAAAGGAAAGGACGTCTCGCCCAAACGGTTTCTGAAAGGAAGGTCAAGGAATGTTAGTAACATAGAGGTCAAAGGCTACTAACATTCCCCCTTTAGGTTACTAACATTCGTCCCTAATGTACTAACGTTCCGAAAGCATGTGAAAGAATTTATCGCTATCCATGCCTTACTTTCCGAAGTTAGCCAGCCACTTTACCGTCTCGGAGGCAGAAAGTGATAAACGGAAGGAGAAGCTATGTGTTTTTCCACGAACCCATCTCCTTCCTCCGTCTGTTTAATAGTTTATCGTTTTAGGCCCTCAAATCAGCCCTTTGCCTCCGTCCAACCAAAGTAAAAGGGTGATTCGCTGCCAGTTTCTCCGCCATCCCGATTTGGCAGTCGCGATGTCAGAGCGACCATGCCGCGTAACCCTGTCATTCATGAATGGAGGCTACGGATTATAAAATTTTTTGTGCAACGTCTGTTCCTTTTAATAATAACATTCATGATACACCTCGAAGTACATG
>CALUOV010000129.1 GCA_944322275.1 uncultured Bacteroides sp. | reverse complement strand
CAATTAACAACTAAATTATTTAAGATTATGGAAATGGAAAAGTTTTATGTGGCTCCGGAGATTGAAATCTTGGAGGTTAGCGTGGAGAGAGGGTTCGAAGGAAGCCTCGTTGGAACAGGTGATGCGGAAGACTTCTAAAGAATAGCTTCCATGGCTTTTGGTCGAGGCATGAAGAATAGTAATTACTAATTAAATAAACTAACAAATGAAAGCAAAGTATTTTTTAGCATTTATGGTACTGCCTGCATTGTTTGCGGCTTGTACCAATGATGACTTTGAAACGGTGCAGACTGATCCGATTCAGAATTCTGTGCTGAAAGACCGCGCTCAGGGCGAACTGGTCGTGACTGCTTCTAAGACCGGTGGTGAATCCGAAGCCCAAACGCGTATCGTAGGTGAAGCCGCAGGCTCTGGCATTAACTGGTTGTGGGAAGACGCAAACGACAAGATCGGTGCAACAGTGGTGGATTATAAGGATACAAAAGGAACGGATGACATTAAGCTTATCGCTACAGATAATGATGCTTACACCATCACTAACTATCCGTTTGCTCCCGAAATCAGCGGTCCGGCATCAAGTGCCAACTTCTCTACTCCGACGACAGTGGTAGAGGGTGCTTATCTATTCTATAACCGTTATGATGGTGACAACACCAAACGCGGACAGATCAATGCTACGATTGACCGCATTCAGACGGTAAACTATGGTGAAGAAGCAGGTTTGAAGCAGGTTGGTACAGTGGAGAACGGTGGACAGAACTTCTTTGTTTCTCCTATCTTGGATTTGGAGATAGCAGATGGAGAACTGTATGAGACTCCGTTGCAGATGTCCAGCGCACACAGTATCTTGCGCTTCACGTTCAAGGCTGATTTGGAGAGTAAGTATCTGAAGAACTTTGAAATTAACAAAGTGGTATTGGAAGGTAAGACTGACAAGAAGTTCTATCGTACGTTAACCATTAACCCGCAAGCTATCGCTCAGATTCAGGCTGAAATTCGCGACAAAGTTGTTGACGGTAAGCAACCTTACAAGGCCTGGTTTAAAGGCAATGGTGCCATCGTAACAAAGGATGCCAACGGCGAACCTGTAAGCGAAGAGCAAATCAAGGCAGCTATGCAGCTGGTGAACGACGCTATTTCTCAAAAGAAGGAAGATGGCACACTGAGAGAAATCGGTAAGTTGACAGACAATAGTCAAGACCTGCAATTCCAACTGGAAACTCCGTTTGTGTTCAATTCTAACGATGACGAAATGACTCTGTTGGTAGTTGTTCCTTCTGGCAAGTACACACAAGAAGAATTCAAGGAAGCATACGGAGAGAAAAAGGAGACAGAGGGTCTGTTCGCATTGCACGTATATACGAGCGAAGGTATCTACAACGCTTACTTGAACTCGTATGATGAGGATGATAACGTGGTAACGGAACGTACTTTCGAGCGTGGCAAACTCTACAATATGCCTGAGCAGACTTTAATCATTAAGGGTGGTAAGACAAACATCACACTGTTCGAGCAAGAAGAGGAATTCACCGTAGAAACTACGGATGACTGGAACTACACTGTTGACTACATTAATGCTCATTGGCGTGACTATGGTGACGCTAACGAATGGAATATTCCTGTCGTTAAACTGAATCCTGACAATGCAAAAGAAGGCATTACGGTAGATGCAGATCACTACTTCCCCGCATATCCGGTTCTGTACACTGGTGACGCTAAGTTGAACCTCGTAGGTCAGAACGAATATAAATTTAACCCGGCTCACATCATTTTTGCAACTGATGAAAATCGCCCGACTCTGCAAGTTCTGGAACAACCGGATGCAAAAGTAATATTCGACTATGATATCAGCGAAGATGTTGAGGCTGAAAATGAAAAGGCTCCTGTAGACGGAGAAACCATCACCGCAGCGATCAAGTTGGTTTCTGATGCACAAGTTGTTGTGAAGGAAGGTACAACGGTGCAGTTCGAACAATTGGTGAACAAGGGAACATTTACTGTAGAGGCTGATCCGGATCCGGATTATGAGAAATATACCCAGGCTATCCTGTTGGCAGACGCTAAGGGTTCTAATGAGGGAACAATTAATGTAGCCGGTCGCTTCAATGCTTCTGCGATGACTGCAGACTTCACGAATGCTAAGGACGGAGTTATCACTGTAGAAGGCTTCGAGAACGGAATGAACGACAAGGCTCGCGGTATTGCCAGCTTCAAGAGCTTAGTGAACAACGGTATTATTGACATCCAGGCAAGTGCCGACAAGAAGGGAACTTACGGTGGTATGTTGGATGTAGCTACTTTGGAGAACAACTACAATATCAATGGTAGCCAGAAGGGTATTATCAACGATAACGGTGAATTCAAGGTAACAACTGAGATCATCAGCAATGGTACCATCACTTTGGGCACCGATCCGTACGCTATGATTCAACTGGCTAAGGGTACGCTGACCGATGCGGACGATCTCGGTAGTCTGATTTTGGCTGACGCTACTAACTATGAGATGTACGACACGTACTACACCAACTGGAGCAATATCGACTTGACAAATGTGACAGGTGTTATCGAAACAACATTGACCTCACAGGCCGCTTATGATAAGATTATAAAGGATCACAATGACTATGTTGTAAAAGTGACTACTACACCTAAGCAGCAGAGCGCATTGCAGGTTCTGAACCTGATCAGAGTAGAAGGCTTCGCTTTGGATCTGTCCGCTGACGAGACTTTGGGATCAGACGCTGATTCGAACTTTGATAATGTAACCTTCTTCCTGAACAAGGACGCCAGCCTGGACGTAACAAACGTAGATGACAAGAAGATATATTCTATCTATGCTGTAGGTGCAAACACCGCTGTGACCGTAGCTAACCCGAAAAAGGATGTAGCTACCATTAACGCAGGTACTATCGTAACCGCTAAGAATGCAGACCTGACTATCGGTGAAAGCGTTACTGTTGACAATGTTAAGTCCATGAAATTGGAAGGCAAGCTGACCAACAATGGTGAGATAAACACAAACAATGTGGCTTCCGCTGCAGGTATTATTGCTAACGTAAGTGCTGCCGGTTCGCTCATCAACCAAGGTGTGATTGGTACGGAAGCAGAACCGAAGGCTTGGGAATATAACGATGAATATATTGAAGCTCTGAATATCTTGATTAATTTGGTGAATAATGTTGATCCGAAGTCTAGTACGGCTGATGCTGGTTATTATATTACCAATGGTGGTGCTGGAGAATGGGATGGTGACTATAATGTAACAGACCGCGATCTTCGTTTGGAAATCATCAATGCATGGATTGAGGCAGGAGCAAAACCGACTCAGAATTCTAGTGATTACGTAGAAGTTGATGGCGTAAAATATGCTATTTGGCGCGCAAGCGGAAAATTCTACAGCATCAGTGGTACAACAACAGACATTGATAATGCGGTGATAGCTAGCTATAGTGGCGGCTCAGAAGAGGCGAATGATGAATATACAGAAATTTGGAGTACCTACACGAAAGAAGTTGAAAAAGATGACTTTGTAACAGAATGGGATCTGAGAAACTATTTGGATGTACAGGTTAATAAAGGTACCGTAGACATGCAGCACGAAGATGCAGTGACCTATGGTTTGATCCGTGACAATCAAGGTACAAAGAAAGGTGAGTTTACTCAGGACTACAAAAACATGTTTGAGTAATAGACCTTCGTCTGAACAAGATTTGAGAATCTTAATCTGAATGGTAAGAGGATGCGCCTTCCTGACGCATCCTCTTTTTTATTCATACTATAATAAGGGTAGTTTAGTACGGATAAAGTTTCCTGAATCTATAAAAAGTGAAACAAGTCTGTTTCCTGACACATGCGAAAACGTATGCTTAGGCATGGAATCTCCTTTCAGGCTGAAAATCAAAAAAGAAATAAAATGTTTGCTGTTTCGTAGAAAATTCGTACCTTTGCAAGCCGATTATTATCTAATAAGGATAAATGTTTCATTCATAGCGAGTTAATTCGGCCTTTGTCCGGGGCGCGAGGCTCGATGTGGAGGAAACGATTAGTAGTAACAATTAAAAAACATTATTAGAGTGGATACTTTAAGTTACAAGACCATTTCTGCAAACAAAGCGACGGTGAACAAAGAATGGGTCATCGTTGACGCCACGGACCAAGTGCTGGGCCGTCTGGGCGCAAAAGTTGCGAAACTGTTGAGAGGAAAGTATAAACCCAACTTTACCCCTCATGTGGATTGCGGTGATAATGTCATCATTATCAATGCCGACAAAGTGAAAATGACTGGCAACAAGTGGACAGACAAAATCTATCTGTCATACACGGGCTATCCCGGTGGCCAGCGTGAAATGTCTCCCGCCCGCTTGATGGCTAAGCCCAACGGCGAAGAGAAGTTGCTGAGAAAAGTTGTAAAGGGCATGCTCCCCAAGAACAAATTGGGCGCCAAGCTGCTGGGCAATATGTACGTATATGCCGGAAGCGAGCACAAGCATGAGGCCCAACAGCCCAAAATGATTGATATTAACGCACTTAAATAAGAGATAATGGAAGTAGTAAATGCATTAGGCAGACGTAAAAGTGCAGTTGCACGTATTTTCGTAAGCGAAGGTACTGGAAAAATCACAATCAACAAGAGAAACTTGGCCGTGTACTTCCCTTCAAGTATCCTGCAGTATGTAGTGAAGCAGCCGCTGAACAAGTTGGGCGTTGCGGAGAAGTATGACATCAAGGTAAATCTGAACGGTGGCGGTTTCACCGGACAATCTCAAGCTCTGCGCCTGGCCATTGCCCGCGCATTGGTGAAGATTAATCCCGAAGACAAGCCCGCATTGCGTGCTGAAGGCTTCATGACACGCGACCCGCGCTCTGTTGAGCGTAAGAAACCGGGACGTCCGAAAGCACGCCGCAGATTCCAGTTCAGCAAACGTTAAGAGTTGGAGCATGGTTGGGGCGGACAAGTTGCATGATAATTCTCGGCTGTGTTACCTCTCAACTCTCAACTAAAAAGCGTTTAGCATCTAAACTTCCGGGACTCTTCGCTCCGCGAGGCGGAACAGGCTACCCGGCGGTTGGTTTAGAAAAACAAAAAAGAAAGTAAACGATTTAAGACTTAAAAGACAATGTCAAGAACAAATTTTGATACATTATTGGAGGCCGGTTGCCACTTTGGCCACCTGAAAAGAAAATGGAATCCCGCCATGGCTCCCTATATCTTCATGGAGCGCAACGGCATCCACATCATCGACCTCAACAAGACGGTTGCCAAGATTGACGAAGCTGCCGAAGCTTTGAAGCAAATCGCCAAGTCAGGAAAGAAAATCCTGTTTGTTGCTACTAAGAAACAAGCTAAGCAGGTAGTGGCCGAAAAGGCTGCTTCTGTAAACATGCCTTATGTAATCGAGCGCTGGCCGGGCGGTATGTTGACCAACTTCCCGACTATCCGTAAAGCCGTTAAGAAAATGGCTACTATCGACAAGCTGACCAACGATGGTACATATGCCAACCTGTCGAAGCGTGAAATCCTGCAGATTTCGCGTCAGCGTGCTAAGTTGGATAAGACGTTAGGCTCCATCGCCGACCTGACCCGTCTGCCGTCCGCCTTGTTCGTGGTAGACGTGATGAAAGAGAACATTGCCGTTCGCGAGGCTAACCGTTTGGGTATCCCCGTATTCGGCATCGTAGATACGAACTCTGACCCGACGAACGTTGATTTCGTTATCCCTGCAAACGATGACGCCACGAAGTCCATTGAAGTAATTCTGGACGCTTGCTGCGCTGCTATGCAGGAAGGTCTGGAAGAGCGCAAGGCCGAGAAGGTAGACATGGAAGCTGCCGGCGAGGCTCCCGCCAACAAGGGTGGTAAGCGCAAAGCAGCCAAAGCCCGTCTGGACAAGCAGGATGAGGAAGCCATCAACGCTTCCAAGGCCGCCGCTTTCATGAAAGACGAGGAAGAGGTTTAAGAAGAGAAACACTCTCTTTACATAGTTAATAAAACCGGGTAGTTAGTGGCAAGTGGCTGGTAGTGAGAAACTATTGACTGCTGACTACTAACTACCTTTTTCATTATTCACCATTTAAAATTAAGAAAGACTGTATGGCTGTAACAATGGCTGATATTACCAAGCTCCGCAAAATGACCGGTGCTGGTATGATGGACTGCAAAAACGCCTTGACCGAGGCCGAAGGCGATTTTGACAAGGCAATGGAGATTATCCGCAAGAAAGGACAGGCCGTAGCCGCCAAGCGTTCCGACCGCGAAGCTTCCGAGGGTTGTGTACTGGCTAAGAGCACAGGCAACTTTGCTGTAATCATCGCCCTGAAGTGCGAAACTGACTTTGTGGCTCAGAATGCCGATTTTGTAAAACTGACTCAAGACATCTTGGATCTGGCCGTTGCCAATAAGTGCAAGACACTGGACGAAGTGAAAGCGTTGCCGATGGGCAAAGGCACTGTGCAGGATGCTGTAGTAGACCGTAGCGGTATCACGGGCGAAAAGATGGAATTGGATGGCTACATGACCGTAGAGGGCGTAAGCACAATGGTATACAACCACATGAACCGCAACTCGCTCTGTACTATCGCCGCTTTCAACAAGGCTGTAGACGAGCAGCTGGCTAAGCAAGTGTGTATGCAGATTGCCGCAATGAACCCCATCGCCATCGATGAGGCCGGTGTACCCGAAGACGTAAAGCAGAAAGAAATAGACGTAGCTATAGAGAAGACCAAAGCCGAGCAAGTACAGAAAGCTGTTGAGGCTGCCTTGAAAAAGGCTGGAATTAATCCCGCTCATGTAGACAGCGAAGACCACATGGAGAGCAATATGGCCAAGGGATGGATTACTGCCGAGGATGTAGCCAAGGCAAAGGAAATCATAGCTACAGTTTCCACTGAAAAGGCTGCTCACCTGCCCGAGCAGATGATTCAGAACATCGCCAAAGGTCGTCTGGGTAAGTTCCTGAAGGAAGTCTGCCTGCTGAACCAAGAGGACATCATGGACGGCAAGAAGACGGTTCGCGAAGTACTGAAAGAAGCCGATCCCGAACTGCAGATCACAGACTTCAAACGTTTTACACTGCGTGCTGAATAAAGAAATTCTTTTTTCATAATTTATTGTGTAATGCGGCTGTACGGTTTTTCCCGTATAGCCGCATTTTTTATTTCTACCTTTCTACTTTTTCCGATTCCCCTTCACTAACACTTTTGAAGACTCGTAGACATCATCTTTCAAAAGCAATCATTTGTCAATACTTTTCTTTCTTCTACACCCCTCCAACCAGATTTGGGAAATTTGTATGTTACTTTGTGGCCTGAAATGTGCCCGGCAGGCATGTGTGGATGAGATTCTGA
>CALUOV010000128.1 GCA_944322275.1 uncultured Bacteroides sp. | reverse complement strand
ACATTGAGAAGAGCGACAAGGACGACCTCTTCAACATGACGGGTAAGCAGGGCATGAAGCTGGACATCCCGGAGATACCGGAACTGCTCATCGACAATACCGACCGCAACCGTACGTCACCCTTCGCCTTCACGGGCAACCGCTTCGAGTTCCGCGCCGTGGGCAGCGAGGCCAACTGTGCTTCGGGCATGATTGTGCTGAACACGGCTGTGGCGGAAGCCCTCACGGACTTCAAGCGCCGGGTGGACGCACTCATCAGTCAGGGACAGGAACAGAACGCCGCCATCATCAGCGTACTGCGTGAAGACATCAAGACCTGCAAGCCGATACGCTTTGACGGCAACGGCTACTCCGACGAATGGGTGGAAGAAGCCAAACGCCGCGGACTGGATTGCGAGACAAGCTGTCCGCTCATCTTCGATAATTATCTCACCGAGGATTCCGTCAAGATGTTCGAGACGATGAACGTAATGAGCCGCAAGGAACTGGAAGCGCGCAACGAAGTGAAATGGGATACCTACACCAAGCGCATCCAGATAGAAGCGCGCGTCATGGGCGACATCACCATGAACCACATCGTGCCCGTGGCCACCCACTACCAGAGCCAGCTGGCCAAGAACGTGCAGAACATGCGCCAGATATTCCCCGCAGAGAAAGCCGACAAACTCTGCGCACGCAACATGAAGCTTATTGAGGAAATAGCCGAGCGCACACAGACCATCGAGACGGGTGTGGAGGAACTTGTCAACGCCCGCAAGGTGGCAAACAAGATTGCGGACGAACGCGAGAAAGCCATCGCTTACCACGACACGGTAGAACCCAAGATGGGGAAAATCCGTTACCAGATAGACAAACTGGAGCTGATCGTGGCCGACGAGCTTTGGACGTTACCCAAATACCGGGAACTGCTGTTCATCAGATGATGCTTCCCGTGTTGGTTTTGCCTCCGTCCAGCCAAGGCGATGCCTTCGTCCAGCCAAGGCGATGCTTCCATCCAGACAAGGCAACACCAACGTCCAGAGGTGGCAATATAACCTTAGCTGCAAAATTCGGGCGCAGATGGCTGTGAAGCCAAGGCTGTGCCCTTTGTGGCATATTCAGTTTATAACTTAAAATATCGAAACATGAGAAAAGGATTATATAATACCGCTTACGAACACGACGCGTGCGGAGTCGGCATGGTGGTCAACATTCACGGCAACAAGAGCCACGAACTGGTGGACAACGCCTTGAAGGTACTGGAGAACATGCGCCACCGCGGGGCGGAAGGTGCCGACAACAAGACGGGCGATGGTGCGGGCATCCTGTTGCAGATACCTCACGAGTTTATCTTGCTCCAAGGCATACCCGTCCCGGAGAAAGGAAAGTACGGGACAGGCATCGTATTTCTTCCAAAAGACAGTAAGCGTCAGCAGGACATACTGAGTGTGATGATTGAAGAAATAGAGCGCGAAGGACTTTCGTTGATGCACCTGAGGAGCGTGCCGACCAATCCTGCCTGTTTGGGCGAGACCGCCCTTTCCAGCGAGCCGGACATCAAGCAAGTGTTCGTGACAGGCGTTACCGATGAGAATGTGCCGACGTTTGAGCGCACGTTGTACCTCGTCCGCAAGCGCATCGAACGCAGGGTGAATGACAAAGATTTCTACGTCTGTTCCCTCTCGGCCCATACCATTATCTATAAAGGTATGCTGTCCAGCCTGCAATTGCGCCAATATTACCCCGACCTGACCAACAAGTATTTCACCAGCGGCCTAGCTTTGGTACATTCACGTTTCTCCACCAACACTTTTCCTACGTGGGGCTTGGCGCAACCCTTCCGTCTGTTGGCACATAACGGCGAAATCAACACCATCCGTGGCAACCGGGGGTGGATGCAGGCGCGTGAGAGTGTGCTTGGTTCGGAAGCCATCGGCGACATCAAGGACATCTCGCCTATCGTCCAGCCGGGCATGAGCGACTCTGCCAGCCTGGACAACGTGTTCGAGTTCTTTGTCATGTCGGGACTTTCATTACCCCACGCCATGTCGCTGATGGTACCGGAGAGTTTCAATGACAAGAATCCAATCTCCGAGGAACTGAAAGCCTTTTACGAGTATTATTCCATCCTGATGGAGCCTTGGGACGGTCCGGCGGCGTTGCTCTTTAGCGACGGACGCTACGCCGGCGGCCTACTCGACCGTAACGGTCTGCGTCCCGCACGTTATACGATTACCAAGAATGACACGATGGTCGTGGCTTCGGAAGTGGGTGTGATGGATTTCGATCCTTCTGAGATAGCGGAGAAAGGCCGCCTGCAACCCGGTAAAATCCTGCTCATCGACACGCAGGAAGGTAAAATCTACTACGACAGTGAAATTAAGGAACGGCTTGCCGCAGAGCATCCTTACCGCCAGTGGCTCTCCGGTAACCGCATTCAGTTGGAGAAACTGAAGAGCGGGCGCAAGGTGGACAATGCCGTGCCCGACCTGGTGCGCCGCGAACTGATGTTCGGCTTCGGGGCCGAGGACATTGACAACACCATCGTGCCGATGTGTGTGGGCGGGCAGGAACCTACGGCGGCCATGGGCAACGACACGCCATTGGCCGTATTGAGTAACCGGCCTCAGTCTTTGTTCAATTATTTCCGTCAGCAGTTCGCGCAAGTGACCAATCCGGCCATCGACTCCATCCGCGAAAGCCTTGTCATGTCGCTGACCGAATACATCGGCCGGGTAGGTTCGGGTATCTTGCGTCCCGATGCGTCCAACTGCAAAATGGTGCGTCTGCCTCACCCGATATTGAATAATACCCAACTGGACATTCTGTGCAACATCCGCTACAAAGGATTCAACACCGTGAAGCTACCCATGCTCTTTGAGTGCGCCAAGGGGGAAGACGGGTTGCGTTCCGCCCTCGACTATCTTTGCAAGGAGGCCGCCCGCAGTGTGGACGAAGGCTACAACTACATTATCCTTTCCGACCGTAACATCGACCGGACACATGCCGCCATTCCGTCACTGCTGGCCGTCAGTGCCGTACATCATTACCTCATATCGGCCGGGAAGCGTGTGCAGACAGCCCTGATTGTAGAGAGCGGCGAGATACGCGAGCCGATGCACGCCGCCTTGCTGCTGGGTTACGGCGCGTCGGCCTTGTGCCCCTACATGGTGTTTGCCGTGCTGGATAACCTGGTGAAGCGCAAGAAAGTGCAGGAAAACTACGAGACCGCCGAGGCCAACTACATCAATGCCATGAAGAAAGCCTTGCTGAAAATCATGGCGAAGATGGGTATCTCTACCATCCGTTCGTATCGCGGAGCCAAGATATTCGAGGCGGTGGGCTTGTCGGAGAGTCTGCTGAAGGCATATTTCGGCACCGAAGTATCGACTATCGGAGGTATCGGACTGGAGACAATAGCCCGCGATGCCATAGCCATGCACGATGCCGGATTTGCCAAGGATGCCGATATCGACTTTCTGCCCAACCTGGGCCAGTTCCATTACCGGAAAGACGGTGTGCGCCATGCCTGGAATCCGGAGACCATCGCGACGCTCCAACTGGCCACCCGCACGGGCGACTATAACAAGTACAAAGAGTTTACCCGTCTGGTGGACGAGAAATCCGATCCGATATTCATCCGTGACTTCTTCGATTTCAAACGTGCCAAGACGCCCGTCGACCTCAATGAGGTGGAGCCAGTCAGCGCCATTGTGAAGCATTTTGTGGCCGGAGCCATGAGTTTCGGGGCGCTCTCGAAGGAGGCTCACGAAGCCATCTGTCTGGCCATGAACAAGCTCGGCACACGCTCCAATACAGGTGAAGGCGGCGAGGACAGCGAGCGTTTCCATACACAATTGGAGGGCATTTCGCTTTCCAGCAAGACCAAGCAGGTCGCGTCCGGCCGTTTTGGCGTGACGACCGAGTACTTGGTAAACGCCGAAGAAATACAAATCAAAGTGGCACAAGGCGCGAAGCCCGGTGAAGGCGGGCAATTGCCGGGCTTTAAAGTGGACAAGGTGATTGCCAAGACACGCCACTCCATTCCCGGCATCTCGCTCATATCGCCTCCGCCCCACCACGATATCTACTCCATCGAGGACCTGGCGCAACTCATCTTCGACCTGAAGAACGTCAACCCCCAAGCGGCCATCAGTGTCAAGCTGGTTGCCGAGAGCGGCGTGGGCACCATTGCGGCGGGTGTCGCCAAGGCCAAGGCCGACCTTATTGTCATATCGGGAGCCGAAGGAGGAACGGGAGCCAGCCCGGCCTCGAGCATGCGCTTTGCGGGCATACCGCCCGAAATAGGACTCAGCGAGGCGCAACAGACGCTGGTGAAGAACGGATTGCGCGGCAACATCCGCCTGCAAGTGGACGGCCAGCTGAAAACCGGACGCGACATCATCCTCATGGCTTTGCTCGGTGCGGAAGAGTTTGGCTTCGGCACGTTGTTGCTCATTGTCCTGGGATGCGTCATGATGCGCAAATGCAATCTGAATACATGTCCGCTTGGGGTGACCACCCAGAATCCGGAACTCCGGCGTCACTTCATGGGCAAATACCAGTATCTGGTCAACTATTTCACGTTCCTGGCGGAAGAAGTCCGTGAGTATTTGGCCGCGATGGGATATACGAAGCTCAGCGACATCGTGGGGCATACCGAACTGATTATACGCAAGCCTGCCGACAAAGGAAGCAAACCCTCGATGCTCGATTTCTCCCGCCTGCTCTTCAAGGAAGACGCGAAATGCCCGCTCTGTCACACGGCGGGGCAGGCGCACGACCTTGAAGGGGTGCTCGACCGTCAAATCATACGTTCTGCCCAGCGTGCCGTAGAAGAACAGGAGGAAGTAAATCTCGACTATGCCATCAAAAATACCGACCGTGCCGTCGGTACAATGCTCAGCGGATTGATTGCCTCCAAATACGGAGAAGAAGGTCTGCCGGACTCCACCGTCAACGTCAAGTTCAAAGGCAGTGCCGGCCAGAGTTTCGGCGCGTTCCTCGTAAAAGGGGTGAACTTCAAGTTGGAAGGCGAGGCCAACGATTACTTTGCCAAGGGGCTTAGCGGCGGACGCATCTCCATCCTGCCTCCTGTCCGGAGTAACTTCAGTGCCGAAGACAATACCATAGCCGGCAATACGGGTCTGTACGGTGCCACGTCCGGTGAGTTGTATGTCAACGGAAAGGTGGGCGAACGCTTTGCCGTGCGCAACTCCGGTGCCATAGCCGTGGTAGAAGGCGCGGGCGACCATTGTTGCGAATACATGACCGGAGGCCGTGTGGTAGTCTTGGGAGAAACCGGACGGAACTTTGCCGCAGGCATGAGCGGAGGCGTGGCTTACGTGTGGGATAAGCGGCACGATTTCGATTACTATTGTAACATGGACATGGTGGAAATCAATCTTGTGGAGGAAAGCTCCTACCGCAAGGAACTGCACGAACTGGTGCGCCAGCATTACCTGTATACCGGCTCCAAGCTGGCCCGCCAGATGCTCGACGACTGGCCGCGCTATGTGGAGGATTTCATTCAGGTAGTCCCCATCGAGTATAAACGCGTCCTACAGGAAGAGCAGGTAATGAAACTGAAGCAGAAGATAGCCGACATGCAGCGGGATTACTGACAAGACCTTTCACGATAGCCGGTGTGAAGCATTCACACATGATGCCCGTAGGGCTGTGAAGGCTTCACAGCCTAATTGTGAATGTTTCACATCGGTACTGTGAAGGCTTCACATTCGTACTGTGACAATGTAACATCACTACTGTGATAATGTTTGTCCAGCATGAAACTTATGACATGGTGGACACAAGCAGTGAAAGATTAGTATATAATAAAATAGAATATAGAAAATGGGAGACTCTAAAGCTTTTCTGACAATACACCGCAAGGAGGCGGGATACCGCCCCGTGCACGACCGGATACACGACTTCGGCGAAGTGGAACAAACCCTTAATTCAGGCGACCGCCGCCAGCAGGCGTCACGCTGCATGGATTGCGGCGTGCCTTTCTGCCACTGGGCGTGTCCTTTGGGCAACCGTCCGCCGGAATGGAACGATGCCCTCTACCGTGGCGATTGGGAACTGGCTTATCGCCTGCTCAACTCCACCAACGACTTCCCGGAGTTTACGGGACGTGTCTGTCCCGCTTTGTGCGAGAAAGCCTGTGTGCTAAATCTCGTGGAGCACGAGCCTACGACCAACCGCGAGGACGAGGCTGCCATCACCGAACACGCTTTCGAAGAAAACTACGTGCGCATCCATCACCCCGAACGTAACGGAAAGAGTGTAGCCGTGATAGGATCGGGACCTGCCGGACTGGTAGCCGCCAACCAACTGAACCTAAAGGGATGCACCGTGACAGTGTTCGACAAGAACGAGGACGCGGGCGGACTGTTGCGTTACGGCATACCGAACTTCAAGCTGAACAAAGCCGTCATCGACCGCCGCATGAATGTGTTGCGGGCAGAAGGCATTGATTTCCGCTTCAACACTCCAGTCGATTTAACCCAACTGCCAGAAGGATTTGACGCTTACGTCATCGCGACGGGCACGCCGGAAGCACGTGACCTCGCTATTCCCGGCCGTGACTTGCGGGGCGTCTATTTTGCGCTTGACATGCTGGCACAGCAAAACCGGGTATTGGCCGGGGCGGAAATTCCGTCTGAAGAACGAGTAAATGCTAAGGGAAAAGATGTGCTTGTCATAGGCGGAGGTGACACGGGCAGTGATTGCATAGGCACGGCACACCGCCAAGGATGCCGTAGCGTGACGCAAATAGAGATTATGCCCCGTCCTGTGGATGGTCCTGATGACCCGCAACATCCGTGGCCCGAATGGCCGCGCACGCTCAAGACAACATCCAGTCATGAGGAAGGCTGCGTGCGCCGATGGAACCTTAATACATTGCGATTCATAGGCAAAAACGGAAAAGTGACGGGTGCCGAGGTGCAGGAAGTCGTATGGAAGCCCGCTTCCGAAGGCGGTCGCCCTGTGATGGAACCGGTGGGCAAGCCTGAAGTGATAAAGGCGGACATGGTTCTGTTGGCGATGGGCTTCCTGAAGCCCCAGCTTCCCCAATTCGCCAAAAATGTATTTGTGGCCGGTGATGCGGCAAATGGCGCTTCGCTCGTAGTACGAGCCATGATGAGCGGACGAAACACAGCAAAGCTAGTGAATAGATTCTTGACAGAAGAATAAATTAAAAAATAGCGACTTTAATTAAAAAGTTTCTTCGCAACGACCAAAATTCCGTAACTTTGCCTGCGCATTGATTGAACTACGGAATATGAATAAGAGCCTGTTTAAATTTTAAAGTTTAATATAGAAAGAGTGTTTCTTCTTTCTTGGGAAATGATTATTTTTAAGTT